>DATAOU010000238.1:0-31183 GCA_036265575.1 Pyrinomonadaceae bacterium
GCAGCGAGCGTCAGGCTTGAAAGCGTCACGGGGCGAAAGGCGGGACTCTTGCCGATTGCATAGGTCCTGGATATGCCACCAGTTGTCGGAATTATGATCGCGAGTGGCCCATTAACGTAGCTGGTTAATGAACCTGCTGGACCAGCGACAGCCGGGCCCAGAGTCAATAAGTTCGTTGCTGTCGTACTAATCAACCCGCTCGTCAGCGTCAAAGCGGTATCTACCTCGAGGGGACCATTCAAAGTCACCCCGCTGGCATTGTTAATCGTTAAGGTGCCACTGATTGAAGACGGGAGTTCAAGGCCGGTAGTGATACTCGCGGCAGGCACAGGCGCGCTGTAGGTTACATTGTAAGTTACGCCTGAAAGACTGAAGGTAGGCGTGTTTGCCAATGAACCGCCAGAACGAGAAGTTGTTAGAACCGCCGACGCCGCCGAGTCGCCTAGCGTAAGCGTTCCAGCGCCGCCGAGCGATCCAGAAGTCAGATTCAGTGCAGTAGTGACGGCAAAATTTTGGCTCTGATTAACCGCCGGACTGCTTCCCGAAGTATTGCTAATCGTCAGAGTGCGAATTCGGTTGTTGGTAAAATTTCCACCGCCGGATATGGTCTGTTGCACCGAGCCGTTGAGAGTCAACACCGATCCTGGGACGTCGGCATTGATGGTGCCGTCGTTAACAATGTTGCCGTTGGCGCTAAGCGTATTGGCATTCAGATTAAAGGTGCCCGCGATTACGTTTAAGGTCGACACATTGCAAATGGTGCTGGACGACGCATTGATCCTGACACTTCTGATGGTGCCGGAAGGATTGTTGACGACTATGTTTCCGAGCGTCAGGTTTGAAGGCGCCGAGATTTGAAACCCCCCAGTGATGGCGTTCCCTGGGGCCGAACTAGTGCCGTCGCCAAAGCTGACGGTTGAGCCCGCGAAGTTCCGATTTGTCGCCGATCCTACAACACGAAAGTCAGCATTGCCCGTATTGGTATTCGTGGGATGGGGATCGACAAGCGTCAGGGTACCGCCGGTAAAACTGACCGTGTTACCCGCAAGAAAGTCGAATGTGTCCTGCGCGGTACTAGTCACAGAATTACCTGCCTGGCAATCAACGTTAAAATTGCCCGCCGTCATTGTGAACGTCGAGCTCGCTTGAAAACTCACCGCCCCAAAAATATTCACGGTGGCGTTTGCTCCGCCGATAATCATCGTTCCGCTAACTACCAGCGTATTGCTACCGCTGCCGTAGCCGAACGTGCCGGCATCAACTTGCAGCGTACCGGTGACGGTGGGTGCGCCCGCCCCCGTCGTCGTGCCAACGCCAACACTCGTGATTGAGGCAGACGTGTTGTTAAGCCATAACCGCCCATTAATGGCACTAATCGTTTGGCTGCCGAAATACGGAGTCAGCGTGGACGCGCTCGAAAGCTTAAACGTTCCGTTAGTAACTGTGAGACGGTTAGCTGCGCTGGCAGGCGCATTCGTAGTAATGACGCGCGTTACATCCAAGACCGGTGCCTTTGTCGATCCCTTATTAACTACGATTGCAAAAAAGTCGCAGGTCGGTCCGCTGCCAGACACCGTTGCGTCTGAACTTCCGAGGAAGTTCGTTGTCACACTTGCGCTGGTGTTCATATCAAACGTGCCGTCGACGGTCAGACTTCCCGCCGCCAACGATTGACTGCTTCCACCAATATTCAGAACGTGCGTCTGAGAGCCACCTCCGGCGGTAAAGGTACCGCCAGCCGCAACGCTAATATTGCCGTTGACGGTCAAAGCAGCGGAGGGAGCGTTCTGATATTGCAATACCCCGCTCGTTCCCTGACCAACGACAAGATTGAGACAGGCGGCGGTGTTCACGTCGATTGTCACGGTCGCACCATCAACGATCGTGACATTGTCTGTGGCCGTCGGTACCACCCCGCCAACCCAGGTTGCGGTAGAACTCCAGTCGCCACCGCTCACTGTTGAGCTGATGTTGCCCGGCGCATTTGTCGACATACTGGCTGCTGCTGGATTCGCGTTCAAGGCACCTTCGCTCACCGCAAACACCTTCCAAAAATAAGTCGTGCCAGGAATCAATGAAGACTGAGCGGAGCTCGTCGCGTTCGCGGCTGTTTGGGTAACAAACTGGTATGTCGTGCCGCCATTGTCGGAGCGATAAACCGCAAAGCCCAACTCGTTTGTCGAGTTGTCCGTCCAATTCAGCGTCATTGCCGTCTGTGTAACACCAGTAAAATTCAGCGCTGTGGGATCTGCAGGAGTTAACGGAGCGAAGGTATATTTCGTGCCGCTCGTGATTGCATTGCTTTGTGAATTATTCGCCGTGCCATACGCCGCGCTCGGCACGCTCGTCGTAACACTGGCGAAAGCAGTTCCCGAACTGCCAAAGCCCACCGAGTAACCACTGTTGGCGTTGTTGAGAACGATTCCAGATCCGTAGACAAATTCAATCACGCCGGTTGATTCCCAGAGCCAGCATTGAAATGTGCCTGCGCCTGTGTTATTCGCGCCAACTCGGGGAATCTGCATGTTCTGCCATTCGATCACCAGCTTGCGATTGGGCGCGCTGCCAACAACCTTAAAATGTACTTTTCCATTTGTACCTGTGAACAAGTCATCCCAGTAGGGCGCTATCTGCGGAACGTTAATGATGCTGGTCAAATCGTTGGCCGATTGAGTGGTAACAGCGCTACTGCCGAGCTTAAGCAAGCCATTCGCGTTTACTGAAAACTGCGTCTGCCTCACTCCATCGAACCAAAAATCAAATCCGATGTTATTGACTGACGATGCTGTATCTTCTTGATTCGCCGCAACGAGCTGGGTCGTACCGCTCGACATGTCTTCGAGGGCCACACCGCTGGAGCTGGTAAAAGGATAAGTGACGCCGGTAACAGCTTCCGGGCCTGGGTTCACTGAGGATTTTTGCTGCGTACCGCTGCTGGATCCATCAATTGTCTTATTGCTCTTTCCCTTCTCCCGCACTGATGCTTCCCGCACGAAGGCGCCAACGCCAAGTGAGGAAGCGAGGATTGTCATGGCGATGAAGACCGACAACCGGTGTTTTCTGATTTGCGGCAAGATATTGATTCGATTCATACCTTCTCCCAGCTTGGCTTGTGGTCAGCGGACCATTTATGGCGGTGATTTATTCAGACATTGTGCGGCGGTCTGAAATTAGAGGCGCCGACTAGCCGCCGAGGCATTTGAGCGGCGAGCCGGTACAAACTCCTGAGCAACATTGACCGCCGGTTGTGCAAGACGAATTAGCGTGCCGGCACGTTCCCGCTTGTGCGGGCGTGGGAGCGGCGATAGTCACAACTGCCGGCAGCGCGATGGCCGCGACCAGGCCAATCCGCCTAATCGCTTCTCGACGAGAAAAAACAGACCTTCCCGTTGGCGTTTGCGACCAGTGTTGGGAGTGCGCTAACAGATCTTTACGACGAAGTTCGTCAAGGCCGAGCCACACCACGCTCACGTCGATTGGTTTGGCATATTCGCTGGCAAGCGATTTGGCAATTTCGCCGGCCGTGGTCCGGCCGTCGCAGCGCTTCCAAATTGCTGCAGCAGACTCATTGAGGCAGTGGGCTTTGTCTCGAGTTTGATCGTAGACGAGCAGCTCGCCATCGATCTCTTTTGTGATGATTTGCGTCAGACGGGCTGCGGGCAAGAATTCCGGGGGATTGCTATTCATTCTACTCCTATACCCTATGAGATCGCCGAACCGTTGGCCCAGTTGATGGGAGCAAGCCTCTGGGCCAGGGTTTACCTATCAACGTGTAGGACTTTGGATTCCTAAAGTGGTGAAGCTTACAGCACGTGGCGAATTACTTTCCTTGTCCGTCTGGAAGACCGTTCACGCCACTATTGGTTCTGATTAAGTACGACTATGGATTTCCTAGGCCAGCCAAAGCGCTCTAAATTGCTGTAAAGACTGGGCGTAAACTAACATTCTTTGGGATGCGGGTCAATGTTCTGACAGGGGTTTTGCGGGCAATTTCGAGGACACGGGAAGGGAATTTTTTCCTGGCCCGATGACAGCTGTAGGAAGCGGAACTGTGGGTTATCTCGGGCCGGTTGAAACGATCTTATGAACTCGTTGAATCTTGGCTTGGGTGGGCCCCGAAGCCATCTTTTTCCCGCGAATCTGCTTATTTGGGCCGCCTGGCTGACATCACCAGAATGATTGCGTCTCCAGATGGACCAACATTCAGCGTGCCTACGACCACCGGCTCGCCTTCGCGCATGCTGATGTCAGTATTCAGTCCGGTGCTTTCGTAACTAATGATTGGGGTCGACGTCGGCATCGGGTTTGCGGAAGAGGTCATCCCGGTCTGAATGGGAACGCGCGAGCCGAACGAAAATCCATCCATCCTCACCAACTGCTGCCCAGAAGCATCCCGTACCAACTTCACGCCGTTCACGCGAAAGTCATTGAAACTGGGAGTTAGTGTGCCGCCGGATCCAGCTGCCACCATTGGCCAGCGCAGGCTGAAGCGGCTCTCATTTCTAACGCGATTAATTATCGTTGTCGAGAGGCGATAATTCTTAAACGGCAATGACGCGTGTAGTTGTCGGATCACTGAGTCCAGCGACGCCGGCATCTTCGCGTCGTCAACATCCTGGTTAGTTCCCACGAGCATATAAAGTTGCGTCTCGAGATTTATTTCGTCGTCCCTTTTGTCGGCCTGATTGGACGACTGAGCGGCTGCGGGACTCTGGCCCAGCACCTGTCCTCCACTAGCGAACACTAACAGAAGCGCTACAAACAGAATTCGTACATATGGTTTCGGCAGATTCATCGACTATCTCCTTCAATGTTGTTGTTAACTTAATAACTCGAGGAGAGCGAGCTGCTGATTCGACAAGCCTGGTCGTCGAACCAGTCGCCTTCTAATGGGCTCAGGCTTCTTGACTGCAATGGACCAGCAATCGCTTGCTAACACGCTCGCGAAGTTCAGAAGTTCCAACTTAGCGACAACGTTCCGAACGTGTCATCAGTTTTTCTGTCCGCTGTTCAAAGGTACACGCAATTCAAACTGCGCGCCTCGGCCGGGATTACCCGATGAAATAAGCCGCGCCGTGCCACCCGCCTCTTCCATGCGCTTTCGCACAATGGCCAACCCCAGGCCAGTCCCTCTTTGCTTGGTAGTAAAAAAAGGTTCCCACACGCGCTTGCGCAATTCTTCCGAAATGCCTGGGCCAGTGTCCTGGACCGTGATAACGAGCGCATCATCCTGGATGTCCTGTACGATCGTGACCTCACCATCTTTGTCCGTTGCTTGCAGCGAATTCAGCAGCAAATTCGAAAGCGCTACGCGCACCGCTGAAACGATCTCACCGCTCAACTCAATGTCGTCGCCAAGTTTTGTCGTCAACATAACATCTCGACCATCGGCAGTCGCCTGAAATAATCGAACTACAGAATCAACCAATTGGCTGGCAAGCTGTGGCAATTCCGCCGGAGCCTTCGTGCGAGCAAAACTCAGCAGTTGCGTGACACTCTGGCCCAGTCTATCTGTTTCGCCAATGATTAAACTTAGATCGCGCGCATACTCGCGGCTCATGTTCTCGTCTTCGCCCATCACCTGAGCAATCGACTTAATTGCTGAGAGTGGATTCTTTATTTCGTGCGCGACGGTGGCCGCCATTTGCCCGAGGGCGGCCAAACGCTCGCGCTCGGCAAGTCTTCGTTCAAGGCTTACGTTTTCTTCGACCAGACGGCAGTCTTCGACAGCGATCGCTACCTGCCCGGCGAGGACTTCAAGCACCGCGCGCGTATCTTCATTGAGTGTGGCCGACGTTGCATCAATCAAGAGCACCCCGGACACCCGCTCGTCGCGACGCAGTGCATAGGCGAGGTCGAATCCCTGAGCCGCGAGTGCGGGATGGCTTTCGACGGGTTCCCAACTACTCGCCTGTGCGCGCTCTATGACATTCTCCAGCACATCCTCAGTGAAGACGGCGCCATCACTGTTCGGGCAAATGGCACCATCACCGGAAATGAAACGCTCTCGCAAAACGATCTGCGTACGCCGCAGGCCGAGTGCCTGGGTCGTTTGTTGCTGAACAAAATCCAGCAACTGCGGCAACTGTTTGTACTGCCCGGCTTGCGAACCAATGCGTGAAACAATTTGTCGATAGAGTGCTGCTTCGCGTTCGAACAACTTGTGAAATCGTTTTTCCAGCCAGCGGCGCAACGGCGCGGCTGCGAGTGCCAGCCCCAGAATTAGTAACGCTTCTATAACGCCTGGCCGAATCCCATACCGCACCGTCATCCAATCGCCAATGGTTTTAATGCCGTAGATGTAGAAGATAAGAACGACGGCCGCGAACGACGCGACAATCAAACTCTCTTCAATGATGAGTTCGAGGTAGCGATAACGATAGATGTAATAGGCGAGCAACAGCGAAGGCAACAGTGAACCCAGATTCGCAACTGTCTTCAAGTAAAGTCCTGCTTTAGTCCCATCACCCAAACCGAAGGCGAGCGCCGCGAGAATCACGATTCCAATCACGACAAATGATCCAGCCAGCGTGCGCATAATGCGTTGCTCGCTTTGATTCTGGGTCTTCCGGGCGATCAGCAGTTCGGTGATGGCGATCAGGCCCAGCACATAGGTGATCCACACCGCCATCGGCAAAACCAGAAAATGCAACCGGCTCATCATCGGCGCGTACGGTCGAAACCAAATCTTGTAAAGCGCGACTGCCAGGAAGAGATTCGGCAGGTAGGACAGGTAGACGCGAACTTTCTCGTTCAGTTTTAGCGGGCGGTTTGAGGCGGCAGCCCAAAGATAAAGATGAACGTGAAGCAGAAAGGAATACGCAAAGGTGATGCTGATTACCGAAACGCTGTCGGCGGCGCGCAGCAGCGTGGTCCATTTGTCGTAACTGAAACCGAAGAGACCATGCAGGGTAATGATGAGATTGCTGCCATGCCAACCACCCATGGTCAGCGCCAGCAAAAACAGTAGCCGTTCAACGGTGCTCAGCTTGCGGCGGCGTGAAAATAGTTGAATGCCCAACCAGACTGGCAACACGGCGCCAATCGAGTAACCAACGAGTTGTAATACTTCGAGTGGGGACATGATCAGCCGGCAGTAGGCAGGAGCAGTAGGCAGTACGGTTCCGCATTAGCAACAAGAAATGTCGCCACCCAGCCACGCAATTCATAGTCGGCAGTGAGCTCGAGCGGCAAGCTTTAGCACTAATACAACATGGCGCCCACGGGCACGGAATTCATTGACTGCCGACAGCTCCTTGGTAACTGCCTACTGATTTGAAGCGCTACGCGCGGACACAGGCATGATTGTAATCTCTGTGCGGCGATTGCGGGCTCGTCCGGAAACAGTCGTGTTACTAGCCACCGGGTTCGCTGCTCCCATTCCGTTAGCTTGAAGTCGCGCCGCTTCGACGCCGGCGGCCTGAAAGCGATCAGATAATTCGCGAGCGCGGTCTTGCGTCAACTGCTGCAAAGTCACCTCGTCGCCTTTGCCGTCCGTATATGTTTCGATCACGACCTGGTAATCCGGATTGCTTGCCAACAACGCCGCGAGCGGCTCAAGCTTCGCGGCTGCCGCGGAAACTAATGTCGTTGCGCGTGGTCCAGTCCAGATGGATTCTGGCAACAAGAGTTGGAATCCCTTCGCGGTTTCTTTCACCGCGCCAAACTTCGCGAGGCTGCTCTTTAAAGCCGCCTCTCCTGCGCGCCGTTGTTGCTCACGCTGCTCGCCTTCGATGCGCGCTTGCTCGGCGTGACGTTCGCCTTCCAGCCGGGCCAAATTCAGCTTTGCCGTTTCGCCTTCAGAGCGAACGGTCTGCAATTCATCGCGCAGGCGCGCCACTTCGATGCGCTGCTCCCGCAGTTGTTCGTTGGCCGTTGACGCATCACGTTCTGCCAACTCACGAGCGCGCTGTTCGCGGTCCAGGGCGCCTCGAAGCTGTTCGATTTCCTGTTGTGCGCTTTGTGCAGTTTGCTCCGCAGACCGCAAAGCCTCGTCACGACGCTGAATGTCCTCGCGGCGCAAGCGGGCCGCACGGCGCGTGGCTGCCATCTCCTCAGCTCTCGCGCCGGAAGAGGTAGCCTTTCGTGCCAGCACATCGACCTCAGCGGTAGGCTGGTTAAATCGCAACGCTTTTTCAGCCGCCAGCAGATCGGCTTCGGCTTGTTCAAGTTCCTGCGTAGCGTCCTCCTGCGCGCCGGCGAAGCGCGCGAGGTTCAGCGCCTGTCGCGCACCGAGCAGCGAAACTGGAATGTCGCGAAAATCCGACGAGGCGATTTCGGGCACACGTGGATCTCTAAAATAGTCACTTGAGTTTCCGATGTATTGAACGTTGACGGTTTCGACCTGGCTGTTGCCCGGCCGTTGCGGCGGAATATTTTCCAGCACAACCATGCGGCTGGGAACTTTCATCAAGAAGTGCGGCTCAGCAGTTACGACTAATGCGAACGTTTGCAGCGGCGTAGTCACGTCCAGTTTTGAAGCGACATAGGGACTGCCACCTCTTTTGATCTCGCCGAGATTGTCAACGTGACCATCAGGCGAGATGGCCCACAAAACAAAAGTCGTATAGATACCGCCGAGCTCGTTCGCACGCGGCAGGTTGTCAATCGATAACTCGACGCGCGTTCCGCGTCGGCCTGCTCGCTTAACTTTGGCCTCGCCCTTTAGCCGCGGCAACAAGGTTGTGCCCCGAAACTTCACGGTCACTGTCTCATCCAGTGGATACGTAACGGCAACTGTGCGGCGGGCCTGATCACTTTGTGCGAAAACTGCGTTGCAGCCAATCGTCGCGCACAGGAGAGAAACAAATAGAACGGCCAGCGAACCTTTATAAAAACTCATAGTCATCATCCTCGAGCGTTAATGCTGACAATCTGACAATCAGCGAACAAAAGCCACTGTTTCTCTTGATGCAACAAGCCTGATCATTGTTGCCGACGGGCAGGAAAGGGTCAAGCTAACTTCCAGAGGAGAGCCGGTGATAGCGGGTTTTGCGATAGGTAATCAGCTGCACTACAAAAACTGAAATGGCGCCAAGCAGCAGGATGTGGACAAACCCGCCCTTGTGCATGAAGAACTTGAGAACAACCCAGGCAATGAAAAGTATGGCGCTTGCTACCCACATTGTGAATCCTTTTAATGACTGTTCGCGACGGTACGCAGGCGCGAGCGCCGCCCGGCTTTGTCAGTAATCGCAGGCGAGACTGTTGTTCCGCCGGAGACAAAAAATCGCACTGGTGTTGAGAATTGGCCTGTGGAAGAGTCAGCCGGTGCGATGCGCCAGTAATAGTAGCCGGGGGCCAAACCACTGGCTGTATATCGCTCGCCTTGCACCCGACCGTCAAGAAATATGCTGCGAAAATTCTCATCGCTGGCGATTTGCAGACGATACTTCGCCACACCTTTCTGCCTGGTCCATTGGATAGACACTGGAAAAGAGATCGTGCGCGTGGCTGCTTGCTGCCCAACAGCAATAACGGGAAAGGCGAGGGTCATTAACAAAACCAGCGCCAGACTTGGTTGAACCATTAAGAATGCAGATAAGGAATTCAGGGACAGTTTTGAGCGACGATGTATCAATGGTGAGGGCGTGGTTTCCCGAACCGCTGATGACTTACGGAGCTTCATTTAACTTATAACCCACGCCGCGAACGGTGAGCACATATCGCGGATTCTTGGGATCGGTTTCCAGTTTCTTTCGCAGCCGGTTTATGTGCGGATCGATGTTCCGCTGATAGCCCTCGTACTCAGTGCTCCAAACGCGGTCAAGCAGCGCGTTGCGCGACCACGCGCGTCCGGGCTCAGATGCAAGCAGTTCGAGAATTTGGAACTCGAGCGGGGTCAGATCGATGCGCGTGCCTTCGCGAATAACTTCGTGGCGGCGCTTATCAATCACCAAATCGCCGACAGAAACTCGTTCGTCATCGCTACTGGAGGCCACCGATGTCGAGCGCTTTAACAGAGCCTCGACCCGGTACTCTAGTTCGCGCGGACTGAAAGGCTTGCCAAGATAATCGTCGCCACCGGCTTCGAAACCCGCAACCTTATAGTCCAACGCATCATGCGCGGTCAGAAACAGAGCGGGCGTTTGCACGCCGCGTTCACGTGTGCGCTTCAAAAGATCAAAGCCGGACATCCCAGGCATCGAAACATCGAAGATGAAACAATCGAATTTGCCCGTCGTCGCCGGCTGCAGCGCCGCGTTGCCGCTGTCGCGCTCGTCTACCTCAAAACCAAGCCGGCGAAAGTACTCTGCGAGCAGTAAACGCATGTCTGCATCGTCATCGACAATCAATAAGCGTTTTCCTGCGAACTTGCTCTCTACCTGTGATGGCTGTGCCAAGTCTTATTCCCGCCGGGTTTGTTTAATGATTAGGAACGACCAGAATTATAGCTCAGTTTGATGATGTGGCCTAAGAAAAGCGTGCCCGAGGTGGAACAGCGGATCAGCGCCTTGGCTTTAGACCGATTTTGAAATCGCTTCGCCTTGACGCTTTTGCGGCCTGATACGTATAGTTACTCTTTAATTTTTACAGCCGTCTTTCCTTCCTTGTGGCCGATTAAACCGAGACTTTCCCGAAGTAGATGCGCGATCTTAGAAGACTGCTCAGGTACTTAAAACCTCACTGGGGAACCTTCACACTGGCGACCATTGCGATGCTCGTCGTCGGTTTGCTGGAAACCGCGATTGGCGGTCTGATTGTCCCCATCTTTGATCAGGCGTTTGCTCAGGGCGCCGGCCAGCGCACATCTACCCTTTTTGGACTCCAACGAATCATTCCGCCGTCAGGCCTAGGCGCTTGGAAAATGATCTCTGTTTTGCTCCTTGTGTTCACTCTGACGAAGGGCATCGCGGAATATTTTTCCACTTACCTGATGGCGCGCATCGGACAGTCAGCGGTCTTGAAACTACGACAAGATCTCTTCAGCCACTTGCTGGCCCAGTCCGCCAGTTTTTTTGAACGTCATCGCACTAACTACCTCGTGTCCAGGTTGGTATCGAGCGCGGCGGCTATTGAAGCGGCAGTATCCAGCACACTGCGCGACATGCTGCGGGAGAGTTTTACCTTAATCTTTTTTCTTGGCGCTTCTTTCTACTACAGTTGGCGGTTGACGCTCGGCTCTCTGACAATCGCTCCTATCGTTGCTGTTCTCACCGCGCGCTTCGGCACCGCGTTGCGCAACCTTTCACGCGAAAGCCTCGAAGGTAACAAACAACTGACTGACACTGCACAGGAAGCGTTGTCTAATCAAACCATCGTTAAAGCTTATCGCTCAGAATCGCGCGAATCGGAACGCTTCACAACAGTTGCCAAAAGAATTGTGCGCGCCAACCTTCGAACGGCAAGCATCTCGGGATTTGCTCCACCGACGATTGAAATGATTGGCATGATCTTCGTCGTGTTTTTGCTTTATTTTGGCCAGCGGGAAATCGTTTCGGGTCGCATGTACGCGGCGCAGTTTCTGGCTTTCATATTTTTCCTTTTTCGCAGTTACGATCCAATGCGCAAGCTTTCGCGCCTGCAAAACGCGATGGAGCAGGCGCTGGCGGCGGCGCAGCACGTTTGGGAAGTAATGGACGAAGACGCGCATCTGCCGGAAAAGGCAAACGCGGTCGTGCTTGGCCCCGTTGCGCGCGCAATCGAACTCAAAGACGTGTCGTTTGGTTATGCAAACGAAGCGCGCTCCGTTTTGCACAACATCAACCTAACCGTGCCCGCCGGTTCGATGGTTGCTCTGGTTGGCGAATCGGGCGGCGGCAAATCCACGCTGACAAAGCTGCTGCCACGTTTCCATGATCCGGTTTCGGGCGTGGTGCTCTGGGACGGAACTGATCTTCGCGACGCCACCATCTCGAGTTTGCGTGCCCAGATCGCCCTCGTGACTCAGGAAACTGTGTTGTTCAACGACACCGTCCGCCACAACATTGCATATGGCAAGCCCAATGCGACGGACGCTGAGATTGAAGAGGCAGCGCGCATCGCATTCGCGCACGACTTCATTGAAGAGCTGCCGCATAAATATGAAACGATCGTCGGTGAGCGTGGAATTTTTCTTTCTGGTGGTCAACGCCAGCGGCTGGCGATCGCGCGGGCCTTATTGGTTGATGCTCCGGTTTTGATTTTGGACGAGGCGACTTCGGCCCTCGATGCTGAATCAGAACGCTTTGTACAACAGGCGATCGCGAACCTGGTTCGCAATCGCACGACGATGGTCATAGCTCATCGCCTTTCAACGGTGCGGCGCGCGGATGCAATCGTGGTGATGGCAGGTGGCCGTATCACTGAAGTTGGCACGCATGCCGAATTACTGCTGCGTGGCGGACAGTATCGCAAACTCTACGAACTTCAATTTGCGGATGAAGAAGAAGAATTAGTCAATAGCCAGTAGTCAGTTGCCAGTTGTCAGTTGTTTGACCGGCAATTGTGTATCGATTCGTAGGTTTACGATAACTAAAGACAACTGCCAACAGGCTTACTGACAACGGACAACCGACAAGCAAAACAAATATATGAAATCAATGACAGGGTATGGACGGGGTTCGGCGGAAGGTGCGAATTATTCGGTTTCCGTGGATGTAAAGACGGTGAACAACCGTTTCCTCGACGTGCACCTACGCCTTGGAGGCGAACTGGCGCCGCTTGAAACAATTATCAAGCGTCAAATCAGTTCGCGCCTTTCACGGGGCCGGGTGGACGTTACCATCAATTTGGAGAAAACGTCGCAGACCGCCTATGAATTGAATCGACCGCTGATAGCGGGTTACGTCAACGCATTGCGCGAAATGCAGACCGAGTTTGGTATCGCCGGCGAATTGGACATTAACCTGGTGGCACGTTTGCCCGGGGCCCTACAACCGTCGCGGGATGGCCTTTCTGATGACGTATCAGCGGGTCTTGAGAAAGCATTGGCAGGCGCACTCGACGAACTGGAACGCATGCGCGCGCAGGAAGGTGAAGCCCTGCGCCAGGAAATGTCCGAACGCATCGACAAGATTGAAGCGTTGGTACCGTTGATTGAAAGCGCTGCCGCTGGTCTGGTTGACGCCTACCGTACGCGATTGCAAAAACGCATTTCCGAGCTGCTTTCGCGAAATGGACAATTGGTCGAGATAGATCAGGGCCGGTTGGCCCAGGAAGTTGCCTATCTTTCGGATCGCAGCGACGTGAGTGAAGAGATGGTCCGTCTGCGCAGTCACCTGATACAGTTTCGCGACGCTTTGAATTCCAGCAGTGAAACCGGCAAGATGCTCGACTTCCTTTTGCAGGAACTTAACCGCGAAGCCAACACCACACTTTCCAAGTCCACCGATCTCTCAATGAAAGAATCGGCGCTGGCTATCAAGGCGGAGGTCGAAAAACTTCGCGAGCAGGTCCAGAATGTTGAGTGAACTAGACCAGAACCAGGCAGAGAATCTTCCCGCGGAAGCGACCGAGG
Source organism: Pyrinomonadaceae bacterium (assembly GCA_036265575.1). GTDB lineage: Bacteria > Acidobacteriota > Blastocatellia > Pyrinomonadales > Pyrinomonadaceae > PSRF01. The sequence goes on from DATAOU010000238.1 coordinate 13,439, forward strand.
GCCGTGGCATTCTCTTCGTTGTTAGCTCACCTTCGGGCGGCGGCAAGGGCACGCTAATCCAGCGCGTGTTGAATAAGGTGCCTAATCTTAGCTATTCTGTTTCGTTTACAACGAGGGCGCCGAGAAGCGGTGAGGTGAACGGGCGCGAGTATTTCTTTATCACGCCCGAAAAATTTCAGGAAATGGTTGCGGCCGACGAGTTCCTTGAGTCGGCCACTGTACACCGCCACCTGTACGGCACAGCGCGAAAACAGGTCGCCCAGGAAATCGCCGAAGGCCGCGACATCATTCTCGAAGTAGATGTGCAAGGCGCGGCCAGTGTGCGCCATTTGATGAGCGATTCGGTCAGCGTTTTTATCCTGCCGCCATCGTTCGAAGTATTGAAAACTCGACTGACCGCCCGCGGCACCGACTCGCAGGAAGAACTGGACGTGCGATTGCGCAATGCGCCGGTCGAACTGAAAGATTACTCGGCATTTCAGTACGTGATTATCAACGATGATGCGGAGCTCGCGTCTAACCAATTGGCTGCGATTGTATTTGCTGAAAGGGCGCGCCTAAGTCGTCAGGAACAGAAAGTAAGAAACGTCGTCGAAGCGTTTATGGCAAAGGAAGATGTTAATTCAGACTAGTTTTATTTTGAGCAGGAGGATTGGTATTCATAATGGCAACCAAAGAAGTCATTGAAGAAATTGCTGAAGAAACGCAGGCGCCGGAAATTGACTCCAAGTATCGTCTGATCATTCTGGCCGCAAAAAGAAGCAAACAATTGCAGAGAGGCGCGCGGCCGCGTATCGACATCGATACGGTCAAACACAAGAACACGCGTATTGCCCTGGAAGAGGTGATGCGAGGTCGGGTTAACTTCAGCCTGACCGACGGCGACAAAGAATAGTCCGTCGTTCCCGCCCGCGCGGGAGAACTTTACATTCCCTTGTAATCCGGGCCTCCACCACCTTCCGGAGTTACCCAGTTAATAATCTGATAGGGATCCATGATGTCGCAGGTCTTGCAGTGAACGCAGTTTGAGAAATTGATCTGCAACTTGCGCTTCCCTTCCGTCCCGTCATCGACCATTTCGTAAACGGCGGCCGGACAGAACCGCTGGCACGGATTTCCATATTCTTCCCGGCAGCGAGTAGCGCAAATGTTGGTGTCAAGAACGTGCAGGTGTGCCGGCTGGTCTTCACTGTGGCCGACAGCCGCATGGTAGACGTCAGTCAATTTGTTAAAGGCAATCTTGCCGTCAAAGCGCAGACCATCGTAGCGCTGTTCGATATTGTCGCCGCGATATCCGTAAGCCGAGAGCTTCTTCATCGTTTCATGGCCGGCTTCGGCTTTCGCGCGATCAAAAAGCCCCCACGACCGTCCGCCGGTGATGAATTGCAATCCGGTGTTTGCCAGTCCGAGCCAGCGACCATGTTTGAACCCTGCATGAAAATTTCGAACCTTACGCAATTCCGGAATAATCCAACTCTCGTTGACTAGCTGTTCGTAACGTTGCAACTGTCGGGCGGAATAGTCACCGGCCAACAACGATTCATAAATAGTTTGCGCCGCAAGCATTCCGCTTTTGATCGCGGAATGAATACCCTTCAGGCGTTGCGAATTGAGAAAGCCGGCGCAGTCGCCAACCAGCAACACGCCGTCGGCGTAAATTTTCGGCATCGCAAAATAGCCACCCGCAGCAATCGTCTTGGCACCGTACCGGATCATTTTGCCGCCCTCTAATAAGCGGGTAACAAACGGATGCTGTTTGAAGCGTTGAAACTCGGCGTGTGGATCGAGCAGCGGATCCTGATAGTCGAGTCCAGTCACATACCCGAGGTTCACAATGCGGTTCTGCATTCCATAAATCCAGCCGCCGCCATAGGTATGTGCATCGGAAGGAAAGCCGAGCGTGTGCGTGACGCGGCCTGTGGGATACCTGTCGTCAGGCAACTCCCAGAGCTCCTTCACGCCAATGCTGTAGACCTGTGGCTCGCGCCCCTCGTTAAGATTTAAGCGAGCAGTTAGTTGTTTGGTTAAGGAGCCCCGCGGGCCTTCGCCCAGCACCGTGACCTTAGCGCGCAGATCGACACCGGGTTCAAAGTTAGGTTTCCGCTTACCTTCTTTGTCGATTCCCTTGTCGCCGGTGCGAACGCCCACCACGCGATCGTCTTCGTCGTAAAGAACATCGGCGCCGGGAAACTCTGGGAAGATATTCACGCCGGCCTCTTCACACTTTTCACCGAGCCAGGCCGTAAGCCGATTGAGCGAAACAATGTAATACCCGTGATTCTTCAGCGGCGGTGGCGTGATTGGAGAACGGATCGCGCGCTTTTTTGTGAGGTAGAGGAAATAGTCTTCCTGCACCGGTGACTCCAACGGCGCGCCCTGCTCAACGAAATCCGGGATCAATTCGCGCAACGCCCGCGGATCCATTACCGCGCCGGACAGAATGTGTGCGCCAACAGTCGCACCTTTCTCGATGACGCCGATTTCGATCTCACCCAGCGGTGCGCCCGTGCGTTTGCCGCTTGCGACTTCCTCGTTGTGCGTCTTAATGAGCTTTGCTAGATGCAGAGCTCCGCTTAGGTTCGCCGGGCCAGCCCCGACGAACACCACATCCATTTCCAGCGTTTCGCGTTCCAAGTGATCAGTCCTATCGAGAAAAATGAATAGCCATTCAGTTGGCGGAGTATAGCAAATCGCGCTATCAGTAATGAAACCCGAAAGGCGACGCCACGCTTGTGCTGTAGGCGGCAACTTTGGCGCAGATTATTTAGTTGAGTTGGGGTAAACTCTGCAGCCAAACCGTTATGCAAAGCGTTCCCCCGCGCCGATTTCTGATACTCGCATTGCTGCTCGTGGCTTCACTGTCCGTTGTTGTCTTTCGTCTTTACGCAAACAATTTTGGGCGCTCTTCAAATGTAGAGGTAAACCGTTTGCAACCGGCACTGATCCTTTGGGCCTGGGAGCGGCCGGAAGATCTGAAGTTCATCGATCCACAAAAAGTCAGCGTCGCCTATCTCGCCAAGACCGTCTTCCTGCGAGGCGCCGGAGTGCTGTCAAAACCGCGACTGCAACCGCTCTCAATCGCTTCCGGGACGTCTGTGATTCCCGTCGCCAGAATTGAACTTGACACCAGGGAACCTCCGGCGCTTTCCGCTGAGCAGGCAAAAGACGCTGCCAGCGAGATCGCCAAACTAGGATTAGTCACTAACGCGTCGATGGTCCAAGTCGATTTCGACGCAACCACCAGCCAGCATGAGTTTTATCGAAATCTGCTGAATGAGTTGCGCCAGCGACTACCGACGACCGCAAAGCTGTCTATTACCGCGCTTGGTTCGTGGTGTCAGGGTGACGACTGGCTTCGGGATCTGCCAATCGACGAAGCCGTGCCGATGCTGTTTCGCATGGGCTTGGACCGAAACACAATCGTTTCGCGCTTAGCCGGTGAGGGCTTCACCTCTCCGCGTTGCCGTTCGAGCGCCGGCATTTCGACGGATGAACACGTCAACGACCTGCCGCGGGTGTCGCGCCTTTATGTTTTCAATCCTAATGGGTGGAATCGCGAGGATCTAAATAAAGTGATGGAGACTTATCAACGATGATACGAAGATTCACCAGTCTCTTAACGATCAGCCTGATCGTTGTTTTGTTATCCGGACCTTCAACTGCAATTGCTTGCGGTCCCTTTTCGCTGGATACAATTTTCGTATTCACAGTTCACCCCGAATACCCGCTGGAAAACTTTGCGCGCGGCAACATCGGGACGATTCAACCGAGCTACGCGCGCTCGTACCTTTATGTCGCATACCGTTACTTGAATGGGAACAGGTTTACAACTGAGGAACAAAAGGCGTTGGTGGAATTGTGGCACGACCGGTTGGACTTGCGCTGGCAGCCGAATGAAGAACCATCTGTGAAGCGTTGGATGGAGGCGCGGAACAAAGTGTCGGGTACTGCGCCGGTAACAAATATTGAAGTCTATCGTAACCGCGAAAAGCCGAACGAGTACGAGACTTATTTGAATTGTCAGAAAGATTCTTTCGAGACTGCCGCCGATACCCTGGAAGCCAGAGCCCAAAAATGGGGCGGTGACAGCGCGCCACTCAAAAGCTGGGTTGAGGCACAAGATCAGGTATTCGCAAACTGCTCGGAAGGAAAGCACATTCCGGAACCTTTAGCGCCGGACGCAAACGCACTTGTTCGCGCGGACCGGCAATATCAAATCGCCGCCGCAAATTTTTACGCCGGAGATTTTGATCAGGCGCTCGCTGGCTTCCAGCAGATCGCCGGTGATCCTGGTTCCCCCTGGCAAAATGCGGCGCCCTATCTCATCGCGAGGACGTTCCTACGCAAGGCGAGTCTCGGAGCCGAGGACCAGAAAGCAGCTTCTTTAACTGAAGCAGAAAAACAACTGAATAAGATTATCGCCAGTTCAGAACTGAAAACGTCACACGAAAATGCGCGACGGCTGCTCAGTCTGGTGCGCCTCCGGTTACATCCAAAAGACGTTGTTCATGAGCTGGCGGTTTCTTTAAGCGGCAACAAGGCGAACCCAAAGCTGAAGCAGGAACTTTGGGATTACACGATTTTGCTCGATCAGTTCATAGGCGATGAGCCGGGCTCGGAATCCTCAGCGAAAGCTGGCGAACTTGGCAATGACGACTTAACTGATTGGCTCCTCACATTTCAGTCGGAAAAACCTGAAGCGGCGAGTCATGCAATCGAGCGCTGGAAGGCGACATCGTCCGTGCCCTGGCTCGTTGCCGCGCTGGCTAAGGTCAATTCCGACGATCCCAGCGTGGCCGCATTAAAGCGGGCCGGCGCAGCTATTCCGGCTACCTCGCCCGCGTTTCCCTCCGCGATGTTCCACATTGTTCGTTTGAATGTCGCCGCCGGGCGGTCTGATGAAGCGCGCGCTATGCTTGATGAGTTACTGCGGAGAGATCGTGCTCATCTGAATGCGTCGGCGCTTAACTCGTTACGGCACCAACGCATGCTCGTCGCGAACAGTCTGGATGAATTTCTTGTTTATGCCCAAAGCGTACCGGCGGGCATGAGTTGGAATGACGATGGCCGTGAGATACCTGCGGAAGGCGAAGACGCTTCAGAAGGTTTGAAATCTCTTCAGGGGAAGCCGCTGTTTGACGACGATGCGGCAAAGGTACTGAACCAGAAAATTCCACTCTCCCTACTGAAGCAGGCCGCGGTCAGCAAGACACTGCCGGACCATCTGCGCCGCGATGTCGCTCAGGCTGCCTGGATGCGGTCGCTAATTCTGCGGGATGAAGCAACCGCAGCGGAATTGGCGCCGACATTGAAAGCTCTGGTTCCGGAAATGGCTAAGCTGCTTGATAACTTTCTGGCTGCTCCGGATTGGCAAGCGAAGCAGTTTGCCGGGATCTATGCGTGGCTAAAGTTTCCTGGTCTGGAACCGATCGTGGACACGGGTATTGGACGTCAGACTCCGCTCGGTGAACAGGACAGCTATCGCGACAACTGGTGGTGCTCGGCTGCGTTGGCGGCCGCCACGAATAACGGGGAAGACGGTGAAAAAAAGCGCGCCGCGAACGAAGTAATGGCGCCGACGTTTCTGACCAGGGCGCAGCAAGCAAACGCCAGCAAAGAGTACGCCCTTCTTTCTTCGCTCGGAGCAGCCCCAAATTACATTTCGCAACAGGTGGTTGCATGGGCAACGCGCAACCCGAGCGATCCCCGGGTTCCTGAAGCGCTGCATCTTGCCGTTAATGCGACGCGGTACGGATGCACCGATAAGCAGACTGGTAAATGGTCAAAAGCCGCGTATGATTTTCTCCACCGCCGCTATCCAAACAATGCCTGGACCAAGCGAACGCCGTATTGGTTCAAGGACTGAACGAGACAATTGTGTTCGTACAGTATTCGAATTTCCAAAACCGCATACCTCCGGTGCGGTTCGCGTTCCTATTGCGAAACTGTAGAATGTAGGAAAATCAAAAATCAGGAATTGCATTTGACTGAACACGCCCATACGAATCGTCTAATTCACGAGACCAGCCCCTACCTGCTGCAACACGCCCACAACCCTGTCGACTGGTTTCCCTGGGGTGAAGAGGCGTTTGAAGTTGCGCGTCGCGATCAAAAACCGCTGCTACTTAGCATTGGATACTCGGCTTGTCATTGGTGCCACGTGATGGAGCACGAGTCGTTCGAAAATGAAGCGATCGCGAAATTGATGAACGATAATTTCGTAAACATCAAAGTCGATCGCGAAGAGCGCCCCGATTTGGATCAGATCTATATGAACGCCGTGCAAATGATGACGCAGCATGGTGGCTGGCCGATGACTGTGTTTCTAACGCCGGAAGCTGTTCCGTTCTACGCGGGCACTTACTTTCCGCCTGAAGATCGTTACAACATGCCTGGTTTTCCCCGCGTTCTAATCAGCGTCGCGGACGCCTTTCGCGAGCGACCTGACGATGTCACTCAAACGGCGCAGTCAGTGTTGGGCGAACTCAAACGGGCAACGGCGCTGGCTGAGTCAAACGAAGTCTTGACCGTTGATCTGCTGGATGGTGCTTACCGGGGAATAATCAAAAACTACGACGCCACCAATGGCGGGTTCGGCGGCGCGCCAAAGTTTCCCCCGGCAATGACTCTGGAGTTCTTACTGCATACGTTCTATCGCACCGGGAATCCACGAGCGTTGGAAATCGTCCGGCACAGTATGCGCAAGATGGCAGACGGCGGCATTTACGATCAACTAGGCGGGGGCTTTCATCGCTATTCAACTGACGCGCGCTGGCTCGTACCTCACTTTGAGAAAATGCTATATGACAACGCGCTGTTATCGCGCCTCTACCTTCATTTCTACCAGCTCAGCGGCGAAGAATGGGCGAGAAAGATTGCAGAAGGAATTCTGGATTATGTTGCGCGAGAGATGACCGACGAATTGGGTGGGTTTTATTCCACCCAGGATGCAGACTCGGAAGGAGTTGAAGGAAAGTTTTTTGTGTGGAGCCTGGCTGAAATTGAGTCATTGCTCGGGAACGAAGCGAAACTTTTTGCGGCATACTACAACGTCACCTCCGAGGGGAACTTTGAAGGCGAGAACATACTTAATGTCACGCACGACCTTGCGGCATTTGCTGCACGGGAAAAACTCCCGGTTGAGGAACTCGAAGCGTCTCTGCGGAGAGGTCGCGAGATCTTGTTTGCCGCCCGCGAAAAGCGAGTAAAGCCGGCGCGCGATGAAAAAGTCCTGACTGCATGGAACGGTTTGATGCTGGCAAGCTTCGCTGAAGCCGGTGTGATTCTGAATCGTCCGGACTATTCTGAAATAGCGAAACGGAACGCGCGATTTGTCTTGAAGAAACTACACCGCGACGGACTGTTACTCAGAAGCTACAAAGACGGTGAAGCAAAGTTAAATGCATATCTTGAGGATTACTCATTTTACACGGAAGGATTGCTCACCCTCTTTGAGACTACCGGCGAGCTCGAGTGGTTTAAAGAGGCGCGCAATCTTTGCGATGTAATGATACGAGAATTTTGGGACGAGCTAGAGGGCGGTTTTTTCTTCACCGGTGACAGTCATGAACAATTGATTGTGCGCGCTAAAGATTTTTTTGATAACGCTACTCCATCCGGGAATTCGATTGCGGCTGAGGTGCTCTTGCGTCTCGCTGCCCTTACTACAAACCAGGATTACCAGAGACGGGCAGTTACGATTTTGCGCTTAACCGCCAACGGTGTGCTTCGTTATCCATCAGGATTTGGTCGTGTACTTTGCGCGCTCGATTTCCATTTGGACACCCCCAAGGAGATCGCACTAATCGGAGCGGCCGATTCGCCTCAGACCATTTCCCTTGCCCGGGAAATCTGGTCACGTTACCTGCCAAACAAAGTCGTGGCTCAAGCTGAATCCCGCGACGATGCTGCTGCAAGCCAAATTCCCCTGCTTCAGGGCAGACTCGAGTTGGATGGACGGCCGACCGTTTACGTTTGCGAGCATTTTACTTGCAAGACGCCTGTCAACACTGCCACCGACTTGGCTGCCCAATTGGCTCGAACCGCTACAACCACTTCCTGAACTACCGTCTTTTCAGCTAACCCCTATTTATTCCTCGTTGACTCCAACCCTCTGACTGGTTTATCTTTAGACCTGCCAAACATTGTTTGGCACCAGCCAACTTGGATTCGGCTCTTCCTTTCGTTTCCAGTTCCAACGCTACGCTAGCAAAACTCAATCCTGGCCTTCAGTCAATTCGTTTCGGCGGCCCCCAAAACCAATATGAATATTCCCAGAAACTGGAAAAGCTCGTTGCTATTAGGCTGTATCTCCGCACTCGGTTTGCTGCTCTTATGTTCGGCCCTGATTTCCACGGTCAAACTTCCCTTTCTCACGCGCGCCGGTTTGTTCTCCTGGTTGGTGCTGCTTGTATTGACAGTGGTCGCCAGCCGTTTCACGGTTTCCATCACATCTAATCTCGGGGCGCACCAAAGCCGCAAATCGGTTGCCGACTCACTGGTCTTCCTGGCGGTAATTCTCTATTCAGTCCCGCCAGCCGACACTGCCGGACCGGCAACGCTCCTCGCGGCAATCGTGGCATTCGTTTCCACTTATGGTTTGGCCGGAAGGCGCGAATCAATCGCAACTACCGCCATCGCCATCACCTCCACATTTTTGTCGGCATCCTGCTATGGATTTCTCGCGACAGTCTTTGCAGACGACCTTCCGAAGAGTGCGGCGCAGGGATTACCCTTAAGCGTTTTTCTCGTCCCGCTTTGTGTGCTCGCAGTGCTCCAGTATTTCTTTAGCACGCTAGCCACTATCCACTTCCTGAATTTGCTTGATGACAATCCGCGCGTCCTTCCTTCTCAGGAGAGTTTGGTCTGGACGCTGACGACGCAAGTTGCCGGCGCAGCATCAGCGGTTCTCTTCTACACCGCTCTTACGGGTGGCGGGTTTGCGTTTATCTTGCTCGGACTCTTAATTACAGCCATGGTCCACCTGCTGTATCGCTTCAACGAAAAACGCCTGAATGAAGTGAGACGCGCCGAAGCTGAAAATCGCAAGCACGTTGAGGAAATGGCGAACATTCATATGAACACCATCGAATCTCTGGCAATTGCGATCGACGCAAAGGACCAGACGACTCATGGCCACGTGCGACGCACCCAGATTTACGCTTCCGAAATGGGCAAACTTTGTAAGGTTGGCGGGCAGGAATTACAAGCGCTCTTTGCCGGCGCTTTGTTGCACGACATCGGCAAACTGGCCGTGCCTGAATATATCCTGAATAAGCCCGGGAAACTTACGGAAGCCGAATTCGCGAAGATGAAGATCCATCCAACCGTCGGTGGCGATATTCTGCGGCGCGTTAACTTTCCTTATCCGGTGGAAGACATCGTTCGTTACCATCACGAAAAATGGGATGGCAGTGGCTATCCAAAGGGCCTTAAGGGTGAAGCGATTCCGCTCGTGGCCAGAATTATTTCGGTCGTGGACTTCTACGACGCCACTCGTTGCGACCGGCCGTATCGCAAAGGAATGAAGCGCGAAGATTCGCTGGGGTTGTTGAGAGGAATGGCGGGAAGCGCATTTGATCCCAAAGTGGTAGATAAGTTTATCGAGCACGTGGAGGAATTCGATCGCCTAATTGATGCCGAGGACATACAGGAGCAGGTGCCGGCGGAAACCGCAGCTCTTGACTACCAGACCAAGACCAAGCCTGATGCCGGTCTTGCTTCTAACCTGATTGGTACACCGGACGACGATCAATCCGGATTCCGGTCGATCACGGATGCCCAACGCGAGGTATTTGCTCTTCACGAGATTGCGCAGACAATCGGTTCGTCGCTGAACATGAACGACACAGTGACCCTGATCTCAAACAAATTAAAAGCGATCGTTCCGTTTGATACATGCATCATCTTTGTGGTTGATGAAAAGTCCGGGAAAGCAATCGCCGCACACGCTGTCGGCGAAGACGCGGCTGCCTTCGCTGAGCGCCGCATCAATGTTGGCGACGGTATTACGGGCTGGGTAATCGCCAACGAGCGATCCATGTGTAATGCCTCGCCCGAACTCGATCTGGTGGGCGTGCCCGAAGAATTGGCAAAGAGTTATAAGGGCGTCTTGGTGTCGCCGCTGTTGCGCGAAGACGGCGCCTTTGGCGCACTCACCCTTTATTCCAAGAGCCGCACCTCGTACACAACTGAACATGTTCGTTTATTGGAATCTGTCTGCCAGCATGCTTCAACCGCCCTTAACAATGCGATGACCTTCGAGAAAACGAAGGAGAGTGCGTTGGTCGATTCACTCACTAATCTCCCCAACGCGCGCGGTTTCTACATGATGCTGGAACAGCGTTTAGCAGAATGTCAGCGCATGGGTAACGAATCGTTGGCAGTCATGAGTATGGATGTTGACGAGTTTAAAGCGATTAATGACCAGTATGGTCATACTGTCGGCGATCGCGTGCTGGCCAGTCTAGCTGCGGTCATTCGCAAAGAGTTCAGACAGATGGACATTCTTACTCGCTATGCGGGTGACGAATTTGTAGCCATCATGCCGATGGCTTCCGGCAGCATGGCCCAATCCGTGAGCGAAAGAATCCGTAGCGCTGTCGAGTCACAGAAATTTTCCGTGCGGCCGGGTACTTTTGTTCAAGTAGGAATCAGCATGGGCGTCGCATGTTATCCCGATCAAGGCGAAACGACTGAAGAACTCCTGACGGCTGCCGCCCGAAAGATGCAAACCGATAAGCATTCACGCAAGACCGTAATAAACATGGCGAACTTGCCGGTTACCAATCTTGATGCATTGCGTTAGTTACCGGAGACAATGATGAAGTCGAGCACGCTGCATATATGTGGCGTGCTTTTTCATTTGAGAACTGAGGTTTTGCTTGCTTTCACAATCCTCGCGTATAATTCCCTTCCCCTGTTAATAGTCAATGAGCCGCCTTGATGGCGGCTAATCAGTTAGAGGCGATTCCAATCGTGGCAAAGTCAACACAGGATATGAGAAAGCGAACGCCGGAGCCTTCACGTGTAGGTGCAGATGACGCGAGCGCCACCGGCGTCATGGACCACGACCAGCCCGACCCTGCCCATGATCGCCTTGATGAAACTCAAGCAGTTAAGGATGCGCAGAAGCGCCGCTTTGCTGAACTTGATCACAAGACGCTGATAGATATTTACCGCCAGATGTTGCTGGCGCGTCGCTTTGAAGAAAAATCGGCTGAGGCCTACAGCACCGGCAAGATTGGCGGGTTTTGCCATCTCTACATCGGCCAGGAAGCAGTGGCGATTGGCGCTATTTCAGCGATTCGCAAAGATGACTATGTACTGACCAGCTATCGCGAGCATGCCCATGCGATCGCTAAAGGGGTGTCTCCAGATGCCGTTATGGCTGAACTGTACGGCAAGGCAGGTGGTTGTTCTCGTGGCAAGGGTGGCTCCATGCACATGTTTGATAAGGAAGTAAATTTTTTGGGCGGCCACGGAATCGTCGGCGGTCAAATTCCTTTAGCGACCGGTGTCGCCTTCGCCACCAAGTACAAGGAGACCGATCAAGTAACACTTTGCTTTTTCGGAGAGGCGGCGGTGAACCAGGGCGCGTTTCACGAGTCCATGAATATGGCGCAGCTTTGGAAACTGCCCTGCATTTATATCTGCGAAAACAATCAATATGGAATGGGCACTTCCCTTGAGCGCGCTATGTCTTTGCAGGACATTTCGCAAAAGGCTTGCGCTTACGAGATAGTTTCTGAGTTTGTAGACGGCATGGACGTTCTGGCGGTGCGGGAAGCGACCATGAGAGCCGTCGAGCGAGCGCGAAAACATTATCTGCCGACACTGTTGGAAGTCCGCACTTATCGATTCATGGGCCACTCAATGTCGGACCCGGGAAATTATCGAACGCGCGCCGAAATTGAACGCCATCAGGAACGCGATCCGCTCAAGTTGTTCTCAACAAGCTTGAAAGAAGAAGGAATTTTGAGCGAGGCAGAAATGAAGAAACTGGACGATGAAGTGCGGGCGGAGGTCGAGCATGCGGTGCGCTTCGCTGAAGAAAGTCCGCTGCCGGCGCCCGAAGAGTTGTACACCAACGTCTATGCTGATCCAATAACGAATAGCGAATAGACGGTCTGACCCGACGAGTAAACAGGAATTGGTTCAATGGCTATTGTAACAATGCGCGAGGCCCTCAATCAGGCACTTCGAGAAGAGATGCAGCGCGACGAAAATGTGTTTCTGATGGGCGAAGAAGTGGCGGCGTACCAGGGCGCATATAAAGTTACTAAGGGACTGCTGGAAGAGTTGGGACCAAAGCGCGTAATCGACACGCCCATTACCGAGCTCGGATTCGCTGGCCTCGGAGTGGGTGCCGCGATGGCTGGTTTGCGACCAATCGTGGAGTTCATGACTTTCAATTTTTCGATACTTGCCACCGATCAAATAATCAACTCCGCCGCCAAGATGCTGTACATGTCCGGTGGCCAATTCAATATTCCCATCGTCTTTCGCGGCCCAGGCGGTTCTGCGTTTCAGGTTTCATCGCAGCATTCGCAGGCGCTCGAATCGTGGTTTACCTACTTTCCCGGCTTGAAGGTTGTCATGCCGTCGACGCCCGCCGATGCGAAAGGACTGCTGAAATCATCTATTCGCGATAACGACCCGGTGATTTTTATTGAGCAGGAGAGAATGTACGGGAACAAGGGCGAAGTTTCAGACGATCCGGAGTTCACGATTCCCCTGGGGGTTGCCGATATTAAGCGCGAAGGCAAAGACGCCACGATCGTAGCGCGGTCATTGATGGTTCCTGTGGCTTTGAAAGCGGCGGAAGCGCTGGAGAAGGAAGGCATTTCGTGTGAGGTAATTGATCCACGCACGATCAGGCCGTTGGACATCAAGACCATCGTCGAATCGGTGAAGAAAACCAATCGCGTTGTGATTGCTGAAGAATCGCATCCGTTCTGCGGTGTGGCCGCCGAGATCGCTTCGGAGATTATGGAGCGTGCATTCGATTATCTCGATGCACCTGTAAAACGGGTTTCCGGCGTCGATGTGCCGATGCCATACGCAAAGAATCTCGAGGACGCGGCGATACCCAACGTTCAGCAAATCGTAGCTGCGGTTAAAGAAGTCTCTTATATGGAGTAAATCGTGAATCGTAAATCGTAAATAGGAAGTCTGAATACCAAGTTTCGCCCAGTGCCGAACTCAAGTAACACCTTTATCATTTAACTATTTCCGATTCACTTCTATTTACGTTTCACGATTTACGATTCACGAGGTCTGAATGGCAACTCAGGTAATCATGCCCAAGCTCTCTCCAACCATGGAAGAGGGCCAACTCTCTCGCTGGCTCAAGAAAGAGGGCGACAAGGTGTCGATGGGCGAACCGCTCGCGGAAATTGATACCGATAAAGCGACGATGGAAATGCAGGCGCTCGGGAACGGAGTGCTCCGCAAGATCTTCATCCAGGAAGGCGAATCCGCACCACTGGGCCAGTTGATTGCCATCATCGGTGAACCCGACGAAGACATCTCCGCGATTTCAAACCCGGCGCCCACCAGCGCACCGGCAAAGCCTGCCGCTTCAAGCGAGCCACAAACCGCAGTCGATTCAGACGAAAAAGAAGCCGAGCCAGCGAAGCCAGCCACAGAAAAGCCAGCTGTGGCTGAACCACCCGCCGCTGGTAATGGTCGCCAGGCCCCGGCTCCGGTCGCCCAAGCGCCATCCGGCCGGTTAATAGTTTCTCCGTTGGCCGCTCGCATGGCCGCAGAGTCGGGCATCGATTTACGTTCGGTTAATGGCAGCGGACCCGGCGGCAGAATCATAAAACGCGACGTCGAAGGTTTGATCGGCCAGCAAGGTTCAACTGCGCCGAGTGCTGGGGCGAAGCAAACACATCTGCGCGCAGTCACCACACCAATACAGCAGTCAGCCATCACGGCAGCCTCGGCTTATCGGGACGAACCGGCCAGCGAAATGCGTCGCACCATCGCCAAGCGTTTGGTGACCTCGCTGGGTCCCGTTCCCCATTTCTTCCTGACTACTGAGATCGAGATGGACCGCGCGGCAGAGATGCGTACCGGTATTAACGAACTCGATCCCGAACTGAAGATCAGCATCAACGACATTATTATCAAAGTTGCCGCTGCCGCGCTGCTGCAGCATCCGCAGGTCAACGCTTCTTATCAAGACAAGGCGGTGCGGTATTACGAACACGCCGACATCGGCGTCGCGGTCGCGATTGAAGACGGTTTGATTACGCCAATAATTCGGGCTGCTGATCAAAAGTCGCTGAGCGAAATTGCCGGCGAGGTGCGTGAACTCGCCGGACGTGCACGTGAACGCAAACTGAAACCCGAAGAGTTCATGGGAGCTACGTTCTCGATCAGCAACCTCGGCATGTTTGGTATCGATGAGTTCACGGCCGTGATCAATCCGCCCGAAGGAGCAATTCTCGCCATTGGTGCGATGTCGCCGAAACCGGTGGTTAGAGATAACGAGGTGGTAGTACGGCAGATGATGCGCGTCACTATGTCCTGCGATCATCGAGTAATCGATGGCGCCACGGGCGCTAAGTTTTTACAGACTTTTAAGAAGATACTGGAGAACCCGCTATTCCTGGTTGTGTGAATTTACTCGGCAGAATGAACTTAACTGAGATCGGGGCAGCCCGATCTTTTTTTGTTGGAAGTTTTGTCGAACAGCTTCGCCTGCGGTCGGGATGGCACACGCTAGGGTCATGCTGAATGCATTCTGAAACTTCATTCAAGGACCGCGGTCTTGCGCCTCACGTAGCGCTGGTGATCGTGCAGATATTTTTTGGCACCTGGCCCGTCTTCGGCAAAATCGCGTTGCGCTCGGTCTCGAGTACGAGCCTGGTCGGCTTTCGCATTGTCGGTGCAGCCCTCATCTTTGCTCTGCTGCGTAGAAACCTGGGCCCGCTTCGTCGCCTGCCAAAGCGCGTACTCGCCTGGGTCGTGCTCTCTGCTTTGCTTGGCGTAGTTATCAATCAGCTTCTATTTGTTAAGGGGCTTTCCTATACGACCGTAATCAATGCGACGCTGTTATCCACGACGATTCCAGTCTTCACGTTAATTATCAGCATCGCCTTGGGCCATGACCGCGCGACGCTGCGTCATATTATGGGAATCGCGCTGGCGGCGCTCGGTGTGATCTACCTCGTGGATCCCTTCCGGGCGACATTCTCGGCGTCGACGACGCGCGGCAACCTGCTCATTGTCGCTAACTCACTTTCATACGGCGCGTACATCGCTGTCTCGAGAAACCTGGTCAAGCGGTATGGCGCATTCAACGTAATCACGTGGCTGTTTTTAGTGAGTGCGATAATGACGTTGCCGCTGGCGGTTTACTCCTGGAGCAGCGATGGCCTACGCGATGTATCCGGCAGCGCCTGGGTGGCAATCGTCTACATCGTGTTGGTGCCGACAGTATTCGTTTACTATCTCAATGCCTGGGCGCTCACCAAAGTCGCCCCCTCAATTGTCGCGGTGTACATCTATCTACAACCGTTAGTCGCTTTTGGTTTGGCGCCCGCGATGCTGGGCGAAACATTGAATTCGCGCACGTTGCTGTCCTGCATTTTGATTTTTGCCGGCGTAGCAGTTGTGACCATTAAAAGCCGCAGCCGTGCGGTTGAAGAAGTCTCAGAAGATCCCGAGGCAATGTCGCACTAATTTCTAGTTTCAAGTTCCAGGGTTCAAGTTTCAAGTCGGAGTCTGAATTCTGAAATCTCGAGTTTAATGATGTTGTGTCCGCCGCAGAACCTGAAGCTGAAACTTGAAACTTGAAACCTGAAACTTGAAACTTGAACTTAGAGCTTAAGCGGCGTCAGAATGCGGCCCACCGGATACAGCCCCATCTGCTGGTCCCAATAAGGGGAACGGCGATAAAAGAATTCAAGCCGCGCCCGCGGGCTGGCCGCAAACTTTGGATCACTTGCTAGCTTTTGCTGGTACTCGTCGCGGAGTTTCGGATCCTTCGCCAACATCTCGCGGGCCAGTTTCTCCAAAACATAATTCTCGCCATACTCCTTCTGCTCGAAAATCGCGTCGAAGAATCCCCAATGGACCAGCGAATCTGGCGCATCCGGCTCAAGCAAATTGATCGCCACCCTGGCGGCTGCCTGCGCTAAAGGAACTACGATCGAACCGGCGGGAAAAGTGCGCCGCTCGCGCACAGGTACAGTTTTGAATGAAGGCATCAGCCGCCCTTCGAATGGTCCGCTGGGCCACTTCACTTCGGTCAAGCGGTAGCTTTCGATATCAATGGCGGTCGCGTGTTGCAACGTCATAAAACTTAGACCGTGAGCTTTAATCACCTCGATTGCGTCTTTCCACTGAACCGGAACAATGTAATACAGGGGTGGGGCAGCTGCTGCTGTCGCACGAAAATCGTTATAAAGCGGCACCGTCAGGTCAAGAGGCTTGGTTCCAAATGTAACGTAAGGCGCTCCCGACACATCGCTCATCTCTACGTGGGACTCGACCGCGCGCAGGTGGTAAGGAGTCGCCTTCTCAGTTAACTCAAAATCAAGCGGGTACAAACGAGCGGGATCGTAACTGCGTCCGGCAGCAATCGTTTTCTCGTCGGCCTCTTTTACGACCTGAAGCAAGCTTGCGGGATCGCTGCCTACCTCTTCCAAAGCTGCACGCAAAAAATCGTAAGTGCCGATTACGCGCGAGCGATAATCCTTCAGCATGTGCGTTTCGATCAGAATCGCTGGTCGATTGCGAAGCGGGACGTAACCCGTCGAGAACCGCGGGCTGCCGTTGAAGTCGCGAATCCCCTTGGTCAGATCGCGATTGTCGACGAACTCGAGATACCAGGAAACCACGTTTCCTGCCGCTTCAGTTTTCGCGGCAACACGCGCGTCGAACACTGCCCTCTCCCAGGCAAGCACTCCCGCGTCCACACCGGCATGGTGTTCGTGATGGAACGTGATGTTGTACTGATAATCAGCGCCGTCGGTAACGTGGCAATCGATGAATAGGTCGGGTTGCCATTTGTTCCAGAGTGCCAGCCACGCCCGTGTCTCCGGCGTGTCTGCCTTCATGTAATCGCGGTTTAGATTCTGGTAGGTGCTGGTTGTCCGCCAGCCCATTTCCGCTGGGCCATTTTGGTTGATGCGGTTGTAGGGGCTGACACGCTCATGACCATCCGGACTGTAGATGGGGATGAAAAGCACCACGACATTTTTCAATAAACCAGCTCGTGCTTTCGTAATCGCAATATCGCGCAACAATGCCAGACCAGCGTCTTTTCCATCGGGCTCGCCGGCGTGAATGCATGCCTGGATCAGAATTACTGCCTTGTGAGCACGCCTTGCCGAGTCGGGTGTAAACGTCTCGCCTTCGGTGGCAAGCAACAGCGGCAAATCACGGCCTTCACCGCTTTTGCCAAAAGTTTCATACTTGATCAGGGCTGAAGCGTGGTCGAGTCGTTTTGCAAAATCGATGGTTGCATCGTAACGCGGCGTCTCGCGGTAGTCGGTTTGTTCGGCATAAGTGCGCCACTCTGCCGGCACGTTAAGGGTTTGATTAGTTTGTGACATTGCAATTACTGAGAAGGTTAGCAATAAGACAAGAACTAAAGGAAGCGACCCTGTTGAGGCGCTCTGTGCGTACTCTGTGCGCTTTGTATCCCTGTGGTGCGACGCTTCACTCATCAGTATTCACCACAGTGCGCACAGGAAAACCACATTAGGACGTCGTCAATCAAACCGTTAC
>DATAOU010000239.1:0-5129 GCA_036265575.1 Pyrinomonadaceae bacterium
CACTGTCACATCCTCGAACACGAAGACAACGACATGATGCGACCATTCACGGTCGTTCCTTAGCTACTGGAATATCAGACTGAAGGACCGGATCTCTGGCTCCCGTCCCGTTTGATCAACGTGTTCTGTGATCCATGGACACGAACAAAGCTCTCACCACTCTCTGAAGTCGCCCTTATGCTCGTGCGTTTCGATCACGTTGCCAAGTTCAAGGTAAACGCACACCACAGCATCATGGAAACGGCTGCAAAATTTTGCATACTCAACTGCATCCGGCGCTTTTTCGTATCACAGGGGTGACACGGCAGCACATCGGAGATTAGGTCGACGCTGCGTTTATCGTTGCGCGGGCGGACTCCGTAAACGTGGTGTGAGATCATCGCGACGGCGAGTGGTTGGCTGCAGCCCTAATGGGTTATGCTTCTTTATCAGGTTGCTTGCGGCGACGCATGAAGCCATCGAAACGACGAGTCAAGACAAATATGTATCACATATCGCATGCAGGAAGTTGAGCACATCTTCCGCATCGTCTCTTGGCATCTTCTCGGTAGACGCGTGCGCGCCGAGGTTCCGAACTTTTCGCAGCTCGTCGCCCCAAGTAAATAGCCGCTCATCTATTATCTTGGCTTCTCGAAGCTCTTTGAGTCCGGTAGATAGACTGTGATGCTTAGTGTTGAAGTGCACGCATACGCCTTCAAGGGCCCGCCCGCGCATCACAGCGCAGACGGAATATGCGCCTGCTTGAAAGCAACGGTCGGCCTCTTCGAGCGATTGGCGGACGATATCAGGAATAGCTCTAGAAATGAGTCGCTAACGCTGCCGCCGCCGCCACGGTTCTGTCCGCTGCCGCCTCCGGCTCCCGGTGACGGTTGCCGTTTGCTGCCGCGCAACCTCCGACTTCTGCCGTGACGAATCTTTTTGGGCTTGGTCGGATGCCGCTTGTTGCGCTGACTGGTATGCGACGGCCTTGTCTGGTTTGTAGCCGAAACGCTCCTGAACTTCTTTGGGGAGTTCAGCAAAATACAATTTCACCATCAATCCGGCCTTCGCGTTTGTAACGACGATGCCGTCGGGCTCTTGGCGGCTGACTGTGACGTTCTTGTATTCTTTGCCGTTAGTCGTCTTGAACTCGTCCGCCAGAGAGACTGACGCGAGGCAAATGACGAAGAGAATTTTCCAAAACCGGGGGAACATTTGCGGGCCTCATATCATTTTGTCATTGTCGTGTGAAGCACAAAAGCGGCAGAATCCGGCGCGTGAAGTGCTCTATTCTGCCAGTCTTGGCGGCGCTATCCACCTCGCTCGTCCTAGCTGATGACTTCAAAACGATTGCCGGAAAAGAATACAAGAACGTTACGTTAAGCCGCGTCGAACCCGATGGCATCGTGATCAAAACCAAATCTGGAATCTCGAAAGTCTATTTCGCCGAGTTGCCGAAAGAGGTCCAGGAACGTTTTCATTACGATGCGCGAAGTCCAGCGGAGTTGATGGCAAGCGCGGAGTCCACACTGCGGAACGGTCAGTTCGCTCAGAGCGCGGCGTTACTTAATCAGATTGTTACCAAATATCCGACTAGTTCACAGGCAAAGACTGTTCGCGAAGTGTGCATGATTCTTCGCGACAAACAGCCAACACAGGATGGGCCGTTGACTGAGAGTGAGGCACAAAAATTGCGTTCGCTCATGGATGCCGTAGCGAACATCAAGAGAGGCTACCACACAGCAACACCGGAGAAACGACGGGCATTAGAGACTGTCTTCGGGGTTGAGATGTTTCGAGATACGGATAACGGCTTGGATTCAGTTTCATCATCGGGAGGGAAGCTTCGCGAGTCGCTGGACAAAGCGCGTGGAGGGCAGTGATTCGGCGTGAAGTATTGCGAAATCATTGCTGACAATCTCAGCGCGGCGGTTGGAGTTGGGGCTGTGTCTCAACCATCGATTCTCGCGGGCGGACGATCTGGATTGCCGATGCGCACCGGGGCGACGGGAGGCGCTTTATTGTGCACGCGGACGAAAAGCTCAGCACGTTTGTTGAACTTGAACGTCAGGTGTTAACGGTCACGTTTTATCTCGCATCGATTCGTGCCGGTGACGAATGACCGTAATTCGAATCAGACCGCACCGATGGGCTGGCTAGAGTAACATAAAAAGGCCGCCAAATTGACTGGAAATAGGTGAATCGGCTTCTCGGAAGACGATGCCGTAAAAAACGCAAAAAGCCTGAGTGTTTACGGGACGATCGGCGCTCAGACGCGATTCTGCCTTTGGACTTTTTTCAAGAACGAAGCCCCTTTTGCACAAATGACGGCAGCTAACCAAGTGCTAGATTGGTCGCCTTCAGCGCGTTTGTGAAACCGCCATCGCGGAGGAGCTTTCAGACGGCCAGGACGTCGTACCTATTATCGATGCTTCTTCTTGAACGGATCGAGACCGAAGATTTCGCGAAACGCGTCCATCGCTTCCTGGTTCGAGAGTTTCCTGAGGTCTTTGCCCTTCATCTTTTTATACTCATCGAAGAACTTCTCTTTTGCTTCGTCGCTAATCAGCGTTTTGCCTTTGCTCGGCGTGGCTTCGGTGATTGTGGCGCTTGGGCTGAAAGTCTCCACATCACCTGAGAATCCCAGCAGCCACGATATTGTTTCCAGCAGTCCGACAAAGGGACGGCCTCGCACTCTCCCATTACCGTTCAAATCGACAAACGGGTCGGTGATAAACAGGTACGCCAGAAGCGACGGATCGATGAGCGGGATGTTCGACGCGTAGGTTGTATTAAACGCAGTAATGAACTCGTTCGCAATGAACGCGTGGGCAATATTGGAAGGGTGAACACCATCCAGACTGAAGAGCCCACCCAGAAATGTGTGGGTCAGTGGAACTCCAAGCACCACGGGAGGCGTCGTAATGAACTGATCGAAGCGCGTGTGAATGTCGGCAACGCCTTGCCCAAAGTAATTGGCTACGGCGAAGATGATCTGATTGAAGGTGTCGATGCGCTGGCTGATCGCCGACAATTCTGCTGCGTCGAGCACGAAATTCGGATTTTGGATAACGCTCGGGTCGAGTATACCGACGCCGATCAATAGCACCGTAACGATGCTTGTCCGAGACGTCGCAGGCAATCCCAAATCGGTACCGAATCTACTGAGCAGGAAGTTTCGATCGACCAGAAACCCGATACTGCCCACATCGGGAATCGTTCCGTAAACGACTTTGCTGTTCATTCTCTTCAGGCGCATGGCGAGCTCGACAAACGCGATGTAGAAGTCCGAAACAGACGTCATTTGCGAAAGATCCATTTGATCGAATGACGTAACCGCGCCAAGCACGTCATTATTACCAATCCAGCAGGCGACCAGGTTGGGACGTAGAGTCTCGGCGATTTCGATCTGGCTGCCAAGCCTCGGGAATAAGACGAGGTCGGTTTCCGAGTTGATGAGCGCAGCTGATGTCGCGTCGGCTCGGTCGCGAAGTATCGAAGAAACATCGGCGCCGCTCACGGCCAGATCCAAGCCTGCAACGTTCGGGTTGATGCGGGAACGAGCGGACGTGTCGCCCACAGTCCCAAAGATGCCAGTTCGAATGAGAGGCAACGGGAATGATGTGCCTAAGCGCAAGGCGATGAGATTCAGAAAATTGAACGGTTGCGTCGATTGACTCGCATCGCCGGACTGAACTCCCTCTCCGATACTGTCGCCCATACCGACGAACGGCACTTGCGCCGAAGCGGCAGGCACTGTTGAGAGAGTGAGGAGAAGAATTACGACAAGAGCAAATGACCTTTTCCACATCTTCAGCATAACTTCTCCCTTTAAATCTACTGACCAACACTCCAAGAAAACCGGAGGACATCCTAGTGTGTTTCGATCATTTAATCCAGCCGTTTGCTGAATCGCAACGACCACACCCTTCCGATAAAATTGTCGGAAAGCTGAACGCCCGCCCGATTGGAGTTAGCTCTGCGTCTCAGCGATAGATTCCAACGGGCAAACAATCTTTGTTGCAGATGCGTGCCGCGACGACGGAAGGCGCTTTATTGTGCACGCCGACGAAAAGTTGACGGCGTTTGTTGAACTTGAACGTGATGTGTTAACCGTGACGTTTTATCTCGAATCTATTCATGCCGATGATCCAGCTGCTACCGAGAAGCCTAACTAGGCGACATAGAACCGTTAACTTGAGGCAATGACACATGTTACATCAGCCGCACGGTTGGGTTGGAAAGTTACTGCTGCGCTGAGCTTTCGTTTGCTTTCAGGATTGCATCCCTCCAATTCTTCATGCACATCTGCGCCGATAAAGTGCCACCAGCGTCGTCCTCGCGGCACATTGCGTAGAGATAGAGAATCCGACCGGTCACGAGCATCATGCATTCGCTGAAGGTCAAGTCTTTTAAGCGATTCATGTAACAGAGCGACTCCGGCGTTTGATCGTACATGGTCATTCTAGCATTGTGCTGCAGACCGACCGAGGCCTTGATTTTGGCAAAAGTGGCAAGCGTTTGATTCATGCGTCCACTGAAACGCATGCACTGGACATAGTAGTAGCGTTTCCCGACTGGCTCTTGGTTTGGCATGAAGAAAGCAATAACGCGGCGCCGAAACGACCACCGTATGATGAGCGTGCCGGCCTTATCGCAACGCATGCAAGATTCCTCGGGGGGTGGCAGCAGAATGGCTCTGCCGCCGACTGTTATGCTGTCCATCGGGGGGGCGAATGAATTGTGTAGAATTGCGAGGCGAAGTGCAACCCTTTTCCGCCAAGCGCTAGCAAGGTAGTGCGAGCAATTATTATCGCTGGCAACGTGATCTAAACGCACCAGCACGCGGGCGATTTGTACGAGTGGTAGAGCCATTAAGCCGTGATTTTTTTGAATATCACGCTGAGGCCGGGGTCGTGGATTACCGCTGTCCAACCGTTCGACTTCGCAAATTCCCAGATTTTTTTCTCACGCGCTATACGCGCTGCACTTTTTACCTTGTCGGCAGGCCAACAAGGTTCGAGCTGGCTCTCGAAAACCATGCAGTATTTCCGCTTCTCGACGCGCTCTCGAACGACTGTGGCGAGCTCGTCTTGCGGGTTAGGAGTGGGGGGTCCTTCCTGAGGCATGTCCTGGGGGGGCAACAATCC
>DATAOU010000240.1:0-7637 GCA_036265575.1 Pyrinomonadaceae bacterium
AACAGCGTCGACTTGCCGACGTTTGGCCGTCCAACGATTGCCACTAATGAAAGTCCGTTACTGTTCACGCTTATGCCAACTCTCTCTTTTGTCCAGACGAAGGCGTTATTTCGAAGCAAGCATCTTAACCGCCAGCTGTACTTACATGAAAATGCAGGTGGAAATGTCCGGCAAAGTCTCGGAACCCGGGTCATCTAGAAGAAGCGTCAACTCTTTGGAGTGCGGCGGCCCGGCGCCGCCTTGGCCGACGCCGGCGGAGCATTCAACCTATTAGTCGTCGGGCCAAAGCGCTGCCAGGCCAGCGCACTCCAAAGGGTTGACGCTGGCACTTGAGCAGAACCTCCTTTAGTTTGTCGCGGCGCTACGACAAGCTAAAGCTCATCGGACATCAATTACCCGGAATTCGTTTGACTAGCCCGCTGGTCGTCGGCTATACCGTTGCCGCAATCCACGTCTCAAATTCGGAGCGAAAACATGGCTGGTGAAACTAAGTTTGGCCTGGCTTCTATCGAGCAGATCGCCGTCAACGCCCACGACATCGAACGCGCAGTCGAGTTTTATCGCGATAAGCTGGGCATGACGTTGTTGTTCAGCGTGCCGCCCAGTTTGGCATTCTTCGATTGCAATGGAATTCGCTTGATGCTTTCGCTGCCGGCGAAGCCCGAGTTTGACCATCCCGGCTCCATCATCTACTTCAACGTCGACGATATTCATAAGGCTTGCGAAACGCTTTCGACGCGCGGCGTTCAGTTTGAAGAACAACCGGCATTTGTGGCCGACATGGGCACGTACAATCTTTGGCTGGCAGCATTTCGCGATTCGGAAAACAACCTCCTGGGGTTAATGAGTCACGTTCCCAAAGCTGCACAGTAACGATGCGACTCTGGACTCTTCATCCTAAATATCTCGACGCCGCCGGACTCGTGGCCCTGTGGCGTGAAGGGCTGCTCGCGCAAAAAGTTTTGCTCAATGAGACAAAGGGCTATCGCGCGCATCCGCAGTTGGCCAGATTCAAGGAGCGCCGGGACTCATTGGCGCTAATTGCCGCGTATCTGAATGGCATTTGTGAAGAGGCGACTGCGCGCGGTTACAACTTCAATCGGGAAAAGATTCAAACGCCCCGGTCGCGAAAAAAATTAACCTGCACGCGCGGACAGCTCCTTTACGAATGGCAGCACTTGCGCAGCAAACTCGAAACCCGATCCCCCGATAAGCTTGCGAAGCTGGATGCGGTACGCAACCCAATCGCACACCCGATGTTTACAATCGTCGCTGGAGACATAGAAGCCTGGGAAAGAGTTCCAGCCTGACCCGCAATACTCGAGGAACAACGATGAAGCGCAGAAAGTTCCTGCAATCTGCGGCGCTCGGAAGCGCTTTAGCTGTCAGCCAACCCTCCGCCCTGCTAGCCTCGCGCAGCTCAGTCGAACCTGAATACCTGCCAAAAGAGTTCGACCTAGACGAAATAACTATTTCCGATTTGCAGGCTGGAATGAAGTCAGGAAAGTTCACCTCGCATTCCCTGGTGCGCAAGTATCTCGAACGCATAGACGACGTCGACCGCGGCGGTCCCAAGCTCAATTCCGTAATCGAGATCAATCCCGAGGCGGAAACTATTGCGGAAGCGCTCGATCGCGAGCGCAAGCAAGGTCGGTTGCGTGGGCCGCTGCATGGTATTCCCATCTTAATAAAGGACAACATCGACACTGCGGATCGCATGATGACGACGGCAGGCTCGTTGGCGCTGGAGGGTTCACACGCGACGCACGATTCCTTCGTCGCCAGAAAACTGCGCGATGCCGGCGCGGTTATTCTCGGCAAAACGAACCTAAGCGAGTGGGCCAACTTTCGCTCTTCACATTCAAGTAGTGGCTGGAGCGGACGCGGCGGCCAGACCAGAAACGCGTATGCGCTGGATCGAAACCCGTGCGGTTCGAGCTCGGGCTCGGGCGTGGCGACGGCTGCCAATCTTTGCGCTGCCGCGGTTGGGACTGAAACCGATGGCTCGGTTGTGTGCCCTTCATCAGCAAATTCCCTCGTCGGGATCAAACCAACCGTGGGGCTTGTGAGCCGCGCGGGCATCATTCCCATCGCGCACAGCCAGGACACGGCGGGCCCGATGGCGCGGACGGTGCGCGATGCGGCGATCCTTCTCGGCGCCTTGACGGGCGTTGACGACAATGATGCGGTGACAAAAACAAGCGCGGGGAAATCCTTCACTGACTACACGCAGTTTCTCGACAGGGACGGATTGCGCGGAGCGCGGCTGGGAGTTGTCAGAAAATCTTTCGGCTTCAACGATGGCGTCGACAAGCTGATGAACGATTTGATAGGGGAGGTAAAAAGACTCGGCGCGGTGATTGTCGACCCGGCTAACATTCCAACTGCCGGAAAGTTTGACGATTCCGAACTCGAGGTGCTGCTGTTTGAGTTCAAGGCCGATCTAAATACTTATCTCGGACGTCTCGGTTCAAGCGCGAAGGTGCATTCCTTAAAAGAAGTTATCGAGTTCAACGAAAAGAACAGTGACCGCGAGATGCCTTTCTTCGGTCAGGATCTCTTTCTCAAGGCTGAAGCGAAGGGTCCGTTGACCAGCAAGCAGTATCTTGCCGCCCTCACGAAGAATCATCTCCTGGCGCGCACGCAGGGAATCGATTTTGTGATGAAGCAGAATCGTCTCGATGCGCTCATTGCGCCAACCGGCGGACCCGCCTGGACCACCGACTGGTTCAACGGTGATCACTTCACCGGTGGCTATTCAACGGCGTCAGCGGTCGCCGGTTATCCGCACATCACCGTGCCTGCCGGGTATGTATTTGGCCTGCCGGTAGGAATCTCCTTTTTCGCTGGCGCCTGGAGTGAACCAAAATTACTAAAACTTGCTTACGCATTTGAGCAGGCAACCAACGCCCGCAAAAAACCACGATTCCTGCCTACCGCAGATTTGGTTTGAAAGGCGCAAGTCTTGTAAGTACCGACTGCGAACGTTCTTCGCTTAGTAGAACGATTCTAGCTTGGGGTGAGGTCGGTACCACCACGCGGTAGCGGGTGGGTTCTTCGATAAGAAAGGAAACCGATCATGGCTCGAGCAGCAACTGAAGCGAAAAAGAAATCGATCTATGGCGTCCACCCCGGCGTGTTGATGACGCAGAAATGGATCGGCGAACTCAAGGACAAAACCGGCCGCTCGCTCGACGAATGGCTAAAGCTAATTAAAAAGTCGGGGCCCAAAGACGAAAAGGCGCGGCGCGATTGGTTGAAAACGGAATACGGCCTCGGTACTAACACTGCCTCGTGGCTGGCTGCACAAGCCGACGGCAAAGGCACCGAAACAGGCGAGCCGGACGCGTACCTGAACGCCGCTGAGCGATACGTTGAAACAATGTTCGCCGGTGGCAAGGCCCAGCTACGGCCCATTTATGACGCGTTATTGAAACTCGGCCTGGGCGTAGGCAAAGATGTGAAGGCTTGTCCCTGCCAGACGATTGTGCCGCTCTATCGCAATCACGTTTTTGCGCAAATCAAACCCACTACACGCACGCGCATCGATTTCGGCCTGGCGTTAGGCGATACAAAAGCAAAGGGACGCTTGATTGATACCGGCGGCTTTGCGAAAAAAGATCGCATCACGCATCGATTTGAGATCACGTCCTTAAAAGATATTGACGCTGAAGTGATGCGCTGGTTGAAAGTTGCTTATGAACGCGATGCTGGAAAGCCCAGCGGTTCAGGTAATCCTCGCAATTTGTGAAGTCTGGATTCATTCGTAGAGTCTGGATTTAGAGTGAAGCCTCGGGGAGAAAACCTATGACAACTAAAAGTTCTACAGCCCCGCGCATGAGCGACATGGCCGTGAAAGCCAAAACCGGCAAGAACTGGAAGGAGTGGTTTACGGTTCTCGACAAGGCCGGCGCGCGCAAGATGAACCACCAGCAAATCGTCAAACTTGTAAGCGAGAAACATGATGTTGGACCATGGTGGCAACAGATGGTTACTGTCAGTTATGAACAGGCGCGGGGACTGCGCGAGAAACACCAGACCGCCGCCGGATACCAAATCAGTATCAGCCGAACCGTCAACGCCCCGGTCACGAAGCTTTACAAGGCTTTCGCGGATGCAAGAACTCGTTCATCGTGGTTGCCGGATGTCGGTTTTGTAGTGCGCACGAAGACTACTGACAAATCACTGCGAGTTACCTGGAGTGACGATAAAACCAGCCTGGAAATCAATTTCAACCCAACGCCCGCGGGCAAGAGTCAGGTTGTCGTGCAGCACAGCAAACTTCCCGATGCAAAATCTTCGGCAAAGATGAAGACGTACTGGGGCAAGGCGCTGGATAGACTTCGAACCTCACTTGAAAAATAATTTGGCCCGCAAAGCAAAGTGTTAGTTTGCGGTGGTGCCAAACCATCCACTGTTGACGGACAAAATCTGCTCGCAATGAAAACGACTTATACACGCTTGTTTGCCGACAAGAGCGGCGAATCGCATTTTGAAGACATCGACGTCGAGCTGGCTTTAACAGAGTTTGCTCCCACCGCGCCGCCCATGGGGGTGTCCGCATTCATGGCGGCATCGGAATCGGCTTTCATTGGCGGGCCGGCAGGATGGACCGGCGACTGGCACGTATCTTCCGCACGCAATCTGTTTGTAGTGATTTCCGGCAAATGGGAGATCGAAGCTAGCGATGGAACTGTACGCAAGTTCTCTTCAGCCGATGTTCTGCTTGCGGAAGACACCTCCGGCAAAGGTCACCGCTCTCGCGTCATCAGTAAAGAGGACTCGCTGGCACTGGTGGTCCAACTCGCGGAATGAAGCCGGTCCTCCGCAAGTGGGCACGTAGTTATCGTGTTAAATCCAACACCAGCGACGTTGTGCGGTCGGTGGTTAGCCGGGTCAGTACCGTCACGCGGTAGCCGATGGTTCGTACTTACTGTGGAGACAATAACAATGACGACCTCATCTACCATAACTTCGCAAAGTCAGGCGGACAGCCGCCATCAACTCGAACTCGGCCGTCGCGGCGAAGAACTTGCCGCGGCGTACGTACAACAGCTTGGCTATCACATCGTTGCTGCAAACTTTGCCCTGCCCGTCGGCCGCAATCGCCTGGGCGTTCCCATCAATGTCGAGATTGACCTTGTCGCTTATCAAGGAGCAACGCTGTGTTTCGTTGAAGTGAAGAGCCGCGCTTCCGATTGGTTTGCGCCACCGCAGGTAAACGTAGATCGTCGCAAGCAACGGCAGATTGCTCGCGCTGCGCGCGCCTACCGGCGCATGTTTGGTTTGGTGGGCGAGCCGTATCGCTACGACGTGATAACAATTGTATTTGGAGACGAAGAAGATCTTCGGGTGCCACCTCGGATTGAGTTGCTGCGGAATTACTGGACGGAAGATCAACTGCGCAAGCGCACGTGGTCCGATCGATATTACGATTAACCAGCAATCGCAAACATTCAAAGCGCAAAGCTCAAGAAGTTCAGAGTACAAACTTTAGTATGCTCTTAACTCGAGAGATCGCAGCCTAAAGGCTGGACTCTGAACTGCTAGCCCTCAAGTCAAACTGTCTACCGCCGGCAAAACGGCCTCGCTTGACAACAAACATCGAATCATTAGAATCGCTGCTGCTCCAAAGCGGGAGTAGCTCAGTGGTAGAGCATCGCCTTGCCAAGGCGAGGGTCGCGAGTTCAAGTCTCGTCTCCCGCTCCAAGATCTAATGAAGGCGGAAGTGATGAAGAGTCGGTTTTCAGTTTTCGGTTTTCAGTGTTGCAGCCGCTAAATTGCGGTTGGGCCAAAAACTGCAAACTGAAAACATGAAGACTGGAACTTCATCCTTCCGCCATTTGTTTCAGGAACGCATTCAGGGCGGCGTAGCCAAGTGGTAAGGCAGAGGTCTGCAAAACCTTTATTCATCGGTTCGATTCCGATCGCCGCCTCCAACCTACTTAAGAGTTCACTGCGAGGTTAGATTGGAAGCGAAAGGTATTTGCTCGCTCTCAGGAAGCAGTGGGCCATCTGAAATGGCAGCCGCGGGACTTCATTGAACGGCCCCCCGACGCCGACAGTGCCTTCAATCTTATTTGGCCAGCGGGCTCGTAAGGCATTTAGCGTCTCAATGGGGCTTAGTGACGATTTATGAAGCGGTAGGCGATGCCTTATAGGCATCGACGGCTTGATCCATTCTCTCAAAACGCACGGCACAAACCACCGCGGCAGGCGCTTCGATACCATTGTTGAGGGAACGCCATCAAGATTTGCATTAAGCAGTTGATGCGCGAGCAGCAGTGAGCAAGCCAGCCAATCTGAACGCTTACCTTCTTTGATCGCGACCGGCCAGAGGAAGCTTTCGGGGCGCGTCTCAAGAAGTAATGCGATGTCGCACAACCAAAGCGGGCGCCAGGCGCCTTCTCGAAGAAAGTGAAAGCTCAAAAGCTGCAATTGATCTTCGGGACAGAGCATCCGTACCTCCACACCTTCCAATTCTGCAACCACAGAGCGCTGATACATCGACTTCCACGATCGATTATCAAACTTTTGGAAATCACAATGGAGGTCAACCTGCGAGAGACTACCTTCGGTATTCTTCAGCACCCTTTCGGCCCGGGCAAAATCGGCAGGCGCGATACAGAGATCAATGTCTCCATAGGGTCGCAAACCACGCTCAGGATATAAGCGGGCAACGCTCCAACCCTTGACTAAAATGGGCTCAATTCCCTCTCGGTGAAGAAGAGTCAAAACCCGTGTGATATAGCGTTCGTGTTTTAGTGCACGCAAAGTGTGAAGTCGATACGCCTGCTGCAGCTCCATGCCCGCGTCTGATATCGCAAGACTAGAAGTTGCGACGCGGCGCCAAGCCAGCGCGCCGGCTCCGGATTGCAGCAGCCAGGGTGTAGCCTTTTTCAATTCGTGATCGGAAACTTCAAGCTGCGGAGGCAGCGCCCGCCACGACCCTGCCAAGATCTTTCCGATTAATCTGCTTATCTGTGTACCGTTCATTAATTTCCAGGCACTCTTATCTAATCTTCATCGTGGGATCGCCAAACAATATCCAGGTCCGCCTGACGTCCATATCCTCCGTGGCGCTTTTGGCCTGGCGACTGGCGTCACCAATCGCAATCGATTGATTGCTGTAAAGTAGCTGAAACATTTTCTCGCCCATTTCATGCTGCGGAATCGCGCTAGTAAGGCCGGAAGAAGCAAAGCTCGCAATCGCGCCACCGTTTGGTGCTTTCAGAAGGGATTCTGCAAGACCTTCGAGCCCCGGATCTGAGAAAAAACCGTTGAGGCAATCCATGACCGTTACAAATGGCAAACGTCTGCCGTTGTTGAGACTGAGCGCGTCACTGGAGTTGAAGATCGAGTCGGCCCAGATATCTATGTTTCCATGCCCCGAATAATTCAATAGCGCAACTCCCTGGTTTAACTGATCGACGATGTCGTCGTGCGGTGTGAGATTTGAACTTCGATATATTCTTTGCACACTCATGCCAGGGGGAAGCAGAGTAATGAGGTGTTCATCGAATGCTTCGAAATCGTAACCGACTGAATTGTCCGCCACCATCAGCGCAGACTGTGGAACGTCGGTCGGACTGAAATTAACGATCTTTGCCACCATGACGTTCGCTTCTGAAACGGAG
>DATAOU010000241.1:0-16157 GCA_036265575.1 Pyrinomonadaceae bacterium
CGAGATCGTTTAGCGCCGCAGCCAACGCTCCAGGATCAGAAATGTTTGTCTCATCAAAACTGGGACGAATCAGGGATTCAGGCAACGCGATGGTGGCGGCACGCTTGAGACTACTCGCTTTTGCCGCGCTCGAGTTGGACCATGGTGAGCAAGCCCTTTTCGAACCCGATCGCATTTGCGGGGTACCAGGGATTAATTAGTTTTGCGAGAGGGTTAGCCATTGATCAATTTCGGATTGGGGATTTCGGATTGCGGATTTCGTTCTACTTATACGCCCTTTGTGTTTACTCCAATGGTCAGTGAACGAACGTCCGGCTGTCTACTGTTTGCTGTCTGCTGTTTGCCTTTTTTGGCAATACGAAATCGGCAATCACGTCACCATTCATTATACGGCGTGCCTTCCGAAGAGACATCGCTTGAGGCGCTATGCACGTCGGTTACTCCTTGCTCGCCTGAACTGGAGTTGGGATCGTCGCCCGTCGTTACTTGCCAGTCAGGTTGTCCGGTAATCGGATCTTTAGGAATCTCGCGCATGTAACCAGCACTCACCAGTTCGTCCAGTGATTGTGGCAGCTTCTGCTTGTCGGCAGCATACTGATCTATCAACGAGCGCAATTTGGAGAGATCGTCGCGCAGTACAGCTTCGCGCGTCGAAAGTATGGTCTTTTGATACTGCGGCAGAGCAATCGCCGCGAGAATGATGATGACTGTAATCACAATCATCAACTCGAGCAGCGTGAAACCACGAAAAGTAGAAGGCAGACGGCAGTAGGCAGTAGGCAGAAAACTTCTGGTGCGAGAATCCGCCCCTTGTTGCTTTCTTTCTGCCTTCTGCTTTCTGCCTGGTGCCTTCTGCTTTTTACCAGTCACTGTATTTCTCTCCATTCAGCGCCGTATCTTTTGACTTTGAGCGGATGTCGAAAACATTTTCGCCACCCCACGAGCTCGAATCTATGCTGTCGTAGCATGATCGCATGTCCCATTCAGCTTTGCCTGTTATCGGATCAACGGGAATGCTGCGCAAGTAAACTTTTTTCTTGGTCGACGTTTGTGGCAATCCGCCAACTATGGGCCGGGGCACGACATTCACGCCGTTTACCAAAATGTCCAAATCAGGGGGGTAGTGATCCGGATTGTCTACGCCAAAAATTGTGCAATCAGAAATCTGAACTGTGCTACGCGGATCAACAATGCCGGCCGTCGGGTTCGGGCAGGTTGAACCGACCGTATCGCGATGAAACTCGTCAATAGCAGATCGCACCTGGCGCAACGCGTCCCTTAACTGCTGTTCCTTTTGCCGCTTCACGGAAAGCTTGACCAGGGGAATGATGCCCATGGTCATGATCGTCAACACCGTGATCGTGATAACGAGTTCGATTAAGGTGAAACCGCCCTGTTGCTTTCTAAGCATGACGTTTGCAACCTACATAACTACGCGGCGACCGGAAAGCAGTACTTGCCTTCGTCTCGTCGCCGCGTATTGAATTGCTCAAACCTTGCACTGCGTGCTCTAACTTAAATCTTAAACTACTTAACGCTGGCGTGAATCGGTGACAACTCGAGCCCCACGTTGCCGGCGTCTGCCGTCATCAACTGTGTCGCATTCGCATCGAAAACGAGGCCCGCATCTCCAGCGGATAGCGCCTCGACATCAAGGAACAGCCACAGTCCCGAATCTTTCAGCGACAAGGCGGTGCGGAGATTTGAAAGCGAGATCAGGCACATGCCCGTCGCATCGATCGACTGGGTCATGCCCGGCGCGCCTTCTTTGTTGCCGTTGTCAGCAGTCAAGGCGGTGCCCGCCGAAAGACCTTTTATCTTGATCACCTTCGGATTAAAGCGCAAAGCAAGAATGGCCATTGCCAGCGACGCATCGGAGGTGAGCTCGATCGCAAAGCGTCGCGTCTCTCCCACCTTCATTACTGCCTCGGACGGCGCCATGATCAACTGCGCTGACCTGGCGTTCGGGCCGCTGGGGGCTGCTGCCGCTTCCATTGGCCTGGTCATGCTGGTTAGAACGGCACCGGCATTCGTATTCAAATTTGTGTTCACTGCTGCGATTTGTGTCGCTTCCGTATTGCTTACCAGTGACTTCGGCGCAGGAACAAAAGCCGGCAGTTCTTCCGTTGGCGCTTGTGTCTTTGCTACTTGAGTATTCGTGACAGGCGCCGCTTGTGCCGCGACTGCTTCCTTGGGCGAGTTGTTCGCTGCTGTTGCATTGGTCGAAACAGACGTTGCCAAAGGCGCCACGGTCGTCGTATTTGAAGCGGGCGCGGCCGCAGCGTTGTTGGTTAGTTGCGCAGTCGTCGCCGGCTCGAATGAAGCATTCGGGCGAGCCGTTGCGTTTCGCTGTTGCTGGCGGTTGGCTGCTATCTGGTCTTCACGATCGGCTTCGCGCAACATGGCTTCAAGCGAGCCGGTTGTGGGTGACTGAAGCGTACCACTGGGACGCATCTCTTCGTCACGCGGTGTCACGGCCGGAGCGCGCAATACCCGTGGCGTGATTGCAATCACAATGTCTATGCGACGATTCTCGCTAGTGGGTGACGTAAACATACGGCCCAGAATCGGAATCAATCCCACCAACGGCAGTCCGGCGCGCCCATGGGATTCCACGTTCGTAGCCACGCTTGCCAGCATCATGGTGCGATTATTTTGCACGCGCGCAGTACCGGTGATTGTTCTTTCCGTGAAGGTCGGCGTCAGCGTACGAGCACCGAGCACGTCTTTGGATTCAATCGACATCTTTACCTGAACATCCTGGTTAGGAAAGACCTGCGGCGTAAACTTGAGCGTCAAACCCGTCGGCTCGTAATTGATTACTGGGAATCCGCCGGTCGGGAAGCCACCTGGTGTGGTCGAGGTTCCCGTTTGAATACCAAACGGATAGGCTTGCGCTGTCTGCACCGGAACACGCTGGCCGATGCGTGCTGACGACTCTTCACCGTTGAAGGCGTGTACTTGCGTTGAAGCTATGAGCTTAGTGTTGTCTTTGGCTTGAAAAGCAGTAAAGACAGAAGGTGGAATTAACAGGGCAGCGGCCGCTGCTGTCGGTAGGCCGCCAATGATGCTCGATATGTTCACGCCAGGCTGCGAACCGTTAAGCGCGGCGTTCGCGGTTGGAATCGCCAAGCCGGGTGATTGTCCCAGAATAGTCCGGGCATCGGCCGATGCCGAACCTATTTGATTGCCCAGTTGCAGCAAATCGCTTTTCGAGACCTCATAGATATTTACATCCATTACAACTT
The DNA here is from genome assembly GCA_036265575.1 of Pyrinomonadaceae bacterium. Lineage (GTDB taxonomy): Bacteria > Acidobacteriota > Blastocatellia > Pyrinomonadales > Pyrinomonadaceae > PSRF01. The sequence goes on from DATAOU010000241.1 coordinate 3,249, forward strand.
CAGCACGATCTTTATCGACGCTTTGGATCAGCTCGCCGATCAAGCGAACGTTCTCGGCCGTATCGCGAACCGTCAAGCTGTTCGTCGCCGGATCCGAAACGACAATCGTTTGCGGACGGCCAACAGACGGTGGTATCGCTTGTTGGACCAGGCCCTTCACTTTTTCCGGATCGCTGTTGGCCAGGTAAAAGGTGCGCAAGACTAGTTGTTGATACTGAGGCCGCCGGGTCTGATCAGCGACAACGATGGTGCGCCGACTCAACTTCTGAAAAAACAATCCTTCCTGAAGAAAGACATAGTCGAGGGCTTGCGAAGTGCTGACGTCGCGCAGATTGATATCGATCTGCCGCGGTTGCACAAACGACTGCCGGTCGAAAATGACGTTAAGGTTGAGCTGCTCCGCGAGACTACGAATAAAAGCCTTCAGGTCGCCGCTATAGCTAATGACACGCAACTGCTCGGTGCGCGTCGAAGGCACGGGCGCGTCCGTAGCCGTCACTGGTTGTGAAGAGTCGCCGGTTTCTCCCGGACGCGCTCCATTACCATTAGTTCCCTCTTTCACTCCCTGGAGCTGGAGCATACGATCCATTTCAGATACAGCCAGTTGGTTTACGGGATCGTATCCATAGGCCTGCCGGAAGGCGTTATAGGCTCCCACGAAATCGCGTTGTTCCGCGAGCGCGCGTCCTTGCTGCATGTACGACTGTGAAGCATTGAAACTGGCGCGCCGAAAATGAAGTTGGTACTCCAGATTCGACGGGTCGGCAGCGACGGCGAGGGTAAACTCCTGGGCTGCCTTCTCCCACTGCTGCGCTTTTTCAAAATCCATGCCGTTTCTGAAGTTGCGATCGCCTCTCTTGGCCAGCGCAGTTACCGGCAAAAGCAACAAACAAAAGGTAACCAAGAGGGAAACGAGGACGTGGCCTTGGGTATTTTTTCTCATTTTTTATCTCTCTTCAGGGGAGGTGGCGGTCCGAACGTGGGCTAATAATGCCGCTCAGAAAGCCAGGATGCAACTGTTCCGGGCTCGATTTCTTACACGCAGGCCAAAAATTTCAGTTCCTTAAAACGGCCTCTAAGTTGGATGAAGGTTTGAAACCACCGGGTCCGATCAATGATCGGCGGTGTATTCCTCGACAAACGTTACCCGATTTATCTCATGCAGCGTGGAAACACCTGCGAATACCTTTTTCAGCGCCGATTCGCGCAGGCTGGTCAGACCCTCTGCCTCGGCCGCACGACGCACTTCGGAACCGGGCCGGCGCTCGACGATCATTTCGCGAATGTTATCAGAAAGATCGAGCAGTTCGTGGATCGCTGTGCGGCCCCGATAGCCGGTGTGATTGCAGGCATCGCAACCTACGTTCATAAAGAATGGCGTCTCGCGATGATCATCCGGTCTCAGACCGGACTCAATCAGTTCTTCTTCCTTCGCACGATACTGGCGCTTGCAATAGGGACATAACATGCGGATCAGGCGCTGGGCCAACACGCAATTCAACGACGATACAAAGTTGTAAGGCTCAACACCCATGTTGAGGAAGCGTCCGATCACGTCGATGACGTTGTTGGCATGCACAGTTGTGAAAACGAGGTGACCGGTCAGCGCTGACTGAATGGCGATCTGCGCAGTCTCAGTATCGCGAATTTCGCCGACCATTATCTTGTCGGGATCGTGACGCAGGATCGAACGCAAACCACGATCAAATGTCAGTCCCTTTTTTTCGTTTACCGGAATCTGCGTAATGCCATGCAACTGGTATTCAACCGGATCCTCGATGGTAACGATCTTGTCTTCTTCGTTACGAATCTCGTTCAAGGCCGCGTAAAGAGTTGTAGTTTTGCCGGACCCGGTTGGACCAGTAACCAGGACCATGCCGTAAGGCTCGGCAATATAGTGGCGAAACTTTCGCAGGTCATCTTCCGCGAAACCAACCACATCGAGATTAAGGTTCTTAAATTCTTCGTTGATCTGTTCCTTGTCAAGAATACGAATGACCGCGTCCTCGCCATGAATAGTCGGCATAATTGACACGCGGAAGTCGACGTTGCGGCCTTTGTAACGAACGCGGAAACGTCCGTCCTGGGGCACGCGGCGCTCGGCGATGTCCAGTTCCGACATGACCTTGATGCGTGAGATCAGCGTTTGATGATAGGCCAGATCGATCGGATCGACTTTGGCGTAAAGCGCGCCGTCAATGCGGTACTTGACCTGGACTTCCGTGTCGCGTGTTTCGATGTGAATGTCGGACGCGCGCGACTCCATCGCGTTGTAAATTATTGTGTCGACCAGCTTGATAATCGGCGACATCTCGGAATCCGTCGCCAGCCGGTCGAGATCAAGCACTTCTTCGCCCTGCTCCGTTTCCCTGACCAAAGAAATGCGAAAGCCCGAAGCCGCTTCCTGTAGCACGCGCTGCGTGGCGTCCCCGCGGCGGAGGATCAGTTCAATGCTGCCGGCCGTAGCGACGTAGGGAACCAGGCGAGTGCGCAATGCACCGGAGATTTCGTCGATGCGTTCCAGATCGGTCGGATCCGCCAAGGCCACATGAAGGCCCTTTTCGTCACGCCGCAGCGGCAAGAATTGGTAGCGCACCATCAAATCAACTGGAATCTCATTGAAGATCGCGTAGTCGATGGGCGAGTCTTCTTCGGCCGGCAACAGGTCGACAAATGGCAGCCGATACCGAACGGCAATCTCTTTTGCGGCGCGCACTTCCGGTGGTTCGTGAGTATCACCGCCTTTGGATAGGTTGTGACCTACGGTTGGGTGGGCCGAGACTGGAGGATCTTCAGTAATTTGCTTCATAAGAGGTAATGCGTTGGAAACTGCGCCCGGCGATTAGTGGTGACCGGCAGCGCCTGCTCCACTCGAAATTGACTGAATAATTGGCAGGTAAATGGCCAACAGAATGGTCACAACAATCCCGCCCATGACCAAGAGAATCGCAGGCTCAAGCGTGGTCGTCAACTGCTCAAGTCGCACTTCCGACTCGGCATCATAAAAGACTGCCACCTCATCGAGCATCTCGCGCAAACTACCGGAACGCTCGCCAATTCCGACCATGTCGATGGCCAGCGGCGGCATCCAATCGGCCGACTCCAAACTTTCTGTAAACGATCGTCCTTCGCGAATCATCGGCAGGATGGCAGAACTGCGACGGCGCAGCGCGCGGTTAGTAATCGACTCGGCGGCGATCTCCCACGACTCAACCAGCGTGATGCCGCCCGCCAGCAACGTCGCCAACGAACGCGTCACCTGGGCCACAGACAATTGCACTATCAAGTTGCCTGCCAACGGAATCTTTAAGAGGAAACTGTCGAGCGAAAAACGGCCCGCGTCGGTACGCGTCCAAAGAAAGAGAGCTATCGCGCCGCCAATGACGAGTGGTCCAAACCAGAGGATGTTGCCGGCGAGCAGTTTTGAAAAGCCCAACACGATCTGAGTGACCGTGGGCAGCTCAGTGCCAAAACCGGCAAACAGATCCGACATGCGCGGCACGACGTACGTTGCCAGGAACGTAACCATTCCACCCGAGGCAACCAGCAGAAAAAGCGGATAGGCCAGTGCGCCGCGAATCTTACGGCGCAGACCGACGTTGCGGCGCATGTAAGTGACGTAACGCTTTAGTACCTCATCAAGCGCGCCCGAACGTTCACCGGCAAGAATCGAAGCCGTGTAGATTCTGGGAAAGATGCTGCCCTGCGATGCGAACGCCGTGGACAGAGCCGCGCCACCACGAATCTGTTCCTCCACATCTCCGAGGACCGCGCGAAGCCGCGCTGACGCAGCGCGCTTACGGAGCATCGAGATGGCCTGAAGAATTGGAATACCGGCGCGGACGAGGGCCGCCAGTTGCTGATTGAATAGCAGAAAGTCGTTGGCTTTAACTTTTGCCTGACCGCCGCGCGATCCCAGTCGGGTCAACGCAGTCACACCGCTGGTCTTTGGGGGCGTGACATTGAAGACGCGAAAGCCCTCGCGTTCGAGTCGCGTGCGAGCTTCGTGAACGCCCGGCGCTTCTACCGTTCGCGTTACCACCTCGCCTGCGGGCGTGCCTAAACGACAAATAAACTCAGCCATTAGTTAGTGAAATCCAGGAAGAAATAGCGCGAAAGTATAGCACGCGCTGGCGCCGCCTCGGCCCCACACGGTCGTGGCGCTTTATCTACACGACAGCGCTTCACAAAAGTTCCGCGGCGAGACACCTCATCATCGAAGGACTAGTCTACGCGCAGCGCTCTCATTAGGCGCGGTGGCTTCAGTCCGGCGGCTCCCAGTCTTTCCGCTTTACCAACCCCAACGCCTGTCCTACAATGAATTTCAAGTTGACAAAGACTGGAACTGAAAGCAGCGCACGGCCACGTCTCCCACGTCCGTCCTTTCCGAATTTCGATCAATAGTTGCAGGCCGACGGGCATCAGTCTGCCGCGTCCCCGCATCGTATTGCAGCCCCTAATCTGAGTCGGCGAATCCAACGTTGCAGATTTACGCGAGGTCTCATGTACCTACCGGCTGGACGCGTTAATAAACTTGTTTCGATCTCCCTGCTGGCGCTTCTGCTTGTCATCTTACCTGCCGCGTCATGGGCCCAGGACAAGCCTGAAAACAAAGTACCAATCGATCCGGCTACCGCGAAGCCTGTCGAAACTCCTCCTGCTGAAGAGCAAAAGGACCAGAAACCAGGTAACGAAATCGTCGGCCCGGTCATTGTTAACACCGATCTCATCACCTTCACTGTCACCGTCACCGATACTTACGGGCGCTACGTTTCCGGTTTGGGGAAAAACGCTTTTACGGTATTGGATGACAAGAAACCGCAGGAGATAACATTCTTCAGCGACGATGATTCGCCGGTTTCGGTTGGCGTGATTTTCGACGTTTCCGGATCGATGGGCGGAGAAAAGATCAGGCGGGCACGCGATGCGCTGTCTAAGTTTATTCAGACCAGCCACGATTCGGATGAATACTTTTTGATCGCCTTCAATTCTCGCGCACAGCTCCTGCTGGACAAGACGCGCGACGGCAATGCCGTGCTGGATAAGCTCACGTTTGTGCAAACGAAAAATAATACCGCGCTGTACGACGCTTGTTACCTCGGGGTCGAGAAAGTGCAGCGAGGCGCTCATCCAAAACGCGCTTTGCTTTTAATCAGCGACGGCCAGGACAACAATTCCCGCTACACTTTTAACGAACTACGCCGGTTGCTTAAGGAATCCGACGTCACCCTGTACGGGATTGGAATTTTGAGCGGCAACGACGCCGGCAGCAACCTGGGCATGGAGGGTCAAAGCATTCTGGACGATCTCGCCAGCGTCTCCGGAGGCAAAGCTTTCTTTCCCCGCAGCGCCGCCGAGATGGATGACATCTTTGAGCAAATCGCGCTCGAGCTGCGCCATCAGTATTCGATTGGTTACAAACCTACCGATTTTGCCAACGATGGCCACTGGCACCGGATTAAGGTGAAAGTAAACCCGCCCCGTGGTTTGCCCCGGTTGTTTGTGCGATCAAAAGAAGGTTACTACGCAATTCCCGGCTCTCGTTGACGGACAGCTCTGGCGGGTGTCCGGCAACTAATCAACTCTCCTAACGCATCTTTCTTAATTGGTGTGCGAGTAGCATAGACTTAGTCTGTCGCTGTCGAGTGAGCACTAGGGTCTATGCAACTGCCGCTTTCATAGCTGATCCGGGAAAGGTTAAACTGTTTGCGCAGCCAAGCTAGCGGGCAGCTTTGTTTGTTTAGACTTTAATTCAGTCATATTTAATTAATGATGAAAAGAACGAAAGAGCGGTTGTTGAGACTGAGACGGCGACAATTGGTGTTCATTGTCGCTCTGGTCTTTGCGGTAACTTGTTTAGTAGGTTCGAGCTTAGTGTCCGCCCGAAGCCAGGATTCGCGTCCGCGCCGCAGTTCGGTGATGGCGCCGGCCTCGGTTCCGACACCAACGCCAACTCCTACGCCCGTACCGTCCCGGCCGGCACAGACGCCCACGCAGACAGGAGTAAGTCGTCCTACCGCGACGCCGACGCCGGTCCCCAGAGCAACACCGATCGATCGCATCGCTCCTTCGCTTGGCGAGCCACCACCGGCACCAATTCTTAAACCTAAGCCAACGCCGACACCTCCTGAACCGGAGATAGATGAAGGCAGCACCATCGTTGTGAACACCGAGTTGGTGACCCTGAACGTGCGTGTTATCGATCGCAACAATCGTCCGATCGACAATGTTCGGCAAAACGAATTCCACGTTTACGAAGACGGCGTGCTGCAACCAATCGAGACTTTCAGCCGCGAGGAAATCCCGATCAGTTATGGATTGGCGGTTGACACTTCTGGCTCGCTGCGTTCGCAGTTGCAAGCTGTGATCGATGCCGGCAAGAGCATCATTAACAGCAACAAGCCGGGGGACGAAACGTTTCTGGTGCGCTTTATTAGCAGCGATAAGATTGAAACTGTGCAGGACTTTACGCCCAACAAAGATCTTTTGATGGACGGGCTGGACAGCCTCTATGTTGAGGGCGGGCAGACCGCGGTCATCGATGCGGTCTATCTCAGTTCCGAACGCGTTGCCGAATACAAAAAGGGCGACGACAACGACCGGCGGCGGCGCGCGTTAATTGTTATCACTGACGGCGAGGATCGAAATAGCTTTTATAAAGAGCCGCAACTCTTCCAACGCCTGCGCGAAGAAGACGTGCAAATCTACGTGATTGGTTTCATCAACGAACTTGATAAAGATGCCGGCTTTATTCGCAAAAGCCCACGCGACAAAGCCGTTGCCTTGATCAATCGACTGGCAACCGAAACGGGTGGCCGCGCTTTCTTCCCGCAATCGATTTCAGAGTTGCCGCAGATTGCGAACGAAATTGTGCGAGATCTCCGCACCCAGTACGTGCTGTCCTACAATCCCACCAATAAAATGCGCGATGGAACGTTTCGCGCAATTCGCGTTGTGGTAGACGACGCCGCGAGTCACGACAAGCGAATCGCGCTCACGCGCACCGGACGAACGGTACCGATTGGAAACCCGACGCCGAGGCCTCCGGCGACACGAACCGCCACCAAGCCTGCAGTCGGAACCAACAAGACGCCGTAAACTTGAGGCCAGTGGCCTGTGGTCTTTAGTTCTCTGCCCGGAACCTCGGAATATTATTTCTCGTTAACCCTGGCAGATAAATTTTGAACCAGCCCAATTAGTTGACCAATTTGTGCCTCACGGCCCTGGCTCTTACGCATCAATTCTTCCAGCATCAGCTCGCTTTTTAGATTTACTTTAAAGTCCTGCTCTGCCGCCAGCCGATCTTTTTCGGCGGCGCGGTTTTGCGACATCATGATGATCGGCGCCTGAAGCGCGGCCGTCATCGAGAGCATCAGGTTCAGGAGAATGTAGGGATAAGGATCAAACTGCGCGCCGGTTTCGCCGCGACCGTAATGAACAAGAACAAAAGTATTAAGGGCCATCCAGCCAACCAGGAATGAAACGTAAATCATGATGAAGGTCCATGAACCTCCAAATGATGCCACCCTATCTGCAATCCGTTGACCAATCGTTGATCGCTCTTCCATCTCGACATTGATGTTTCGTGTCGCGCGTTGCGACACCAGCATATTGGTCTGGCGCATGCGTGCGCCGATTTCGCAAATGACGTCGATGGCGATGTCCGGATGCTTCAAGAGAAACTTTTCGAAATCGTCACTGCTCAAACGGTGTAGCTCGGTATCGACGATCGCCGTCGCGTTAGTTGAACGTGCGCCACGATCGAGCACTGCGAGCTCGCCGAAGAATTCCCCCGGCTTCAATTCAGCGAGGGTGACGGGCTTGACATCTTCATCCAACACCCAGATGCGGACTGATCCGGAGTCGACAACGTAGAGCGCGTCGCCCTGATCCTGTTCGTTGAAAATTGTCTCTTCCGCTTTGAAATTGACCTGATCGACTGACTGCGCGAGTTGTTCCAGCTCGTCCGGTGTCAAGCTTTTGAACAAAGTAATTCGGGAGAGACTGGCAGCTTCATGACTAAGGTTAGCGAACGGATTTTCTGCGGACATAGTCTTTTATATCCTTCCTGTCTTATCAGTGCTGCGATCGTTTACAGGCTAGCGTGTGAGCCGATCTATCACCTCTTCGTTTATGCCAAATGGATCTGTTGGCGGCTCGCTTTGGCTGGCATTCTCAACTGCGACGACCAACTTCATCAAGGACTTACCCAACTCAGGATCGTCAGAGTTGATCTCAACGCAAGCAGGTGAATCGAACGGTGTGATGAAAAGGTAGCGGGCAACTGTGCTGTGGGCCAACGGAGCTGCAGGCCCCAGTATGAGTAGATTGTTTTTCCAACGGGCGTATCGATGTGCAGAACCGGCCTCGCGCTCCCAATGCAGCTCTTTGGTTTCAGTCAACGAGACTAACCGATCAAGCAGCTTACTCAGGCGTTCTTTGGTTCCCTGCTCAAGGGCCATAAGCGGCCTCCTTGGAACGGACAGATTTAAGAGGAATCTCCGGCTTCGAAGTCGCCGAAGATTATCACCTCCGGAAATAAATGTGAATATACATCTGCCAATTGGGTTGGTTCAGTTTGGATGAGCGAGAGAGCACCCTGAGTTTACGATTCACAAATAAGGAACCGGGAGCGGTAGGGACCGGGTGAACCTTAGGATAGAGACCATCCGGCATTGCAACTCGATTTGGTTAACCCTCACCCGGTCGCTACCGCTCCCGGCTCCCTATTTGTGTGGCCGTCGTTGAATGGTGGTTCCTAACTAAACCAAACTGAATACGGTAGGGATCGATAATGACAGTAGGGACCAGCAGCCCTCGGTGACGGCTTGGACATCGTTTGACGGGGGAATACCAAATACCTAGCATGGACACACGTGTTGGCATTTCTATACTTGCTTTTGGTTATTTTGCTGGTTTTGGCGAACGGCTTCTTTGTTGCCGCCGAGTTCGCATTGGTTGGGGTACGCCGCTCGCGCATTGCCTCGCTGGCCCAGGGCGGTAATCGCCGCGCGAAGCTCCTGCTCGAGTTAATCGACAGTCTCAACGCTTACATTTCAGCCACGCAGCTGGGCATCACCATGGCTTCGTTGGCGCTCGGCTGGATTGGCGAACCAGTATTTGCACACTTGCTTGAAGTTCCCCTCAAGGGCCGCGTTTCCGACGCGGTCCTGGATACGCTTGCATTTGCATTGGCATTTACTCTCATCACCTTTCTGCACATTGTCCTGGGCGAACTGGCGCCAAAAACTCTCGCGCTTGAACGAACGGAAAAGATCGCACTGGCCGTAGCGCGGCCGCTTCACCTCTTTTACAAACTTTTCCAATGGCCCATACGTTTGCTCGACTGGGCCGGCACACGCACAGTGCGGCTGTTTGGACTGCATCCGTCAGGCGAGCATGCGTCCATTTATAGCGAGGAAGAAATCCGCCAGCTCATCAATTCCTCTCGTGAAAGCGGACAGCTTGGCGCCGACCAGCAGAAGTTGATTAACCGAGTGTTTGATTTCAAGGAGACTGAAGTGCGCGAAGCGATGATTCCCAGGACAGCCGTGTCTGCGCTTCCGTTCTCGGCGACTCTAAAAGAAACAAAAGATATTTTTCGCAAAACCGGATACTCGCGCCTGCCCGTTTACAAGGAAAGTTTGGACGACGTTGTGGGGATTGTTTTTAGAAGAGACATTGAACCCTTTCTCGAGAACCCGGATTTGCCCTTTTCCCTTCAGACACTAATGCACGCCCCGGTCTTTATTCCCGATCGAGCAGGTTTGGGTTCTGTCTTGAAGCAGATGCAGGCAACAAAGACGCATTTCGCCTGCGTTGTCGACGAGCATGGCGGCCTCGAAGGAATCATTACCCTGGAAGACTTGTTGGAAGAGATCGTTGGCGAAATCGATGATGAGTTTGACGAGGAAGTGCGCGCGCAGATTGTTAGAGACGGCGACGCTTACGTGTTGAGTGGCAGGTTGGTCATTCGCGATGCGAATCGCGTGTTGAAACTGGAACTGCCGGAGCACGAAGGCTTCACAACTATCGCGGGATTCCTGATGGCTCAAGCAGGTCGGTTGCTGAACGAAGGCGATTCAATAAATTACAACGGCCATCGTTTCACCGTGGAACACCTGGAAGGCCGGCGAATTCGCCGAGTCAGATTTCATGCCGGCGTAGCCAATGCAGATAAACCGGACAAGAGGTTCAAACAGAGTGTTATTGGCGGCGTGCTCTCTATTCTCAGTTATTCGGTATGTCACCTGGGTTTCGCTTAGATCCTCGAGGTCGCCCAGCCGCCTGCGCTGCTAGATGGGTTTCATTTCACATCGTCGCAAACATCGCAATTGCCGCCCCAGTCATGATTACTGCGGTGGCCCAACCTAACCATTTCAACAATGGCGGATTGGCGCGCTTGCCCATGATCTTCTTGTTGCAGGTTAACAGGACCACCAGCACTATCAATGGCGGCGCCAAAATTCCGTTTAAGACTGCGGCCCAGAACAACATCTTGACAGCATTGAGACCTGCATAGTTGAGTATCAATCCGAGGATCATTGCTGCTCCTACTACACCATAAAATTTTTTCGCCAGCCGCGGTCGATCTTCAAGGGTGCCGCGCCAGGCACTGGCTTCAGCAATGGCATAAGCCGCAGCGCCCGCCAACACGGGAACACCAAGCATTCCAGTTCCAATCAAACCAAAAGTGAACAGCAAATAAGCTCCGCGGCCAGCGAGCGGTCGGAGCGCCTCTGCCGCTTGCCGTGCCGTTTCGATATGCGTTTGCCCATGAGCGTGCAGTGTCGCAGCTGTGGTGAGGATGATGAAATACATTACCAGGTTGGAAAAAAACATTCCGGTAATAACGTCGTTGCGCGACTTTCTGATTTCTTCATCGGATGCTCCGCGCCGCTGCTTAACTGAACGACGTCCCTGCTTGCGCTCTTCTTCAACTTCCTCTGCTGCCTGCCAAAAAAAGAGATAGGGCGAGATGGTTGTGCCGAGAATCCCAACGAAGGTCGCAAGGTAAGCGGTTGACCATTCAACATGTGGAATGAATGTCGAACGAAACACTGCCGACCAATCGGGTTGTGCAAGAAACGCCGCTATCACATAGGCGAAGAGAACCAACGTCAGCCATTTGAAAACGCGGGCGATAAATTGGTACGAAGTCCAGAAAAGCAAAGAAGTAATTAGCACCGCGTAAATCGGTGTAAAGACCCACGCTTTTATACCGGTCATCATAGCGGTGGCATCCGCCATACCGCCGAGATCGGCGCCGATGTTCACCACATTCGCCACCACCAACAAGGTGCAGGCGCCCCACAAGATCCAGCGAGAGTAGGTGCGCCGCAATACGCCCGCGAGCCCACGGCCGGTGACCATTCCGAGGCGCGCGCACATAAGCTGCACCGACACCATTAAGGGAAAAGAAAAGAGCGCGGTCCAAAGAGGCGCGTAACCAAATGCCGCACCTGTAACTGAATAAGTAGAAATTCCCGACGGATCATCATCAGCGGCTCCGGTTATCAGGCCCGGCCCCAATTCACCAAAGAATGCGCGCACCCTCTGCGGCGAGATTTTTTTCTTTTTCTCTTTGGGCGCTGCTTCTTTGCTCTCGGCCATGAGTGATCCTCTAACGGTTAGGCTTTCGCCTTTATCTTGCCATACTTGATTCCATGACGCGCGGCGGCTTCTTCGATTGAATGAGTGCTGGTCAACTTCAAGTCCGCTTTGGCCATCTTCACTAATTCCTGGTAATGCGTATGGAGCACCTTAATATCGTCCTCCGTCAAGTCTTCCACATCAATCAATCTATTGCTGGCGCCTTCAAGGGCAGCCACAATTTCGTTCAGCTTCAGATGAATCGCCAGTGCATCTTTGTTTTGACTGCGCTGAATCAGGAACACCATCAGGAACGTTATGATCGTTGTGCCGGTATTGATGACCAACTGCCAGGTATCGGAAAAGTGAAACAACGGACCAGTAACAACCCAGATAACGATCACCAGCAATGCGATTATGAACGCCGTCGACGTGCCCGTTGCCTCCGTTGCCCTGCGCGAGAACCTTTCCAACATCTGACCGAGCCGGTTTCTTTTCTTTGTGGCCATCGTCTTCCCTCCTCCTTACCGCGCAACCAGTGAATCTCGCTTTAATGATAACTTGGCCGTGCTAGAATCCACGGCAACTAGTCCGGTAGTAAAGACTCGAACGGAGCAAAAGATTCTTCGCAAGAACTTACCGGGACTGAATGAAGCTCTCATTAAGTCTTCGACGCGTAGCGTCCGGACGAGTTTAGCCCGGCCTTTCAAGGCCGGGAACAATTAAGAAGGTAGCAATCGCGTCGCGTAGCGACGCTTGAGACTGATACTACTCAATCGTCCCTACGCGACGAGAACAAAAAGAAGAACCAGATCCCGGCGTTGAAACGCCGGGCTAAAGTCGCACCGACACTACGTGTCGAAGACTTGATCAGAATTTCTTTCAGCCTGTAATTACTGGCAACGCTTAATCCGTGCTACCAGGTCAATTCTCTCTTCCCCTCTAACCTATGAGCTTCTGGCAACAACTACAAGCCGCAGCAGGAATCAGCGCCTTTGGTTGGGCCATCCTGATTTTTGTCGTCGCCTCGCTGACTCTTAATGCGCTGCGACCTATCGAACGCATGCGCATCCGGGCGGCGTTGCTTTTGTTTGCGCTCTCGTTCATTGGCTTGTCGGTCACGGCTTCTCTGGCCTACCGGGGCCGCAGCACGGAAAGCCCGCTCTATCTTTGGTTCCGCTGGGCTTCGCTTTTCTGTCTCTGGATTGCCTTCATAAATGTAGCCAGTGTTTTCGTCTTTGAAGTTTTTCTCAGCGCGATCAGACTAAAGCCGCCGCGGATCATGCGCGATCTGCTGGTTGCTCTTGCTTATGTTGT
>DATAOU010000242.1:0-3543 GCA_036265575.1 Pyrinomonadaceae bacterium
AAGATTTCCTGGAGTCTGTGCTACTAATAGCAATCATGCCTGATACCAAAGTATTAAAACTTGTCCCCAAGACGAATGCGGATGCGGCAAAGCCTTTAGAAGCACGTGCTGAACAGAAGCCCGCGGAACAAGCGGCCGCCGCCGCACGTCCAGCTCCGCAGCCCGCACCGGTCCGAACCGAGGTGACCGCGGCCAAATCCGCGCGACCGTCTCAGCCTGCCAATCGCGCAAAGCTGTCACGCGAAGAGATGCTCAAGATATATCGCACGATGTATCTATCGCGCCGGCTCGACGACAAAGAGATTCAGCTCAAGAATCAGAACAAGATCTTCTTTCAGATTAGCGGCGCCGGACATGAAGCAGTGCTGGTGGCAGCGGGCCTGGCACTGAAGCCTGCTTACGACTGGTTCTATCCCTACTATCGCGACCGCGCGCTATGTCTGCAGCTTGGCATGACGCCGCTGGAGCAGTTGTTGTCCGCAGTCGGCGCCGAGAAAGATCCAAATTCGCACGGCCGCCAGATGCCATCGCACTGGGGTCACAAAAAACTCAACATAGTTTCGCAGTCGTCACCTACGGGAACCCAGTTGCTCCAGGCAGTAGGTTGCGCTGAAGCTGGCTATCGCTTCCAGTTGATCAAGGAACTAAACAAACGCGCTTCCAACTTTCAAAAAGATGAAGTGGTTTATGTTTCGCTTGGCGATGGCACCAGCAGCGAAGGCGAGTTTTGGGAAGCACTCAACACCGCCTGCAATCTCAAGCTGCCGGTCCTGTTTCTGTTGGAAGATAACGGCTATGCGATTAGTGTCCCGGTCGAAGTACAAACTGCCGGCGGCGATGTTTCGCGTCTGGTAGAAAACTTTCCGAACCTTTATTTGCAGCGCTGCGATGGCACTGATCCGATCGAATCGCTCGAGGTAATGCAAAAGGCTGTGGCTTACTGTCGCGCGCGCAAGGGGCCGGCCTTCGTTCACGCTAAGGTGATACGTCCTTATTCGCATTCACTTTCAGATGATGAACGGCTCTATCGGCCCGACGAAGAACGCACTGCTGATGCCGAACGCGATCCGGTTAAACGTTTTGGCGCTCTGCTGGTCGACGAAGGTATTGCTAATCAGGAGCAGCTGCAGAAGATCAAGGACGAGATTGATGCAGCTGTTAATGAGGCGGCAGACCAGGCGCTCGCTAGTCCACAGCCCGCGCCCGGAACAGCGAAGCAGTATGTTTACTCACCTGATGTCGACCCAACCTCGAAACAATTCGATACCGAAGGCGCGGCGAAACTCAGTGGGAATCCGGGAACGATGGTCGACCTGATCAATCGTTGCCTCCACACGGAAATGGCGCGTGATCCGCGCGTTGTCGTGTTTGGCGAAGATGTTGCCGACTGCTCGCGCGAAGCGTCGCTTGGGAAAGTTAAAGGCAAAGGCGGCGTGTTTAAGGTGACCGCCAACCTGCAACGAAAATTTGGCAGCGCGCGTGTTTTCAATTCTCCGCTCGCCGAAGCCAACATCGTCGGTCGCGCTATCGGCATGGCTACGCGCGGGTTGAAACCAGTAGTCGAGATTCAGTTCTTCGATTACATCTGGCCGGCCATGCACCAGATTCGCAATGAACTGGCACTGATGCGTTGGCGTTCAGGGGGCGACTGGAAGGCGCCCGTAGTTATGCGCGTGCCCGTGGGCGGCTATCTCAAAGGCGGCGCGGTTTACCATTCACAGTCAGGCGTCTCCACGTTCACACAAATTCCCGGCCTGCGTGTTATTTATCCCTCGAATGCGCTGGATGCTAACGGACTGCTGCGCACCGCGATCCGCTGTGACGATCCGGTCCTGTTTCTCGAGCATAAGCACCTTTATCGGCAGGCCTATAACAAGTCAGAATATCCGGGCGATGACTTTATGATCCCGTTCGGCAAAGCCAGGACAGTGCGCGAGGGAACGGACCTCTCGATCATCACCTACGGCGCCCTCGTGCAACGCTCAGTGGTCGCAGCCAAACAAGCTGAGCAACAGGGTATCAGTGTCGAGGTTATCGATCTCCGCAGCCTGGCGCCTTACGACTGGGACGCGATCACGGCGACGGTAAAGAAGACCAGCAAAGTGATCGTCGCGCACGAAGACTCGCTCTCATTCGGTTACGGCGCTGAGATCGCTGCGCGGATTTCAGGCGAACTCTTCGAATACCTCGACGCTCCGGTTGGACGAGTGGCAGCCCTGGACACGTTTGTCGGTTATGCGCCGCAATTGGAAGAAGCAATCCTGCCGCAAGCGAGCGATGTCCTGGCAGCGATAACCACCCTGCGTAATTATTGATCCTCTAAATTCCTGGATCGTTCGGTGGCTGCCAGTTGTGTGAGCCACCAACGCAAACTAACAGTTTGCTTTAAACTTCTCTCGGCTTACTTCGCTTATAACCTGTGCCGAAAAGATGCGATACAGGTGTATTGTTGTGCATCGGAATCTGCATTTTTTCGCAAAATACTCCAATAAAATGGCCGTTTTGCTTAGATCCCTCGCGAGGCATGCTCCTTGCCAAATACTCCATGACGAAGCAAAAAAATTTCACCCCCGCACACTTAATCGCGATTAAGTAAGGGTAGGAATAAAAGGAAGGAGCAAGCTAGACTCATGAGTAAAAAGATTTCGCTTTTGGCGGCAGCGGCGCTGCTGATGTTTTCGACCGCTGCGCTAATAGCCGCACAGACGACTACGACAACAACCACAGTCACTCCAACAACAGTTACCAAGACAGTTCAGAACGCAGATGGCACCTACTCCGTGATCGAGTATCCGGTAGGTAAAGAAACAATTGTCAACCTCGATCCAGTTACGATTACCGGCGCCAAGGGCGTGGCCACTATTCTTCGTGACGACAATGGCACCAGAATCAAACTCAATCTGACCGGCGTGCCTGCCGACGTCACGGGATTGAATCTCTACGCGGTCGATCCGACCGGGGTAGTTACGTCACTTGGTCCAATCACGGTGACCAACGGTCTGGGAACTTTTGAAACGACAACGCCCTTGAACAGATTCATGCTCGTCGCTTCGCCCGAGACCGCGCTGACGACTTATGACCCAAACACGAAAATCTACTTCCGCAGTGTCGTGCCTAGCGGCTTTGCTGTTATTCCGCACACGGTAGTGCCGGTCGGCGAGAACGTTGGCGCAACTGCTACGACCACCGAGGCCAATCCTTATACAGTGCCGATGCTGAACATCCCGGCTTACAAAAAGGGAGACGACACTAAAATTAAGGTGAACTTTACCGGGGCAATGGCAGGAACGCGCGCGAACGTGTTCATCGAGCCACATCATGATAAAGCGACTGAAATAAAGATGCGCTTCCATGAACTGAAGGACGCGCCTGCTGGACAGTCGTACATCGTTTGGGCAGTTTCACCTGACAATCAGTTCCAGAAACTTGGCCAGATCGTTAATTTGAAAAACAAGAACGAAGCCGAGATTAACGCTACTACGACTTTTCCTGATTTCGGCTTGCTGGTAACCCAGGAAGACATTGGAGTCGTAAAGAGCACTA
>DATAOU010000243.1:0-18924 GCA_036265575.1 Pyrinomonadaceae bacterium
CCGGGTTTTGCAGTTGGGCGCCGTCAACTTCGAGCGAGATTTGCGTTGATTTGTCCGCGTTCAAATAGTTGTGAACGATGCCCGACAAGGTGACAGTGTCGCCCTCGGTGACGAACCGCGGTGTCTCGAGACGCATGATTACGTCTTTGCGCGCAACCACTTTGTACTTGGTGGCGCCCACTTTGGTGTCGGCGGTTACGCCGCGGGCCGTTGCGCGCCAGGTTGTCAGGTTGTCAGGCAACGTGACTTTTACCGTGGCCTTGCCATCAGGACCGGTGATGACGTCAGGCTGCCAGAATGCTGTGTCCTTAAAGTTTCTGCGGATTGTTGGTTGGACCAGCTCACCTTCATTCTTGAAGTCTGCAAGCTGGTAAGCCGGCTTGTTGCTCGCGAGATAGAGCGGTTTGTCGCCGGCGAAGCCAGTGAAAGAATAGCTGATTGAAAGATGTGTCTCGACCGTGTTGTAGCGCATGCCGTAAAACTCATTTTTGATGTTGCCGGCAAAGTCGGGGGCCACACTGTAGATTGCTTCATCAACCACGCCGAGGCTGACTTCGGCACCGGAAACAGGCGCGCCATCGGAATTTCTGGCGAGAATGGTGTACGACGCCGACTCGCGCGGCTTGTACTCTTTCTTGTTCGAAATGATTTCCAGGTTCAGCATCTTGTCGCGCGCGGGCACCACCAGGCGCTGGTCGCTGGTAAACATGTCGCCATTCTTGACGTAAGAAACGTTCAGGAAAACGTTGGGCGCATAGTTGGCGCGAATCGGAACGTCGAGCACAATCGAACGTCCGGTTGAATTTACCTGCTGAAGGTCCATGACGTTGTTCAGTTCCGTGCTGACCAGCAGGTGCGCATTGTCGGTCGGCAGGATGGCGAGCACGTGCGCGGTGTCGCCGGCGCGATACGACTTCTTATCTGGAACCAGCTTGATGGAATTGTAGTCTTCGCTGTAGTAGGACGAATCGGTCCAGGAAAACTGCCGATCAGTTACCCAAAGATAGCCTCCGATTGAGGCAATCTTTCTGCCCGACTCGTCGATGATTGTCTTGATCGAGAGGTTTCCGTCTTCAGTGGTCGTATAGTCGTAGCTAGCCTCGCCCTCTGAATTGGTTTGCACTTCTGCCGCCGCAACCTCGCGCTCGTGCATCTCATATTCCGGGTAGGAATACTCTTCGTCCTGTTTCTTTTCTTTTTTGGTCCAGGTACGTTCCACAAATTTGAGTTGTACTTTGGACGAAACAGGATGGCCTTCGTAATCGCTGGTGGTAACTTTGATCTTCGCCACGTCGCCTTTGTTGTAAACGTACTTGTCGGGCTCGGCGTTGGCGACGATTGTTCCGCGCGTGGCCACAAAACTTGCGCTGCCAGAAATGTTGCGGCGCGCCGAATCGGTCACCTCAGCTTCGAGCCGGTAGCTGTAATCGTTAGTATCGTTCTCGTCGGGAGGCGGTACATCAAACGCCACATTCAAATGGCCTCGTGCGTCCAGTGTGCCGTCACTCTCCTGGACCATGTCGTCACCGCCACTATAAAAAGAAGAGTATTCATCTTGCTGATCGGACTCGTCGTCAGTCTCTTGGCTGTCGTCTTCACCGAAATACCAGGCGTAATACCGCGAACGATAGATGTAGTAATGCACGTCAGCATTGGCTACGGGTGAGCCAAAGAAATATTTGGCGTCGACCGAGAAGTTGGCTTTCTGTCCCGCCTGCACGAATTTGCCCGGCGCGGAGACAGTCACTTTGTATTCGGGTTTTTTGTATTCGGCGACTTCAAAGTTACCGCTTGCGCTGCCGCCTTCAACTTCGGCCGATATGGTGTAGGTGCCGAGCGGCGCTGACTCTGAAATTTCCATCTCGCCGTTGAAAGTGCCGCGAGCTGAAAGCGGCAGCTCTTTGGTGAACACGTTGGCGCTGTTGGGATCCGTGATCGTGACGTTGACAGTGCTTTCGCCAACAGACTTGTACGAGCCCGACGGGTCGATCGCGCGAACGATTCCTTTGAACGAAACCTGGTGCGCTGGTCTATAGACCGGGCGATCGGTGTAGACGTAACCCTTTACGTTTTCAGAATCTTCATCTTCCTCTCCCTCGTAACCGCTAAAGAACAGTCCCCCCAAATCTGAAATCGCAAAGTTGCCACTCTGTTTGGCGAGGATTAGGTAAGACTTGGAGTCGGTGTCCTCCTCGGCCGCCGGTTCGTCGGCCGCTTCATCTTCTGCAGCTTTGGGTTTTTCTACCTTAGTGCGCAGAATGCCCTGGGCGTCGGTTGTACCGGAAGCCACGACTTTCTTCTCTTTTATGATCTCGACTTGTGCGTTGGGCCGCGGCTCGCCAGTCTTGCGATCAACCGTATAGATAAGCATCTCGCCATCGCGCGTAGTCTTATCCAGCATCGTTAAATCTGTGACGACGACTACGGTATAGGCGCGCAGATCATTCACCACGGCTTCAACCAGGTAGACGCCGGGACTGCGTTTGCCGAGCGGAATCATGCGTTGGTCGTATTCATTTTCGAGAGGTGGCAAGGGCTCGCGCCAGCTACTAACCAGCAAATCCGGATTCAACAGCGGTACGCGGGCGTAGTCGGAAACGTTCAAGGGGGTGCGCACAACTTCTTTTTCGGCGCGAAACTTTTGATTAAAAGCCTGGCGAGAGTCGTGATTCAGTTGTCCGCGCACGAAACCCTTGATGCCTGAGTAGGCCCAGCGTTTGAAACTACGAACTCGTTCAAGGAACGATTTGCGATGCGGCACCGAGCTGGCAACCTGTTCCTGTTCGTTTTCTCCTACCTGGTGCGGATTTTTAAGATCGGTAAAAAACTTGCGCGGATCTTTTACCTGGTAGACGCGAAAGTCGAGATGGTCCACGGCCTGGTAGTCAACCCACAGCCGCGCGTTGTCGTTCGTTCCATAAGTGCGATGCGTCGACAGCGAAAAGAATGGTTTGGTGGGAGTGGGGCGCTCAACTTCCTCGGCGGGCGCCGGTTGCGGGGCGCCGGCCTTCGCGCGCGAGCGCAAGGTTGCGATCGTAAGCGCAGCGGCGATAGCGACAACGTAGACCAGCGAAGTAATCAGGATGCGATAGGAACGAGAGTTCGTGTCTAACACGGCTTAGCCTCCTTTGGGCTAGTCGAGAATTTTCAAACGGTAGAAACCGAGAAAGTTGGAATTGTTTTCCAGCGGCCGCCAGCGTCGGTTGGGATGATGATCGAGCACCGATAGCTCGACCTTTTTAACGGTGCCTTCGTCGGTTGGCGACGCACCGGTGTGATAAACGACCCAATCGCTTGCCTGATCGTTGCTGAACTTGGCGCCCCCCAAAAAAATCATCACGTGGTACGGAAACTTCTGCACCCAGGGTTGGTAGAAGAAGAGCAGATCGCCGGGTTCTGCATTGTGGCGATCGCGACTGATAAATTTGACGTTGAAATTCTTGAGCGTCCGCGCATCTGCGAAGTCGGAAAATTCGCCGCTGGCGAGGTCGCCGTCTTTGTATGCGCCAAAGCCGGTGCGGAAAAGTTTTTCGCCCAGTGGTCCTTGCTCGAGGGTGTACCTTCCGACGTCGGGTGCGACAGGCGAGTAGCCCGGCCCCATCTTTTGAAACCACGCGCGGTCATGCCGGCGCAGCGCTTCGCGCCAGGCGAAACGAACTAGTCCGGCACAGTCGCGCTGTTCGGTGTTCCACTGATCGCTGAGATGGTAAAACTGGCCTTCAGCAATCAACGTGAACCATTGCCGGAAGTTTTGGCGGTCCATGAAGCTCTGCAGCTCGGCCGCATCGGGAAGACCGTCGTTATCTGAATCAAGGGATGCTGTGCGCGCGGGATGTGCAAGCGAGGAGTTAACGGTGCCTGAGGTTTTGGCTGACGGAGCGTTTGCCGCGCTGGTTTCGCTTTTGTGGTTCCTGCCAAGCACAAAGTAGGAAACCAAAAGGACCAGCGCGAACCAAAGCACTAATGCGAACGTAACTTGTCGACGTTTCAGGAACGCGAACATGGGGGAATTATCGATTCCTAAGCGAACGTAAACGAGGCGGCGTTAATCAGTCGGGCGCCATGTTAACACGTCCGGCAGCAGCGCTTGGCACTGATTCCATCACTGTGGGAAACCACACTTCGAAATCAGGCGCGTGCTGCTGCAGGACGGGAATTCCGCCGGGAAATTTTCCGCCGGCGGAACAACGATTAGATCTTCCCTGAGAGCGAGAACGCACTCCTTATATCACCCGGTTTTGCTAACCGCAAAATTGTGGAAAAGAGTGTTGCAAAAAGAGGCGGGCGCAGTTAGATTGTCGGAGCCAATCATCTAAGTGAATTCCAGAGTCGCCGGAAGACGTGGCGGCTAGTTGGCGGCAAAAAGATCTTGCGGAGGGTAATTAAGTGCCGATCGGAACATGTCCCGAATGTGATGCGGATGTCCATGTAGATACCGACACAGACAAAGGCGAACTCGTCTCCTGTGAAGAATGCGGTACGGATCTGGAAGTAGTTGGCCTGGATCCTGTAGAGCTCGACATCGTCGAAGAAGAAGATTTGGACGACGATGAGGATGAAGACGAGTTCTGAGAAACAATAAGCTGTAGGCAGAAAGCAGTAGGCAGAAAGCTCGCATCTTCCGGTGCGCTTGTTTTCTGCCTACTGCTTTTCTGGTTCCTACTTCGCGGTTTGGAATCCGGGACGACTTTGATTCAGAGTCACGCCGTTCGGCCCTTGCACCTTGATGGTGTGAAATTTTCCGTCATGGCGTTTTTCTTCGGGCGGATAAAATGCGAGCACGTACGCCGACGTCACCTCCTCAGCCAGCGCGCGAAATAACTCTTCGTAATTCCTTTCCTCGGCGTAGACACTACGTCCTCCCGTCAGTTCGGCCAATCCACTAACATCCAATGGCGTCGGCAGCGGATTCTGCAAGGCGGCCGGCAACACTCGGGAATAGGAAGGAAGGGTAACGACATAGATGCTTGCATCGGCTGCGTTAGCGCGTTCGATGACGGTAGGAGCGGAAACAGTATCCCCCACCGGAAACCCGTCAGTGACAATCAGCACCGCGCGTTTTACCAAACGTCCGTCCCGAGTGCGTGGCGCGTGACGCACCAGCATGCGGATTGCATCGTCAACCGCGTCGTAGGTATGGGTCGATAATCCGTTCGGTTCTTTCGCCAGGCGCTCAATGGCACGGTCCAGCTTGTTCGCTTCAGTAGTAAACTTCTGGACGGTCTTCACGTTCATGCCAAACGACATCACTGCGTACAACGCAGGATGATCTGACAACCTTTCCGCAAACGCATTCAACGCGCGCCCCAGCCGAGTCATTTCATCCGGTGTCATGCTCCCGGAAATATCGACTGCAAAAACCATCGCCAGCGGTCGCGGTTCGCCGCTGCGTCGCTCCACCTGAAAAAAAGCGAGTGGTTGTTCAGCTCCATCTACAAAAACCTTGAAATCGTCCTGCGCCAGATTTCGCAGTGGACGCCCCTCGGCATCGTTCGCTCTGACGTCGACGGAGACAAGATCTGTATCGATCTTTAGAACCTCGTCGGGCGCCTGTTCATTTTTGGGAAATACCTGGCGCGGTCGCACCGCGTTGGGATCAGACTGTTGGGCGGCGGTGGGGAACACAACGGCAATCGTCGCAAGCAACAGCAGCAACGACATAAGCAGCGCAGATTTTTTTAATTGGTAAAACTGAAACATCCGCGGCCTTATCCGGCAGAAGATTCAAGCCTAAGAAGCCAAGCTTGTTCTTAGTGGGCAGGAGCAACCTAAAGGTTGGACTCTGAACTGCTTGAGCTTTGAACAGGATTATACGTGTCGGTTAACACCGCGCCAAGCGACTCTTATGGCCAACGGCTATCCACAGATTACGCAGATTACACAGATTCAGGAAGAGTTAGAAACCCTGGCAGGGCAAATTTCTCTCACCGACCTGCGTAAGCTGCGTAATCTGCGGATGGCATAGTTCCTTTATCTTGGGCAACAGCTTGGTCGCGCCTTAGCATCCACAAGGGGTGCCTAAACTCTGCCTGCGTCTGCGCCGGTGTTATTATCAAGACATGCTGAAGACTGTTTCAATTCTAATGCTCCTCATCACCGCGCTATTGGCTGCCATGCCGGTTGTTGCCCAGGATAAGTCCACTGGCGGATTCAAAGGCAAAGTTCGCGTTGAAGTAGGAACCCCTGTCGGCGTGACGGTTATCGTCAGGCAACAAGAACGCGAAGTGGGCCGGGTAGTGACTGACAAGAACGGCGAATTCACCGTCACGCATCTCAAGCCCGGGCTTTACGGTGTCACCTTGCGAAAACCTGGCCTTAGTGTGGGCACGATCGAAAACATTGAAGTCAAAGCGGGCAAGACGCGTTCGTTGGGCGACCGGCTGATACTTACGATTGATGAGGGCTCCATCGCGTTCATTAGGGGCAGCGTTTTTGATCCCACCGGACGTAGCGTTCCCAACGCGCGGATTGAGCTCGCCAGGATTGAGGCAGATGGCAGCCTAAAGAAGATTGATGGCCGTGTTAGTAATGAGATTGGCGCGTTTGTCTTCCGTCTCACTCCCGACCTCGCCAAATATCGCGTCACCGCCAAGTGGAAAGATTCGGACCCAGTCAGCAAAGATGTTGAAGTTGACGGCGCCGCGGTTTATCGGGTTGCTCTAACTGTCGCGGCCAAGTAAATCGTAAATCGTAATCGTGAATAGTTGTTGGTGGACGATGGCACGCCTATCTACTGTTTGGGGCTTTTTCCATTTACGATTCACGATTTACGATTCACCAGTGTTGCGATAGGATTATGGGCAATCAAATCATGGAAGAACGTGAAGAGTTTCTGACTGCTCGCCAGCTTGCAAAAATCCTGCAGGTCAGTGAATCGACTGTCCGGCGGCTAGCCCGCAAGCGTCGCATTCCTTCAGTCCGCGTCACGCCGCACATAATTCGTTTTCACCTGGATGCAGTGCGCGAGGCGCTTGACGTGCCGCGTTCGCGAATCCGGCACGGCGAATATGACCAGCCGGTCGACGATGCGCAATTGTCTTTTGATGATTTGACGTTAGGCGGGATGGCGCAGAGCGCCGGCCGTTAGGCTTTGTCCATTATCTCTTCCAGCGCCGGACCTTAACCCCTGACTCCTTTGAATTCCACCCACTTGTTACCCTGCTTCACGTAAATCCGTGGCCGGCGAATTGGAAACTTCCGAGCAAACGAGGGATTGCTTTTGAGAAATCGTTGAATCGTCCCGTTGTCCCCGGTCGCCACGCGCCACTTGCCGTCTTCACGCACCAGATATTGTTGCACCGCGATTTTGCCTTCGGCCGGAAATGGCTGACTGATGCGACCGAAGAGTTCAGTGTCAACAACCGCGAGGTCGCCGGACACGCGAACATTGCCGATGCCAATGCGATCAAGCACATAGCGATCCTGCGCTCGCTGCAGGGCGCTGACGAAACGTGATTTAGACATGCGCGTGCGGCTCGATGACGGCAGGGAATCGTAAACGGAGCTGTAATCGTGCGACTGCAACTGCGAGAATACTTGTTGGACCACGGCTCGCACTGCGGATTCTTGTGACGCCTGCCCGAAGACAGAAAGCTGCGCGTTCAGCACCAGTAACAGCGCGATGAAGCCAGTTACAATTAATCGACTATTCGTAATTTTCATTTCGCTCTTCCCCCTTGTGGTCTTCGGCGTCAGCAGCGGCGATTACTTCTTTCATTTGCGCGCGATAATTCAGAAACCAGAAAATCATGCCTAGCGCCGCTACGACAAACGCAGTATTGAAGTCCCGACTCACCATAAATACGGCGGCCACTGCGATGCAGATTCCCGCGGCAATCATCCAAAAAGCTTTCATTGGCACACCGCTTCACTTCACAGTCACGGGAATTCGCAATTCAATTTGGCCCGGCGGATAGCACACTTGTTCGTCACACGCTTGCACGCGCAAATGAGCCGCAACTGAGTGTTCACCTTTAGTCGCCGCTTTGTCTGCCTTTATCGTCGCCTTAACTTCAGTGTCACCTTCATAAACAGCGAGCGGCTTGTCGGCAAAGGCAAACTTCCTCGTCAATGGTGTGGGATAGGAAACCGACGAAGCGGAAATGCCATCGCCGGCGACAACTTCCAATTCGGTCGGCTTTAGATAAGGAAACGTCGGCGGGTTCGCGTTGACGTGGTAACCGCTTTGGATTTTCAACTTCACTACGAGTTGGCCGGTTCCATTCGCGTTCACGTCCATCGGCTGCGGCGTCGCATTCACGACACCAACCGAGGTGACCTTTTTCACTTCAGCGGTCGGGGCAGGCGAAGCAGTCGGCTGCGTTTGTGGTGCCGAGGCTTGCTGCGCACATCCGCCCAGCGCGAACAAAACTGAAAGCAGCAGGAGAATTCTCAAGTCCTTCATCCCGCAGCCTCTTTCTTTCCTTCCGGCCGCTTGATGCCAAACTTCTCGAGTCGATATTGCAGAGTGCGAAAAGTCAGGCCGAGTAGTTTCGCAGACTTGGTGATGTTGTAGTCCGTCTGTTCCATCGCCTGCATGATTAAATCGCGTTCAACGTCTTCGAAACTGATCCCTTCAGGCGGCAGTTTGAACGCGCCTTCTGCAACCGGCCGAGATTCCTGACGCACTTCGAGCGGCAGATCGTCGATCGTGATTTGATCGGCTTCGCAAAGAAGGATGGCTCGTTCGATTGCCGACTCGAGCTGGCGCACGTTACCAGGCCAACTGTAATCAATCATCAGCTTGCGAGTTTCCGGCGTCAGGCCACGAACCAGGCGCGAAGTGTTACGCGTGTGCTTCTTAAGAAAGTAGTCGATGAGCACCGGAATATCTTCGCGGCGTTCGCGCAGCGGCGGCACATCAACCGACAAGACATTAATACGGTAGTAGAGATCGTCGCGGAATCTGCCGTCGGCAACCATGGCCCGCAGATCGCGATTGGTGGCCGCAATTACACGTACATCAACATTGAGTTCATGCGTGCCGCCCACGCGTCTTATCTTTCGTTCCTGTAAGGCGCGCAACAGTTTCGCCTGCATGGCCACGTCGAGTTCCGCTATTTCGTCTAGAAACAAAGTGCCGCGATCTGCTATCTCGAATAGTCCCTTTTTCTCGGCATGCGCGCCGGTAAACGACCCCTTCTCATGGCCAAACAACTCGGATTCCAGCAAGTTTTCATTAATGGCGGCGCAGTTAACAGCCTGGAACATGTCCTGGGCACGCGGCGATTGGTTGTGAATCGCGCGCGCAATTAGTTCTTTGCCGGTACCGGACTCGCCGCGAATGAGCACTGTCGAGTTCGAGCGCGCCACTTTCAAAATCATGCGCTTGACCGATTCCATCTTGGGCGAAGCGGAAATAATTTCGGTGTCGAGGGCGTCCAACTTCTGCAACGCGCGATTGATCGTTTCCAGTAAAGCCGTCTTGTCGTACGGTTTTTCCAGGTAGTCAAACGCGCCACGCCGCAAAGCTTCTTTTGCTGAGTCGATCGAACCGTGCGCAGTCAGAAGAATAACGATTATTGAGGAGTCGAGGGCGAGCAGATGCTGCAACAGCTCAATCCCGTCCATCCCCGTCATTTTTAGATCCGTTAGGGCCAGATCAAATCGCTTCTCTTTGGCAAACTTGATCGCTGCTTCTCCTGAAGAAGCGGTCGTCACGTCGTATCCCTCGCCGGACAGAATCATCTCGAGTATTTCGCGTTGCGATTTCTCGTCGTCAACTACCAGTATGCTTTTACGCGCCATAGTCTCTAAAGGATGAAGGATGAACGATGAAGGATGAATACAAAGCCGAGAAGATTGTTCTCTCCGGCTCCCGCTTTTTCATCCATCAACCTTCTGCCTTTTCCGTTCCCCCTCCGTCGCCGGTTCCTGCCGGCAAAATGATTGTAAAGGTCGTGCCACTTTCCGGTTTCGAACTAACGCTGATTGCTCCGCCGTGATCATCGATTGCTTTTTTCACAATAGCAAGTCCAAGGCCTGTTCCGGTTTCCTTCGTCGAATAGTAAGGCTCAAATATTTTAGCGATGTCTTCAGGAGCGATGCCTTTGCCGGTGTCGCTGATGACGATGCGGGCGCGATTGTCACTCTCGGGCCACAACTCAACTTCGACTTTCCCTCCGTCGCCATCAATGGCCTCGATACTATTAAGGAGCAAATTTGTAAAAACTGAACGCAACGAGTCTTTGTCGGCAAATATTGGCTGCACTTCACCATGCTGGACCACACTGGTCTCAATGCCGTTTTCCGCAGCTGGCCCGGAAATTACTCGCATTGCGTCTTCCACTTCGGCGCGCAAATCGAGCGCTTGCAGCTCAAGTGCCGAAGGCCGCGAGTATTTAAGGAAATCCGTGATGTGGCGATTGATGCGGCCAACTTCAGATTTAAGCTGCAAAGCCAGCCGTTCAAAGGTCTCGCGCTTCGTTGGATCGTCGGGTGCAAACGACGAACGTAGATGGTCCAGCGTTAGGTTAATGTAATTCAGCGGGTTGCGAATCTCGTGTGCAATGGCTGCGGCGAGCCTGCCGACGACGGCGGCTTTTTCTACCTGATGAAGCTGTAACTCGAGCTCGCGAGTGCGGCCCAGCCGGGACGTCATTTCATTAAAGGCAGTTGCCAGTGCCCCCATCTCGTCGCTGCGGGGGGCGGGTACGCGCACGTCAAAGTCGCCGCTGGCCACGCGACGCGCGGCCATGGACAAGTCTTTGATCGGCCTGGTGAACCGCCAAACAAACAGGCCTGTGACCAGCGTAGTCCCAAGCAGCAACAGGAGTGTGTAGAAGGCAGAACGCGACGCCTGGCGCTCGAGGAGATTTGTAAGCGTGTTTGCCGAGCCCAACACAACAATGATGTACCAGCGGCCTTTTGTTGTCTCAACAGGA
The DNA here is from genome assembly GCA_036265575.1 of Pyrinomonadaceae bacterium. Classification (GTDB taxonomy): domain Bacteria; phylum Acidobacteriota; class Blastocatellia; order Pyrinomonadales; family Pyrinomonadaceae; genus PSRF01. Next base: position 10,884 of record DATAOU010000243.1, read on the forward strand.
AAATAGAATGCACCTGGGTCCCCGGCCACCAATTGGGTGGCGGTGCTCATTCCTTCGGGAAGCGATGCATTTCCGGTAAGTTCGACAGCGCTGTTGAGCGGGGGCAAGTTAACGTCCTTCACACGCACGTAATGCGTGGAGCCATCGGGATTGGTGGTGGGCGCGAAATCGCCGTTCAGACTGTCTTGTACGTTTCCTTCGGAATCGACCACCAGGACGTTCTTCACGCGCCCGGCTTGCTGATCAAGCAGTGGCTGGTTTGCCTCTTTTTGCATCTTGTCGAGGTACTCGCCGCTTGAGATGCTGTTCACACCGAGCGCTACGCCTGCCATGATCGCTTGTTCTTGTTCAACCAGCATGTGCGCGTTACGCCGTACCGAACGGACGTTGACGTAGTACTGCACACCAAGCGTCAGCCCCAATAATGCGACCAGCAAAAGAATCAGCCGGGCGCGGAAACTATTTAAAAGCCGGGGTGTTCTCATAAGTTTTTGACGGACTTAGTAGTTTATACGTTGTAAGCACTGACGGGAAAAGCTACACGGAGGCTAATTTGCATTTCAATGTGACGAGTTGTGTACAAAAGCTTACTTTTGTGTTGCTGGTCCCATATCACGGTGCTATATTTGGCGCGGTCTCGAATCAATGTCCCCAGGGGCCGCCAAGTCAGGGAATTCTCCCACCTCATAGAAAACGGGCCGAAGGTCCATTTGGAAGCTAATTTTTAGGAGAGAGATTTGAAAACTCTTAAGACTCAGCAGACGCGTTTTGGATTCTTCAAGGTTTCGGCCTTGGATTAGTGAAAGAGCAGTGGGAGATTCGGCGAATGCTCACGAGCAGGTGAGCAAACAACATACCCCAGGAAAGGTAAATTACCCTCGATGACTTTGATTAACCGACACCCTCGACCTTTTTTTCTAGCACTAATACTTTTCGTTCTACTCGTTCTTCCTTCACAATCATCAGTTCTTGCCAGGAAACGCCATGCAGACCCGCCCCGTAGCAAAGCTGCGCGGGTCGAGAAAGGTCGAAAACTTTCCGCCAAAGAGCGCCGTGCTGCAAAGCGCGATGAACGGCTGTCGGCCCGTGATTCGAAGCGTGGCCGTGGCAACGCAAAACTTTCAAAGCGCGAATCAAAACGCGAGGCCGCCCGCGAACAGGCAACAGCCCTCAAGTTGCGCGAGCGTAAACTCGGTCGGCCGCTAAGCCGGCGCGAACGAATCGCTGAAACACGTCGCATGGCGGCGCAACGCCGGCGTGAAATTCTCGAGGCCCGCAGGCGCGCCGAAGCGGCTCGCCTGGCGGCAATTGCTCGCCAACGAGCGATTGATGAGGCTTTGCGCAACGAAGTCGAGACTATGATCGCCCATGACAACACGGCTGGCGAAGACGCCGAAGTGAGACGTGTGGCTGTCAATGCTCTGGGACACCACGCGGGCACCGTTGTGGTGATGGACCCGATGAACGGCAAGGTCTATTCGATAGTCAATCAGGAGTGGGCTCTGCGACGAGGATTTAAACCCTGCTCGACGATAAAGTTGGTAACGGGTGTTGCTGGTTTGTCTGAAAACATCATTAATCCCTCGGAATCGGCGTTGACGTCAGACCGGCCGCGCATGGATCTGACCTCGGCCCTGGCGCACTCAGACAATTCATATTTCGAACGCGTAGGCAGCAGTCTTGGTTTTGACAAGATGGTCCACTACGCGCGTGAGTTGGGCCTGGGTGAAAAGACTGGCCTGAATGTGCCATTCGAATATCCGGGTCGCCTGCCGGAAATGAAACCTGGTTTCACAGTCCGACGCATGTTCTCTTACGCCGATGGTTTTGAAGTGACCCCGCTGCAGTTGGGCACTCTGGTTTCAGCGATGGCGAACGGCGGCAAGCTATACGAGCCAAAAGTTCCTCGCGACGCCCAGGAAGCGGTGCGCTTCAAAGGAAAACTCCGGCGGAAACTGAGCATCGACAGCGCTGTTCTTCAACGCATGGTTCCGGGTATGGTCGGCGCGGTTAACTACGGCTCGGGCCGACGCGCTTATGATCCAACGCAAACGGTTGCCGGAAAAACCGGTACCTGCAATGGCGGCGACGGAAGTTGGGTGGGCTTGTTCACTTCCTATGCCCCACTCGCCAATCCGAAACTAGCGGTAGTTGTAATCACACGGGGAACCGACGCTCACCGGCATGTGCCCGCAGCCGTCGCCGGACAAATCTATCGCGACCTTGGTCGTCGCTTTGGCACTCCTACGAATCTACAACTCGCCTCAGCGCCTGATGACGAAGAGCAGGACGACGATGCAGCAACCGCGCAGGTCGATACCGGCGACAATACGCCGGATTCGACCAAGGCCAACTCTGCGGCAACGGCCGCAACGCCGATACCGTTGATTACTCCCGCGCAACGGGACAACGTGAAGCGAGTGTTGATGCCAATACCATCTCGTACGACCCAGACCTCAAATGCCGCAACTCCAAAATCTACAACCGGCACAAAGGAAGCCGGCAAAACAACTTCGCAACCCGATGATCGGCTCCGGAGAACTACGTCGCCGCGACCCTGATTGGGAACGATTTACAACTAGTTAAAACTGAACTGCGCCGGTGAGTCCATTAAGTGACTGCCGGCGCAGTGGTCTTTTACGAGACATTTGCTGAATGTTTTTAGACGCACCTGCCGCCTTGACAGGTCTGCGACAGTTGCAGGAATATTGCGGACGTTGTTTATTCAAACTCTGTTGTGCGCCGACAAGTGTGGCTCTTCCTTACACCACAGGAGATCGGCAACTGGTTTTTATGGGCGTGCATCTTAGTATGGCCCGAACGCGGCATAATAATTGTCTTTGCCAGGGTGGACAGATAAGAGAACTTGGGAGGTTCTGACGACTGATGAAAAAATTTATTAGATTGCTGGCCATTTACGCGAGCCTGGCAGTGATTGCCGCAGGAGCATTCACGAACAGTCCTGCGGTCAACGCCCAGACACCAGCCCCGGCTGCTCAGGGTGGTTGCACGGACGATAACAAAGGCGTTTGGTATGCCGACTTCACAAAGTTTCGTACCACCGATCCAGCCAAGGCTGCCGAAGCCGGCAAGAAGTATCTGGCTGCTTGTCCTACTGAAGAGGGCGACATTCCAAACTACTTGAAAAAGTGGATCGCCGCTTACGACAAAGAAGCTCGACGTGGAAGATTTCAACCGCTCCTTTATAACGACAAGAAGTACACCGAAGCGCTTGCGCTTGGCAAAGAAATCCTGGCCGAGGATCCTGAGAACCTCCGAGTCATGATCGATATGGGCTGGGGCAGTTACCTGGCCGCAGTAGCCCTGAAGAATGAAGGACTGAATGCCGATGCCGTGAACTACGCAAAGAGAGCCATTCAGTTGCTGGAAGCCAACAAAGCACCGGCAAGCTGGGCGCCGTTCAAGTCCAAAGAAGAAACGCTGGCGTATCTTTACAACGTGGTTGGCCGCCAGGCCGTTAAGACTAATCCTACGGAAGCGCTAAGTGCGTTGATCAAGTCAGTGCAATTGGAAACCGATCTCAAAAAGGATCCCTGGAACTATTACTTCATCGGTTTCTCTTATGAGGGTGGTCCATACGCCACGCTTTCCGCGGATTACAAAGCCAAATTCGCCGGCAAAGACGAAACGCCTGAGAGCAAGTTGGCGCTGGAGAACATTAACCAGGTTATCGACCGCATTGTTGATGCGTACGCGCGCGCCGTTGCCCTGGCAGGCAATGATGCAAAGTATGCGAACAACAAGAAGGATTGGTTGGACGGTCTAAGCACCTGGTACAAGTACCGACACAATTCATCGGACGCCGGTTTGAACGAAATGATCGCAAGCGTGTTGTCCAAACCCTTGCCGCCATTACCAACGCCGATAACAACGCTGCCGGCTGCGACACCGGCGACCACACCGACTTCGGGAACTCCCGGTGCGGTGGGTGCTAATACGGCAGGCAGCTCAGCAGTTTCGCCTGCTGGAGCTAAACCGGCAAATGCGGCGGTGACGACGACGACTAAAACCACTACTGCTCCGGCGACTACCGCGGCGACAACTAAAACAAAACCGCGCAACAACCACAGACGCAACTGAGGTCATTCGCCAGTTACTTTCCGAAACGCCGGAAGCTTGTCTGACGTGGACGCTGCTTCCGGCTTTTTATTATGCCGAGACCTTCCGCTAAGCAGCCGCAGACCCTGCCCGATTTGGATCTACTGGAAACAATTCTGTCCTATAACTTTCAGAATCGCGCACTGCTCGAGCGTGCTGTGACGCATCGTTCCTGGGCGCACGAACAGGTAGCCCCCGGCGCCGAAGATGAAGCGCGCCGGCTGCACAATGAATCGTTGGAGTTCCTCGGCGATTCGGTGCTGGGCTTGATAGTGGCCGATTATTTATGCACGGCCTATCCGGAAGTTACGGAAGGGGAACTGTCGCGCATGAAGCACCGGCTGGTGAGCGCGCCCACGCTCGCCGCTGCGTCAGCGCGCATGGAGCTCGGAAACTTTTTGAAATTTGGCCGCGGGGAAGAGAGAAGTGGCGGGCGCCGGAAAGATGCATTGCTGGCTGATGTTTTGGAAGCAATTGCCGGCGCAATCTTTCTGGACGGCGGACTCGAGGCCGCCACGGATTTTGTGCAACGCGCCATCGGCGATGAGTTGCGGGTAGTAACGCCCAAAGCAGCCGCACAGGCCGACTTCAAAACGATGTTGCAAGAGAAACTGCAGGCAGAGCGAAGCGCGGCGCCGCGTTATTCGGTGGTCCAGGCAGTAGGGCCGCCGCACAAACGCACTTTTCATGTCGAAGTCAGTTGGGACGGGGGCAGTATTCGCGGTGAGGGACGCTCGATCAAGGCCGCTGAAACTGCTGCGGCGAAGGAAGCGTTAAAAGCAATGGAAGGCGATTGCGAAGATGATCAAAGCAAGTCCGAACAATGATTTCGTAAGCCGCACTTGACCAGCGCAGACAAGGTATCTAGGATAATTTTGTAGATGAGTAGTAACCCTTCCAGCAGGCGCAGCAAGCCGAGCGACGTCGAAACGAAACCGGAAGCCAAGCCGTTTTCTTTCTCAAAAGTTTTTCAGCGCAACGGTCACGGCAAAGCTCCCGAGGAGACCAAGCCTACTGGTCCGCCGAAATCTGTATGGCGTGAATACTTCGAGTCAGCCGTTGTCACAGTGATCATGGCCTTGTTCGGCATGACTTTCATTGTCCAGGCGGTGAAGGTACCAACCGGCTCGATGCAGAACACCATTACCATCGGCGATCACCTGCTCGTCAACAAATTTATCTTTGCGCCCGGCAAGTCATTACCATTTCTGCCGCAGCGGGAGATTAGACGTGGCGACATCATCGTTTTTAAGTATCCAGGCAATCGCTATGATCCCAGCCGTGACGATCGACCTGACAATAAGCCCATCACGACGAACTACGTAAAGCGAGTCATTGGCCTGCCCGGGGATCACATCCGGATGGAAGGCAGAAATCTGATCATTAACGGCAAGCAGCTGCCGGAACATCAAGTCGAGGCGATAGATAACAACGACAAGGCGCCGCTCAACCTCAAGAACCCCTCGCCGCGCAAGGCAGACGAGCCTTACGACGTTTACTACAACCCCGATTTTTCGGAAGAGAGTTATCCCATCTTTCGGCTTGAAGGCGATGGCAAGGAAATCGTGATACCCCCCGGCAAATATTTCGTCATGGGAGACAATCGCAACAACAGTGAGGACAGTCGCTACTGGGGTTTTGTGCCGCGCGAATTGGTGATCGGCAGAGCGATGTTTGTCTACTGGTCCTATGACGAAAGCGCGCCCACGAGCGGAAATTTCATTTTGGACTTTTTTAACAACACGCGTTGGAACCGCACCGGGGCGATGGTGAAATAAATCCAGACCCGGGCGCAACAGCCGAAACCTACTGACCCCCGCCAACTTGTTTCCCTCCTTGCGTTCGATTTTAAGCACGAGACGCGTGCTAGAATCCCGGCCTAAACATCAAGAGTCAGTTTGCTCAAGGGGGGAATTAGTTCGGTGCAGTTGAAGAAATTCATCGGCCGCTTGTGGACGCGCATAAACGACCACGACATATTTGGTCGCGCCGCGCAACTCTCTTACTACTTTCTACTCGCGCTTTTCCCTCTGTTACTTTTTTTGATGAGCCTGCTTGGTTATTTCGCACAGGCGGGTTCCGATTTGCGCACTAAGCTGCTTACCTATCTGGCGACCGTCATGCCTTATTCGGCGGTCACGCTCGTTCGTACAACCCTGGACGAGATCAGCCAATCAGCCGGCGGTGGCAAAATTTCGATTGGAATACTCGCCGCCCTGTGGGCCGCGTCAAACGGAATGGGCGCGATCAGCGACACACTCAACGTGGCATATGGCGTGAAGGAACAGCGGCCGTGGTGGAAAGTAAGGCTGGTGTCGATCGGTCTTACCATTATGCTGTCGGTACTGATTGTGGTTGCCCTGGGAATAGTGCTCTACGGTGGCCGGATCGGGGATGCAATCGCCGGGCACTTCGGTTTCAGCACTGCCTTTACGCTTGGCTGGAAAATCCTTCAGTTTCCGATTGCGCTTGCGTTCATCCTATTAACGTTCGATCTCATTTATTATTTTGCGCCCGATGATCGACGCCGTCGTGGCCGTAAGTGGTGGAACGTGGGCGCAATCACCGCGGTGGTCTTATGGCTGCTGGTTTCGTTTTGCTTCCGCCTTTACCTGCACTTTTTCAATTCCTACAGCGTGACTTACGGGTCGCTTGGCGCCTTGATAATTTTGATGCTGTGGTTCTATTTCACCGGCCTGGCCATCTTGATCGGCGGAGAAATCAATTCCGAGCTGGAGCAAGACTCGTGAAAGATTTCTTAACTGGGACGGTCGAATGCGATTCAAAATGATTATTCGCGTAGTCAACGGTGCGCTGCTGATGGCCACGTTGTTGTTCGCCTGCCTGCCGGCCGTCGCGCAGAAAACGAAGTCAACAACGAAAGCGAAGCCCGAGCAACGCAAGCCAATCGATAAGCTGGCAAGCCTCCGTGAAGAATTTATTAGGACTACGAAGGAGTACAAGGCCAGTTTAGAAAAACTGTTGGCCATCTATCAAAAGAACATAGTCGCGGCGGAAACACGTTTGACTCAATCACGAGAATTATTCGCCCAGGGATTGATTTCCAAAAATGAACTTGCGGTAAGTGAACGTTTAGTTGCCGAGGCGAACGATAAAGTGACTGAGACTAAACTGCGCATGAGCGGCGCCGACGCGCAAATTGCGGACGCGTTGGTTGAAGCAGACGCGGAGAAGACGATCGCCAGGAGCAGGCCGCTTGCAAGAGGTTCACTCCTGCAGACAGCGGCCTATATTCGATACAATGGCGGCGCTTCCTGGGCTTTGTCGGATGCATGGAAAGTGCAGCGGTTTTTCCTTGAATCATTTAAGAAGCCGTTGCCGGTCGCGGTTTTCGGTCAGGGTTCAATTCACGATCGTTGGCGATTGGACCATCACAACGCAATGGATGTCTCATTGCATCCGGATGGCGCCGAAGGACAGGCGCTGTTGAACTTCCTGCGCCTGAACGGCATCCCGTTCCTGGCGTTTCGCGCGGCAATTCCCGGGACAGCTACTGGTCCGCACATTCACATTGGACGGCCGTCGCACCGGTACTAGCCGCGCGGTTTATCGGGTAATAGGTAATACATTTTCAGCCGCAGATTTACGCGGACGCACGCAGATCAGACCCATTAAGAAAAGCATAGAGAACGGTCTTTTCAGATCGGAAAAATCCGCGTTAATCCGCGGCTAATTCATTGCTGCTGGAGGCACGAGTTGCTAAGAACATTTGCGCTCACTTTGATCGTGATGGCGGCTATGGGAAATACACTTGAGTTGAGATCGCAGACGACCACCGTGGCCGGGACAGGGTTATCTCAATCGCAAGCTTCTCACTTCGCAGGTCTCGCGTTGAAATGCATTTCAAAGGAATATCCAAACAAACCCGAACACGTCATGAATGACGCTCGCGACGTTGATA
>DATAOU010000244.1:0-4971 GCA_036265575.1 Pyrinomonadaceae bacterium
AAGGGAACTCCCGTTCGCTCTGCCCAAATTGCCAGTTGGTCGGAAGCCGCCGCGCGGAAAGTATCGGCCGCGCAAATCAGAACGTCATTCCCCTCCGCCTTAATACGTTGCGCCAGCTTGCCTATTGTCGTCGTCTTGCCAACACCGTTCACGCCAACAATCATCATCACATAAGGCGCTACGGATTCCGGCACGCTTGTTTCTGAAGCAACTCCCTGGCGCTCCGATTGGCGCAGGATTTTCAGCAACTCATCCTTTATTGCCCGCTTCAAAGTGTCGAGATCATTGATTTGCTTCCGCGCTACACCACGACGCACCGTTTCCAGAATGTGTTGTGTGGTGCTGACACCAATATCGGCGGCAATGAGTGCCTCTTCAAGCTCATCCAGAAGGTTCTCATCGATCTGTTTCAGTCCCTGAAAAACCGTGTCAAGCCGATCGGAAAGAGATTCACGCGTTGCAGAGACTGCGCGGCGAAAGCGCGCCGAGAATTCCTGTTCCAGCGCCGCTTCCTGGGCTTGCAGTTCTTCGATTGAAAGGTTTAAACCCAGCACTGAGGTCGCAAACGGCGAGCGCGACGGTACCGGCTTTTGCGAAATTTCAGGATTTCGCGCGGCAATTACCGGTTCAGCGGGAGCAAGCGGCGCCGCCGGCTGCTCAAACGGCGTTTCAACTGGAATCGGCGTTGGACCTCCCGCGGTTGTTGGTGGCTCGAGCACAGCGACGGGAGCCGCGGGAGAACTCGCCTCACGCTCAGCCCGCACGCTGGATTGCGCTTCGTCCTTACGCACCTCAGATTTCGATTCAGCAACAGCCGGCTCGTTCAATTTAAGCGAGACAAACTGATCACTGCTCTTGCGTTTCCAGAAAAGCCCCATAGACCCTCAATCCCCTAAAACAACTGTTCGTCGTGAAATAACGATTATACGGGCAACACTGTCGCGGTCACAAAAACGCACTTGGATCAGGCACAATTCGACGCGGGCTTTACATCGGTAAAGGCGTAAGACCAGCGAACGTACTAATGATTTTTGTGTGATTGGGAGGTTAGGAAACCGGCATCGCCTCGCGCTCGATGTTAGTGTCGAGCGGCGCGGCCTTGACCTTATTTTGAACGGGCGCCTGACGCTTGAGTTTGACTGTGCCCGGGCGAATTTGACCGTCCTGACAAGCCTCGACAAACGCGGACACGACGGCTGCGTCGTAACGAGTGTCGACAAAGGTTTCAATGCGCGCCACCGCGTCCTCAAACTTCATTGCTCGCTGATAGGGGCGGTCTGTTGTCATAGCGTCGAAGGTATCTGCAACCGCCACGATCTTGGCCATCAGAGGGATCTGGTCCCCCTGCAGACCTTGCGGGTAGCCCTGGCCATTCACCATTTCATGATGCATGTACATGCCAGGCAGGAATTCCTTCATCGCCGTAATCTGCGACATGATCTTGTAGCCCTTTTGCGGGTGCTGTTTCATGATCTCGTACTCCTCATCGGTCAGGGCCGCGGGCTTCTTTAAGACACTGTCGTCGATTGCGATCTTGCCAACGTCATGCAGCAAAGCACTGATGCGAATCTTTTCGCATTCTTCGTCCGGCAATTGTAAGCGCTGCGCTATTGCCACCGACATTCTCGAGACGCGTTCCGAGTGACCGCGCGTGTACGGGTCCTTGCCGTCGATGGCTGCCGCCAGACTCTTAACGGTTCCCAGAAATAGTTCCCTGTTTTCGTCAGCGGAACGCTGCAGATCGGTGATATAGCGTTCGACCTGATCCGTCATGAGGTTGAACGAATTGCCGAGATCGCCGAGCTCAGTCCGGCTGCGAATGTTGATGCGCTGCGAAAAATCACCGGAGGCGATGCGATGCGCGCCGCTGGCCAACTCCTGCACTGGCTGCGTCAGCTTTTTGGCGAAGAAGAAACCAATCAACAGCGTCAGCATTCCCGCCACAACACTAATGATGATTGTTTGGCGTCTCATGTCGCTGACCGACGCGAGCGCAGCCGATTCATCCTGAATAGCAATCACGCCTAGTCGCGAATTTTTGTCGAGTTCCGCGGTGGCATACGAACCAAGCATCTCTACTTTTCTGCCATCGCGCACTAGTGAAAATGGTTCGAGTGCGGATTGAACCTGGGCTCCCGACTGCTGCCAGTCCTGCACAACTTTCAAATCGGTCATAGGCTTTTCAGCAAAGGCGACGGCGGCTTCGGGATGAGCGACAGCGCGACCATTTTGGTCGACAACAAAAACAACAGGCAGTCCCGCATCTAAGAGTTCGCGCTCGCTTCTCGATGATTGTTGATGGACCGCGTTAAAGACTTCCTGGAAAGATATGATGGCAACGACCGCTGCAACCAGTTCCTGTCCGCCTGGCCCACCCATCACCGGCGCCGCGACAGTCAGCGCCATCTCCTGACCCGATCGAATAATTTGTGGACGGCTCACTACGACGCCCCGGCCATTCATCCTGGCCAGGACTTCACTAACCCGCTGATCCACTTCCTGATGCTGAATGACGTCAGGTTGAAAAGCGCGATGCACCGGTCCATTCACGGGCCAGATCGCAAGACCAATCAAGTTGGGATCTTCTTCAAGTGTCTTTTGCAGGCGCGAGTCGTAACCCGCATCGTTGAGCGCCTTTATACCGCCGGCGATTTCGAACGCACGCGCGAGGCCGGTAACAACATCGCGATAGCGCTGGCCGTACAGTTCTATCTGTCTTGCCTTATCCTGAACGAGTTGCGCCTGATAACGTCCTTCGACCGAGCGCAACTCTTCAGCACTGCGATCGGAAAGAAGCATGCCGGCAAAACCCAGCGGCAGCAGCCCAACTAAGAGCAGCACTCCGAGGACGATATATAAGAGACGAATTCGGCCGGTTTGAAGCGACATTGATCGATTAACTAAGGTAGTTACTAGCGGGAGCTACAGGTGGTTTGGAAGGTGCGTGTTTGACGGTCAGGAATTGACCGCACCTCATTATGGTTGAGTAAATAAGCCTCTGTCAACGCGTTTCACCATTCTTAAACACAGTTAGACCGCAAATTTCTCGAGCTTTTTGACGTTTTCGCGATACGCGGGTTTGGTAATCTTGCAAGGCCGGTTAGCTGCGACTGCACGTTTTATCAACTTATACTTGCTGGATTGCGTCTAAACTCGCGGGCCCCAGTTGGTTAAAGCGGCTAAGATCCGGTATCCGAGACACTTTCGCATGGAGGCGGCTACGAGCGACGAACAGATCGTAGAGCGGGCTTTAACCGGCGACGCAGAAGCGTTCGGCGAGATTGTGCAGCGCTGGGAACGGCGCATTTTCGCGCTGACCTTCGGCATGTTGGGCCGTGAAGAAGACGCGCGCGACGCCACCCAGGAAACTTTTCTGGCTGCGTTTCGGAATATCAGATCGTTTCGTGGTGAAGCGAAAGTTTCGTCGTGGCTGCATCGAATTGCCGTCAATCAATGCATCACCCGACAGCGCCGGGCCAAAGTTAGGAAGGAAAGCGGACTTGAAGAGGAAGAAGAAAAACATGCTGCGAGCTTTTCGGCGTCGCTTCATTATTCGCCGGCGTTTGTGGTTGAAGGTCGCGAGCGCAGCGCGGCTGTCCGGCGTGCGGTGAATAGCCTGCCGCTTGAACTGCGCCAGGTGATCGTAATGAAGGAGTTTGAAGAGCTGACATTTCGCGAGATGGCCGATGCGCTGGACATCCCGTTGAGCACAGTAAAGAGCCGGCTTTACACTGCATTAAAACAATTGCAAATGCGATTGCAGCAGTATGAAAGCTAATGTCCTTGAGCGTTGGAGTGAAAATGATGCAAGAAGTTGATGCCCCAAACTGTGGACGCGAAAATGATTTGGTTGCGTTTCTCTACGGCGAGTTAAATGACGTCGAGAAAGAGTCATTTGAGAGCCATATGCACACCTGCGATTTGTGTCAGCTGCAAACCAGCGAATTCAGCTCAATTAGGCAGTCGGTCGCGGCATGGCGTGACGAGTCGCTGGGTCACATTCAGGTCGCGTCGCCGGTAAATGCCGGACTCACGATCGAGCGCAAGACTTCAGCTCTTGCGGCACTACGCGCTTTCTTTGATCTTTCTCCGTTGTGGATGAAAGGCGCAGTTAGCTTTGCTGCGATATTGTTTTGTATTTTGACAGTATTAGCGGCTGCTCGATTGCTTCCAACCTCGGCGCCGGTGGCGACCAAAAACGGGAGCAATCAGGGTTATTCGCAGCAAGAGGTGAATGCCTTGGTAGAGAAACGTGTGCAGGAAGAACTCCACACTCGCAAGTCCCCGGAAGAGCCCGCGCCGATTTCCCCGGCGCTCGCGCTGAACCAAAAAACAGTTCGGCCTGGATCACGCGCTCTTTCCAGCCGAAGCTATTCACTTGCAAGCGATGCTCGAAATGTAAAGGCGCGACGACCCTTATCGAAGGCCGAGCGTGAGCAACTGGCGGCGGATCTGAGGTTAGTATCATCGAGCAATGAACGCAGCGTCGATCTAGTCGATGAGGAATAGATCAACCTTATTGAAGTCTCAACAGCCGGATTGTTATGAGGTTAAGGATGAAGCACGACTCACAAATACTTATTTTGGTTACAGCATTATTGGTTCTTTCGGGAGCGCCAGAGACTCGCGCGCAGCAGCAGCCCGGTGCCACCGCGCGGGCAGCCTTGGGGTGGGAGCAACAACAGCAAATACCGGACGCACAACAGCAAGCGCCCGTGGATCCGATTCAGCAGTTGAACCTAAGCGCCGAACAGCGCGAAAAAATCCGGTCGATCCGCGAACAAACGAAGACTGAGCGCGCTGCCAGCAACCAACGACTCCGGGAAACCAATCAAGCACTGGAAGCCGCGCTCGATGCCGACAATCCGGACGAAGCGGTGATCGAGCAAAGAGTGCGCGACGTGTCTGCGGCACAGTCTGCTCAGATGCGATTGAGAATTCTTACCGAAGTTAGAATCCGCCGCGTTCTCA
>DATAOU010000245.1:0-4879 GCA_036265575.1 Pyrinomonadaceae bacterium
TCTAAGCAAAAAAGTCCCGACGACCTCCGGCACCTCGCAAGAGGAACAGGCGATCGTCGGGACCATAAAAAAGCGGGGTACCCGTGCGGCCTGACGCCTTTCCGCGAAGCGTCTGAAAGCTGCAAAGCATCGTGGCAGGTCTCCTGGCTAGAGTTTCAAGAGCAAACTCATCACAGTGGCGCGACCGCGCGGGATTCTCACCCGCTTCCCTATTCTCCCCGGTTTCGGGGCACCCAGACGCTTTCAAATAAAAAGATCAAATCGTGATTGTGGCGGACACTAACACGCACCTTGGATCATGTCAAACATTTGCGGGGCGCGTTAGCCGGCAATGTATACTCTCTGGCCGCATCAGGTAACACAGGTTCGTGAAATGGTTTTTCGCAAATGCCCTGCCGGCGGATGCGAAATCTTATTATGACCGTTAGTCAAACGACAGAGCCAACCACGACTGAAGGGAAAAAATCTCTTTCAGGACTTTTGACGGCCGGGGTGGTTGTGTTGTTCGTTGCCGTCAGACTGTGGCGCTTGTCCGCCAGCTGCCTGTGGTTCGATGAAATTTTCAGTGTCCATGCAGCGCACCATGGCTGGGGCGAATTGCTGCGCTTTGCAGCTGCCGACCTCATTCATCCCCCGCTTTTTTACCTGCTGCTAAAAATTTGGATTTCCCTGGGCGGCGAATCGCTGCTGTGGCTGCGATTGCTGCCGGCATTGATCAGCATTGCTGCGATCGTGCCCTTTTGGCTTCTTTGTCGCGAACTAAAACTGAGCCAAAACGAGCGGAATCTGGCTTTGCTGCTGCTCGCCGGAAACGGTTATTTGATCAAGTACGCACAGGAACTGCGGATGTACTCGTTGCTGATGCTTCTCTCGGTATGTTCGTTGTGGCTGTTTGTTAAATGGTTCCGGTCCGAACGTGGTGCGCGTAAGCAACTGGGATGGTTGTTGCTAACTAATTTGTTTTTGGTTTACAGCCATTATGCCGGTTGGATCGTCGTCGGGGTCGAGTGCCTGGCGCTGCTCGTTTGGCAGCGAAAAAAGACCAAAGCGACATTCGTTGGTTTGGGGGTATTGTTGCTTGCTTATGCTCCATGGCTATTTCTAATCAGTGCAAATCGAGACGCTGGAAAGGGATTGGCGCAGAACATCGGGTGGGTGACCCGGCCAACCTGGCGCGACATAGCCCAACTGTTTGCCCTGCTGAACAAACCGTTCTGGTCCATTCAAAGCACTGCCGCGCGGCCTTTCGACCTGCTTACCGCTTTTTTCGCGCTATTGATTGTGGGCGCACCGCTGATTTTCCTGACGATGCGAGTTTGGCGCGGGACTGTATTAGCAAACGACTCGAACCCGCAAACATTCCGCGCGGTGTCCCTCTTCACATTGGCGCCGGTGATTATCGTGTTCGGACTCAGTTGGCTCTTGCCACAGTCGGTGTGGGGCACGCGCCACTTGATTGTTGTAGCTGCTCCATACGCCATTTTAGTTTCCGTTGCGATTGTTCGAGTTCCCTTGCCCTGGTTAAGGATCGCAGCTGTTCTGGTTCTGGGATCGTGGCTTCTGCTTGCAGGAATTGCGTGGGCCCTGACTCCGCCTCCGGTTCTTATTTGGTGCGCCTGGGAGCCACTCGCACACAAGCTTGAGGAAAGTGCGCCTCAGGCGCAAGAAGTTCGCGTTTATGCTTTCGAGGATTTGGTTGCCTATCACCTCTGGTTTGCTTTTGATTCTTCGCACCGCAAGCAATTCAAGGTAATGGTCGTTAAAGGCCTCGAAGGAATTCCGGAGGATCCAGCCTATTTTCTCCCGCGACGATTCAACGAAATTGCAGTGGTGAACACTAAGCAAATCACCGGTGATGATATCTGGGTCGCATTCCGAGCTCCCCGCTGGGATGAAACCCTGCCACCACTCAGCACGCTCGAAAGCATGGGCTATATAAGCCGCGCTGTTCAGTCCGTACAAGCTCAGGGGCAGCAAGCATACGTAGTACGCATGACGCGTTAGATAAAAAACCCTCCAGGGATTTGCTTGGCGCTTTGCTCTGTTTTTTGCGGTCAAGTAAGATTGAAAAGTTCAAAAACCATTTTGGAGTTATAGCGAATGATTAAAACGGTCGAATGGACCAAAGAAGGCATACGTATGATCGATCAGCGTGTGCTTCCCACCGAAGAGAAATACTTAATGTTGCGGTCCTGGGAAGAGGTAGCGGACGCAATCAAAAAAATGGTCGTGCGCGGAGCGCCGGCGATAGGTGTGTCGGCGGCGATGGGTCTCGCGCTCGGCGCCAGTCAATCGGTGGGAATGTCTGTCGCGGATCTGGAAGATGATTTCACGTACATGTGTAAGGTAATGGGTGAGACCAGGCCCACGGCGGTTAATTTATTTTGGGCAATCGAACGGATGCGCGAGCGCTTCAATCGCGAAAAGACTAAAACGATCAGTGTCGAGGAAATTAAGGCAAGCCTGGTGGATGAGGCGCAAAAAATCTTTCAGGAAGACATTGCGGCAAATCGCGCCATCGGCCACTTTGGCGCCGACTTGATTACTGACGGTGACACTGTGCTAACCCACTGCAATGCCGGGGCACTAGCGACAGCCGGGGATTATGGAACTGCACTCGGCGTTATTCGGGGGGCTCGCGATGCCGGCAAGCGCGTGGCAGTGATCGCAGACGAGACAAGGCCATTTCTTCAGGGATTGCGGCTAACCGCATGGGAGTTGGCAAAGGACGACATTCCAGTCACTGTCATTACCGACAACATGGCTGGTTCAGTGATGCAAAGCGGAAAAGTTAACGTGGTGGTGGTTGGCGCGGATCGCATAGCCGGAAACGGCGACACTGCCAATAAGATTGGCACTTACATGGTCGCGGTACTGGCGCGGAAGCATGACATTCCTTTTTACGTCGCCGCTCCCATCTCAACGCTTGATTTGACGTTGAAGACAGGCCAGGAGATTCCGATTGAGCAACGCGATCGGAAGGAAGTAACGCATATCGGTGGACAACAATTAGCCCCGGATGGTATTGACGTGAGCAATCCTGCGTTCGATGTGACGCCTAATGAGTTGATAACCGCAATTATTACAGATCGTGGGGTGGCCAGGGCGCCGTACGTCGAAAGCTTGAGTAAGCTAAAGGCTGACAGCGTCAAAGCCACTTCAGCACACGACTAAGAGATGATCAGCCAAGCACATTGCGACTCTCCTGAGTTGCAAAGCGGCTGTTCTTCCACCAGTCCATTGTTAGCTTTAGTCCCGTTCGCAAGTCTACTTGGGGAGCAAAGTCCAGCAACTCTCGAGCCCGGCTAATGTCGGCAAGACTGTCGCGTACATCACCTTTGCGAGGATCCTGGTAATCCGCTTGCGCATCGTTCCTGCCTGTTAGCTGCTTAAGCTGTTCCAATAACTGGTTGAGGGTCACTCGTTCACCATTAGCGATATTGATGACCTGGCCCACTCCGTTTGTCGTTTCCGCAGCCTTGAGATTGGCTGCAACGACATTATCGATGTAGGTAAAATCACGCGACTGTTCACCATCGCCGTAAATTACTGGTCGCTGACCGGACAACAGCGCACTAATAAAGCGCGAAATCACGCCTGAATACTGCGAGCTCGGATCCTGCCTTGGCCCAAATACGTTGAAGTAGCGCAGCGCAACAGTTTCTAATCCATAAACACGAGTGAAAACCTGGCAGTAATACTCGCCCACTAGTTTGGCGACGGCGTAAGGAGAGAGCGGATCAGGCAGCATAGTTTCGACCTTGGGCAGGGTCGGCTGGTCTCCATAAGCTGAGCTGGACGCCGCGTAAACTAAACGTTTGACCTTGCTGTCTCGCGCGGCCAACAACAGGGAGAAAGTGGAATCAACGCTGGCGATGTGGGTCTGACGGGGATTTTCGACCGAACGGGGTACGGAAGGAATTGCGGCTTCGTGAAAGACGAGCTCCACACCTGCGATGGCCCTGCGCAGCGCGGCCTCATCGGCGAGTGACCCCTGAATGAAGTCTACATCGCCGCCGATCTCATCAAGGTTTTCGCGATACCCAGTCGACAGGTCATCAATAATTCGAACCCGCGCACCGGACTTAATTAATCCTGACGCAATGTGGGAACCGATAAAACCGGCTCCGCCACTGACCAAGGCTAATCCCGTTAGGGCCATAATATGTGTTGATGCTGGTGCGGTTTTAAAAGGGTATGGACCCGAAAATTGCTTATCTGCCGACGCCCACGTATTCGAATCCCAACTCGCGCATATCTTCAGGTTGGTAAATGTTCCGCAGATCGGCGATGCGCGGTGACTTCATCAGGTCATGAATGCGCTTCATATCGAGGGCCCGGAATTGATTCCATTCGGTAACAAAGACCAGCGCATCAGCGCCCGCTACAGCCGCATACTCGTCTTCCACATATTCGACTTTGGGTAGAACTTTGGCGGCTTCACCCATTGCCACCGGATCGTACGCGACGACCCTGGCCCCATGCTTAATTAAACCATTGATGATATCGATGGCGGGCGCCTCACGCATGTCATCGGTTTCCGGCTTGAATGCCAAACCCAAAATTGCGATCGTCTTCCCTTTGAGTTCACCCACCAGCTTTTCGATCTTGGGCACCATCGCCTGCCGTTGTTTACGGTTAACTTCGATCACGGCATCGACTATTAGAGAATCCCGGCCAAATTGGCGCGCCACCGACGCCAGGGCTTGTGTGTCTTTGGGAAAACAAGAGCCACCACAGCCAGGTCCAGCATGAAGAAACTTATTGCCGATACGCCGATCCATACCGATGGCCCGGGCAACATCGTGCACATCGCAGCCAATGCTTTCGCACATGCTGGCGATCTCGTTTATGAAGGAAATCTTAGTGGCAAGGAAAG
>DATAOU010000246.1:0-31278 GCA_036265575.1 Pyrinomonadaceae bacterium
ACCACGATGTTGATCAGGCTGGCGAGCTGCTTATACATTTCCTGCACGTGAAAGCCTTGAGTCGGCGCGCCGGGTGGCTTGGCGCCGATTCGTATTTGGCCGAGTAGCATGCTGACTGTAATTGGAATCAGAAGTTGTAACGCCCAGACAATGATCATGGTGCGCCACGATCGTGACGCCAATTCATAAGAGCGCTGCCGCGCCGCTTTTTTCTCAAGGCCTTCCACCAAAACCACTGGCGCATAAAACGCATACCGCAGTTGCAGGACGATGCCTGGAATCACCAGCAGCACCGTGCCGATGATGATGCGCAGCGTCACGCCTAAGCTGGTTTTCAAAAATGGCTTCCAACGTTTCTTTAGAACACGAAAAGCTGATTTGAGTTCCACCGGCCGCAGCGGTGCGGCTTGCAGTTGGGTAACAATGAGCGCGGTCATGCCCGCAATTGCTGAAGCTGCCACAAAGTAAGCGGCGACATGCGCCAGGGCGACAATCGCGAGGGAACAAATCAGCAGAACTTTCGCGACTGTTATGCCTTTGGGTTGACCATCAAGGGCTAACTGCAAAATGATCATCAAGATCGTGGTAACAATAACCGGCGAGTGGGCCAATAACGACATCTTGAGAAACTTAGGAAAGTATTCGCTGTAGAGTGCAAATGCGCGGCGGTAGAGCGCGCTGATTCCGTCTGCCTGCGCTCGTAGCGCCGAAGCAAATGCGGCCGCTGTCTGCGGGCGCTCTGCCGGGTCTTTGGCGAGGGCCGCAGCAACAGTTTGCGCCACGCGCTTAGGAACTTTTTTCGCGCGCTCGCGCAAAGGTGGCGGCGGTGTCTCGCGATGGCCGCGCATTACTGCGTCGGTAGGGCCGGCAAAAGGTGGTTCACCTGCCAGCATTTGATAAGCGATGACGCCGAGACTGTAAATATCCGAACGCGCATCAAGCGTCTTTCCGCGGCACTGCTCGGGCGACATGTAAATCGGTGTGCCCATGATCGCACCCACTTGAGTCAATTGCGTAGCCCGCGTTAGCTGACCGCGTGCGGTGGTTGGTTTGTCCGCGCTGGTATGACGTCCTGCAGCGTCCAATATTTTTGTCCGGTCATCGTCATCTGCGACACCAGCCGTCTCGCTCGCGTTACGATTCCCGCCATCATTTTGGATCGCTGGGGACAGAATAGCGGTGTTGGCTGATTCCAGATCGGTTGCGGTTCCAGCCGACGCCAGCATTCGTGTGCTGTCCTCGTTGCTTGCGGAAGTTGAAGTGACTGCTGCGAAACTCGTTTGCGTTGGTTCGGGTCCGTCGGTAGCGAAGACAAGGGTGTCTTTTTCCAATTCATTACTCGCGCCGGCTGCAGTCGTAGCAGTTCTTTTTTCGCTTGCGCTGTTTGCAGGCGCAACGGAGCTATCGACCTCGGCAAGTTTGGCTATTCCGAAATCGAGCACCTTGACGCGATAGCCGCCGAGCCGGTTTGGTTCCAGCCAGATGTTTTCTGGTTTCAGATCGCGGTGCACGATGCCCTGTTGATGTGCTTCGTGCACGGCCGAGCTGACCTGCTCGAGAATGTCCACGACCCATTCCAACGGCAGTCGTGTTTCTTCTTTCAAAACATCACCCAGGGTGCAGCCATCAAGGTATTCCATCACCAGGTACGCGACGTTTTCACCACGCACGCTGGCGAATCCGAAATCTGTAACATCGACGACGTTGGGGTGGCGCAGGCGACCGGCGGCGCGCGCTTCCCGTTTGAAGCGCTGCACAAACTCTTCGTTACGCATGAACTGGGGTGTGATCAGTTTGAGCGCGACATAGCGCTCGGTGCCCAGGTGCACGGCGAGGTAGACGGCGCCCATGCCGCCCTGGCCAAGCAGCCGCTCCAGACGGTACTTCTCATCGAGCACCTTACCGAGATATTCGTCGGATGGCATTGCGGTGAATCGTAAACTGTGAACAGAAAACAGTAAACCGAGAACCGAGAACCGAGAAAACTGAAAACTGAACCAGCGAGTATGAATGCTCGGCATTTACTGTTACGGCTCAGAGTTCAGGATGTTTCATTCCCCATTGTTTATCCGTTTCGTTTTCAGTGTTTTCAGTTTCCGTTTCCCGATTTACGGTTCACGGTTTCCGGTTCCCCGACTTTCAGCACATCTGCCAGGCTTTGATGGCGTTGACGGGAATAATCAGCATGAGGACTTCGAGCAGCAGGCTGTCGTGAATCCAGATAATCAGCATAAATTCAACCATCAGAAACATAACCACCGAGCGGCGCAGGCCGAGTTGTTGCGCGATTATGAATCCGGCGATGCAGCAAATAATGTCGCCGAACGAGTTGGCAACTGTATCGCCCGTGTAACCGAGGGCGGCCGTAGTCGAGCGGTAGCGTTCGATGATGAAGTTTGTGTTTTCGAAAACTTCCCAGGCGGCCTCGGCCACAGTTGCCAGCAATAGTTGTGTAGTCGCCGGCCAGCGCGGCGCCAGCCAGTAGATCAACCAAAAAAAGAGAACGCCGTGAAGCAGGTGAGTGAAGCTGAAAGGGTCGAGGAAATGTTGCGAGTTGTCGGCGCTGCATACTTTACCCGACCAGGCCAGGAGCCTGCCACAGGCACAAATCCAGAGACGGCCCTCTGCGCGCAGCAACAGCGCGGTCGCCGGGAAAACTGCGGCGATAGCGAGCCATAACCAGAGTTTCTTTTTGTATGTAGTAGGCAAGAGATATTGTTTTTGAAATTCTCTGTGCGTCCTTTGTGTTCTCTGTGGTGACCAATCGCACCCAAGCAGGCACCACCGAGTCACAGAGTACACAGAGGACGCACAGAGAAAACTAAAACTAAGACAGAGCTACTTCGACTGCCGTGAATATTTGAAAAGGTGTGCCGGCGGCTCAATTCCATTTCTTAAAGCCGGATCACTAATCGGTTCCCCCGCCACCAGCTTAAGTGGCAAAATACCAGCCCAAACGTCCAGCGCATAATCTTCATCGTCGTCATGAGGCGGACCAGTTCGCACTTTCGCGGAAACTTCTTCGAGCGGCAGTGACAATACAGTCGTTGCTTTTAATTCTTTATGGGCCGGCTGGCGCACCTCATCCCAACGCCCGGGAATCATATGTTCCGAGAGCGCTCGCAGTGCCGCAAGTTTCTCTTCCTCAACGTCAATAGCCGTTGCCTTGCCAAAAACGACCACCGATCGATAGTTCATGGAATGATTAAACGCCGAACGCGCCAGCACCAATCCGTCAAGCAGAGTAACCGTCACGCACACGTCGATTCCGGTTTTCAACGTGCGCAGCATGCGACTGGCTACCGAACCATGAATGAGAAGTCGATCGTCAACGCGCGCGTAGCCGGTGGGAATTACAACCGGCTTGCCATCCGCAACAAAACCCACGTGGCAAATAAAACCCTCGTCAAGAATCGCATAAACAATTTCACGATCGTAAGCGCCGCGCAGGGGCAGGCGTTTAAGCGTTGTGCGTTCGGTTAAGGGAAAGTTCATAAGTGAATCGTAAGATTTAGCTGGGCAATAGTAAATTCCACTCGTGTTCAGAGGCGTGTAGAATAACCGACCGTAAAACAAACTGTTAGTTTGCGATGGAGGGTCAGCACTCAAGTTGAGAGGTTTTGCACCAACGCAAACTAACAGTTTGCTTTACGGCTTAATCCGAATCGCGATCTGTCTTTCCGTCGCACTACTCCTCGGCGCCTGCACAAAACCGGTTGCAAACAATGAACCCGCTACGCCGTTGACTGGGCCAGCGAACACAACTTATCCCATGCCGCCGTTGTCTTCGTATGCAGAAGTTGGCTGGGTAGGAACAAACGGCCAACGCTCGCGCTTCATAGACCTTCGCGGCAAAGTGTTGGTGCTTGATTTTTACGCGACCTGGTGCGAGCCTTGCCGGCAAAGCATACCGCGGCTAAACGAACTGCAAAAGCAATATGGACCAGCAGGCGTTCAAATAGTGGGACTGAACGTGGGTGGCCCTGACGATCGCGTAAAGGTCAATGAGTTCGCCCAGGAGATGAATATTCAGTACCCGCTGGGTTTTCCGGATAAAGCCTTGACCGATCTTTTTCTTTCCGACGATCAAACTATTCCGCAGACATTCATATTCGCCCGCGACGGTGGGCTAGCGAAGCGATTCATAGGCTACGACGCGACGACAAGCCCGGACCTGGAACGGGTGATTAAGACGGAACTGGAGAAGAGTGTCAGGTAATTAGGGAAGAGTTGGCTTCAACACTGGAAAAAACTTTGCAGGTGCTTTGGAAGGCCCTGGCGTTCAATAGGCAATGAAGACCACGCTTGAGGTTTTGCCCACCATCGTTTTCGTAGTGGTGATGCTTTGTTGGGTTGCTTTTGCCGCTGTCTTCATCTTTCGACAACAGCCGAAGGCGCCGGACCAGAAACGCGATCGCGCTTCAATTCCGGGCGTCGCTTTGCAAGCCCTGTCATATGCAATTGTGTGGTCCATTCATCGCCCGTTCTTTTCTGCGCTCGTCGCCGGAGTTGAATGGCTGGAGTTAATGGCTGCAATAGTTGCGATAGTGGCAGCTATTGGTTCGGTACTGCTGGTAAGGAGTGCCGTGAAAATGCTGGGCAAGGAATGGAGCATAACGGCGCGTATGGTCCAGGACCATAAGCTTGCCACCAGGGGGCCGTATGCCTACGTGCGCCATCCGATTTACACCGGCATGCTGGGGATGCTGGTGGCAACCGGGCTCGCCACCAGTCACTGGATCGTTCTGGTTGCGGCTATAGTTGTTTTCGCGATTGGCACGTGGATTCGCGTGCGCATTGAAGAACGGCTGCTGAGGGAAACGTTTGGGACGCAATTTGAAGAGTATGCTCGCCGGGTGCCGGCTGTGATTCCCCGAATATTTTGAACTAATCATATCGCTTTAACTGTGAGGGCAATGTGGACAAACCGGTAAGAAAAGCAAAGATTCTGGCGACACTGGGACCTGCGTCACGCCAGCAGAGTGTAATTGAGAGTTTGATCCAGGCCGGCGCCAACGGCGTGCGCATCAACATGTCGCACGGCACGCTGGAAGAAAAGACCGAGGACATCAAGAGCGCGCGCGCAGCTGCCGCGAAGTTAAAACAACCACTCGCGATCCTGGTCGATTTGTCTGGTCCAAAGATCCGCACTCGCCAGCTCAACAATGGAAGCCCGGTGACGCTAAAGGCTGGCGAGCTGTTTACGCTGACGACGCGAGACGTTCTTGGTGATGAAAAGCAGGTCGCGACGAACTATCCGGATTTACCACGTGTTGTCGAAGCAGGCAGCAGACTGTTGCTGGACGACGGCGCAATCGCGCTGGTGGTTGAAACCACGACAAAAACTGACGTCGTTTGCCGCGTCATTAACGGCGGCGTCCTGGGCGAGCGCAAAGGCATCAACCTGCCGGGCGTGCCGCTGCCGATTGATTCGCTGACCGAAAAAGACATCGTGGATTTGAAATGGGCAGTTTCGCAAGATGTGGACTACATCGCGTTGTCATTTGTCCGTCGCGCCGAAGATTGTGCGCGTGCCAAGGCGATGATTCAGGAAGCGGGCGGCCGGGCGCCGCTGGTAGCAAAGATTGAGAAAGCTGAAGCAATAGATCATCTCGACGAGATCATTGCCACCGCTGATGCAGTAATGGTGGCGCGCGGTGACCTCGGAGTTGAGACAAGCGTAGAACAGGTTCCGGTCTATCAAAAGCGCATCATTGAAAGGGCAGTCAACGCGGGCAAGATGGTGATCACCGCCACACAAATGCTGCAATCAATGGTCAGCAGTCCGCGGCCGACGCGTGCCGAAGCTTCAGACGTCGCCAACGCGGTTTGGGATGGCACTGACGCGCTGATGCTTTCAAATGAAACCGCAACCGGTGACTATCCTGTTCCGGCAGTGGAAACGATGTGCCGCATCATTGAATCGGCGGAAGCAGGCAAAGGGCCAGAGACAGACAAGATGAGAAATTGGGCCGGCAGACAGTCCGGCCGTGTCAGTCGCGCGTTATGCGAGGCTGCAGTGTTCGCGGCCGAAGAGATGGCCACGCGCGTCACTGCCGTCTTAACTGAATCAGGATTAATGGCGCGACGGCTTTCGGCACTGCGGCCCGGTCAAAGGATTGTTGCGTTGACCAATTCCGAAAATGTTAGAAACGAGCTGGCGTTGATTTGGGGAGTCGAGTCGCTGATCATGCCTCACGCTGATTCGACCGAAGAGATGCTGAAAGTTGGCGAAAGAATTTTGCTCGACAGTGGCGCAGTGGAACGAGGCGAGATGATTGTGGTGATGGCAGGCAGACTTTCCGGCCTGGGACTTTCAAGTTCGGTGACGCTATTTACTGTTGCCGGAGATATGCATCAGACGGTTGCGTAGTTCGCTCCGGCCGAGCAGCCTTACTCAGCCCGCAGCACTTCTTGAATAGTATCCTGCAGCGAGCTTTCCGGCTTTGTTTGTCCGGGCGCGTGTTGTGGGTCACGCCAGTTGTCCAGAATCCCTACCTGATGCACGCACTGCAAAGTGCAGGTTGGCGCGCACCACTTCTCGGTATTGTATTCACGATCAAAGTCTTCCATCGTGTACTTCTCGAGGGGGATGCCGGGGTAGCCGCGTTGTTGCGAGCACCAATGGACCAAGCCCTCTTCGCAAATATAGAGGTAGCGAGCGCCGGCGCGACAGCGCCAGTTGTAAGGTTTCCCTTCGGCGATACTGTCCTGGAACCAATTCAAACGCGCGTGGTCCTTGTTGCCCAGCTTCTTCACCTGCTGGAAAAGATCTTTTTCTTTAGGCGACAAAGGCTTCAGTGTGCCGTCGTTGTCATGAATCACGCCAACGGTGGTTGAAAATTTCAGTTCAACCGCGCGGCGCGCTACCGAAAGTGCGTCTTCAGGATTCTTGATCCCTCCGCCGATGACCGAATTGATGTTCACATGAAAATCCGCGTACTCCGACAGGTAACGCAGTTTCTTGTCCAGCACGCGCAGGCTCTTGCGCGAAACTTCATCCGGCTCAACGTTGTCGATGCTGATTTGCAGGTACTCGAGACCTGCTTTGTTCAGTCGCTTGATGCGTTCGGGCGTAAAGTAATAACCATTTGAAATCAAGCCCGCGATCATTCCGCGCAAACGAATGTGATGAATGATGTCGTCGAGTTCCGGATGCATCATTGGCTCGCCGCCGGAGATGGTTACGATCGACGTTCCCAGGGAAGCGAGCTTATCGAGGCGGCTTTTAATAACCTCGAGCGGTACCGGTGAAGAGTTATGGTCGTACTCATTGCAGTAGCCACAAGCGAGATTGCAGCGGCGCATTGGAATCAAGTGCGCCAAAACGGGATGACGACTCGACAGAAGCGCGCGGCTAATAAAGCTTGCCTCGCGGAGTTTTAACTTAACGAATTTACTTTTACGCATCTTGCGGAATGATCTAAATCTATGCCGACCCGACCAACTTTTGAGTCGGAAGCATAGCGACAGAGGCTAACAAAGGCAACTTGGCCCGGCTGTAAAGCGAACAGTTAGTTTTGCTGGTGGCTTCCGTGAACATGAAAGCCCTGGCGATACCGGAAACTAGCAGTGCTCTATGGTGCTGCAAAAATGAAAAGGGCTCTGGATTCAAGACCGCAGAGCCCGAAAGGCCTAAATTGTAAACTACGCTATCCCTTAACGATCTTGACGTTGGAATCCAATGCCACGCTGAATTCATTCGGCGAGATCTTCAGGTTACGCTCGACCCCGCTCAAACGCATGGTGGTCGCGTCGTCATTCTTCTCAACGATCTTTGTCTGGACCGGCATGCCGGATGAGTCAACCCAAATTTCCGCGTACTTAAAGCTGGCGCTTCCTTTGGGCACGAGTGTCAGGTGGATGGTGCTGACGCCACCCCACAGAGTCTCTTCACGAACATCCTGCACCGGTTGAAATCTGGTCTCAAGTTGTTGCTTGGACATATACATCATGTCCAGAACGCCGCTGGCGCCCGCCTTTCCTTTTACAGAACCGGACTTGCCGACAATCGCCTGTCCCAAGGTCGGGCGAAACAAGGTGTACTGGCCCTTGGAGACTGCCAGAATTTCATGTCGTGGCTTCTGCCATTCAATACGGACCGATGCCTCGCGACCGCTGCCGGGAACATACAAGACCCAGCCGCTGTAATTATCCTTGTCGCGGAGTTGAGCGTTGTACTTCTCCATGCTGAGGCTCGCTTTTAGCGAACGCAGCGACTGTCGATTACGTTCCATCCGGTTCAAAACTGAACTCACCAGACCCGCACTTTGAGCGCTGGCCATCTTGGCGGATGAGAAGGTTATTGCGCCGGCGAGCATCGCCAACAACAAAGCAAGGGGAACTAATCTCTTCATAAGAACTCCTAAATAAAATGCAAAAACGGTAAAGGCTAAAACCCCTGGCTCGCAAAACTTGGCAATTATAAGGGCTGACTACCGTATGTCAATCTCGTACCCGGTGATATTGCCATCCGGGCCGGTCACTTTGCGTACCCCCAACACCTGCAAATCACTGCGTCCCGTAAAGGTCCGCAGCCGCTGCTCCAATTGGGGCGTATCCTTTGCCTTTTCAACAACTTCAGCGCCAACCAGCAAGGTTGAAGCAGATGGGCTTTGATGCGTCAGCGCGCTCCGCCGTTCGCTGCTTTCAAACCAGCTTTTGGGCGTCAAAAAAATAAAAACCAGGATAACAGCGCACAAAATGTCCCATTGCCAGCTGCTTCTGGCGTAATTCCAAAAAAATATCTTTTTCAGAGTTGTCAGCAATATGTTTATTCACTCAGGGAGTAATTCAGCAAGCGCCACGCCATTTACAGGCCGAGGCGGGATTCATTCTAACTGCGGCAAAAATCCCTGTAAATCAACTTAGTGGTGCTTATTACAACTGGACGGCGGCGGCGTGCTCAACAATGTGACCGTCACGCATTTGTATTATTCGTCGGCACATTGCTGCGGCTTCCGGATTGTGAGTAATCATTACAATGGTTTGGTTGAAGCGGTAATTCAATTCCTGAAACATATTAAGAACGAGCGCGGAGTTTTCCGAGTCGAGATTTCCAGTTGGTTCATCCGCCAACACGATGGCGGGTCGAGTGACCACGGCGCGGGCCAGTGCTACGCGTTGTTGCTCGCCTCCTGAGAGTTCGAGCGGTTTATGGTGCAGTTTGTCCTGAAGACCGAGCAGCCGCAAAACTTCGCGGCGCCGTTCGGGATCTTCACCCCCATTGCCGTGAATTCGTTCAGCCAAACGCAAGTTACCTTCAGCTGTTAGTGTGGGAAAAAGATTGAAGCGCTGAAACACAAAACCAATCTTGCGGCGGCGAATATCAGTGCGCTTGGCGTCAGACGCGGCCGTCAAATCTTCACCGTCAACAACGATCTTGCCGGTAGTCGGCGTTAACAAACCGCCAAGCAAGTGCAACATTGTCGACTTGCCGCAACCTGAGGGTCCCATGATGGCCACAAATTCACCCTCATGAACCTCAAGCGACACTCCTCTCAAAGCCGGCACATCAACTTTGCCAACGCGGTAAGTCTTGGTCAGATTGTCTGCTTGCAGGATTGTTCTCATCAGCTATAGATCAGTGCCCTGCGGAAGGCGCCGGCGCAAGTTAGCAGGGACGGATGATGTTAATACAGGCGGTCATTTAATAGCTACCGCAGGCAAAGCCCGGGGAGCTTTTTCTTTGGTGGCTGGAGGTGTACTTACGCTGGACTCGGTTGCGATGGGAACTTATTTGGGTGTGACGGAGGCCTTGTTACGTTGGCGGGCGTCGAGGTCGACTTCCGACAATTGCCACCTGTTCTCAAGCACAAAAGCTTCCGGTCGAAATTCCTTGTCGACATCAACCGCCGCAGGGGTCTGATAGGTAATGCTCAACTTGTAATGATCGTGGGGCCGAGTGATTTCAATTCGCGTAGGCAACCGCGCTTGCCCACTTTCGCCAAGAGGCTTCTCATCCCAATAGGCCACGTCCGTAATTAACAGGCCATTCTCGTCAAACGACTGGATGCGCGCCAGGCGAATTCCATTTACGCGGTCAAACCAAAAGCGGCGCAACAAGCGAGCATCACCGGTGCCTGTCTGGGAAATCTCCTCCAGCAGGTAGTAACCCCTGACTACCCGCGTCCCTGTTCTTTCGGGACGAGCATCTGCTTCTTCCTGGTAAAACTCGCTCTGCACATAAGTCACGGGGCTCTGTGGGCCGACGACGATCGGGCTGATCATTAACGCATCCGTTAGGTGTTGTGGACGCAGATTGGAAAGCGCATTTACAGTTTGCTTTTCGTCCATCTTGCCCTTTTTGCTTTTTTGCGCATCGGGCTCTGCTCCGTCACCATCCAGTTTTTCATAAACGGCGTTGTTAGTTCCCTTCACAAAACGACGATACTTTTCATCGCCCTGCAAGACCGCCACCCGAAACGTCTCACCGTTCGAGGTCATCTGCGCAATGTCTTTGGCAATGAATGGTACGGCGATGATCAAATAGATCTGACCGGGACGTTGCAGCGTGACCGTGCCGTCTGCTTGCTTGTACTTCTCGGCAATGCCGGCCTCGGCGAATGAAGTGTCTTCGAATTGGATATCTACTTTTCCGTGCAGCGAACGCACGCTCGCGAGCCGATTGACTTCAGTAATGAGCCGGCTCTTGCCTGCTTCGCTCAAGGGGGTGAGCAGTTGCGGCACCGTCACTTTCTTGTGAGTGCCTAACAATCCACAGCCGGTATTAAGCGCAACCGCAAATGTTAGTAACAGAAAAAATGAAGCGCGAACGGAGGCACGCAAATTCGCAGCAGTGGAGTTGGGCATTAGCAAAGTTCTCGGGGAAACCGGCGCCTGTCATCGCAAGCAAAACAGCGGCTCAAGCTAACAAAGACGATTTTTGTTGTCAACGCAACATTCTTTTAGGTAATGGGTCAATCTCGTTGCATATGTCCAATAAACTTTAGTTTGTCGCCGGGTTACGACACGCTAAAGCTTATTGGACATCAAACCGACCGCCACCCTCTTTTGGATATCATAATGCAAGTTCGGGTTTGCCAAATCTGTGCCGCAGCTTGTTGATGTTTTTCAGAACGCGCGGTTGACTAACAATTTTGCGTTCAAGGTCTTGTCTGCCGGGAAAGTCAAGCAACATGATTCCTAAAAGAATTGTCAGGATGCCCTGTCCCGGCACTCCCGGTATCGACATCACAATTCCAAGAGCGACTAACAAAACCCCCAGAATGTTTTTACCGACGACGCCCAGCAGCCGAATTGCCGGATGCCGTCCCGACCAAAACTCATTTGATCGATTTTCCTGGAAATAGTCCGGCGGAATATTGACCAGGATGAACGAAACGATCGCCAGGCTGATCGCGAAAGTGACGATGAAGAGTAAAATCCCAAGCAGCGCGCTCCGCCATGTGACCATTAAAATAGAGATCAACATCCGGCTCAGTCCCGTTGTCCTTGAATAATTTTGCCGCGTTCGGCCAACAACGAATCCAGGACTTCCCGTACTACTGAATGCGCGACCGGCGGAAGTTGAAAGTCGGCACCCGTTGCGACATCCCAAAACTCGTCAAGCCCTTTGGCTCCCGCACGCTCGAGCGCATAAGCCTGAACCAACAAGTCGATTACGTCGGCTGCCTTCACAATACGCGCTTCGATGGTCTGCCGTTGTTCGTAATCGTCGTAGAGCTTTTCGTACTCGGCTGCGGCGGGCCCAACTTCCGCAACAATATCTGCGAATGCCTTACCTTCGGCGAGCTTTCTCGCGTCCGCGCCAAAGTATTGGGTCGCAGTTCGAGGCATATCGCCTACGCGCGTCTCGGCCCAATCGTGCAGCAACGCCATGCGCAGCAAGCGCTCCATTTCAACCTGCAGGCCGCGCGAGACAATTTCATCAGCTAACAGCATTGCCGTAACGCCGACACCGAAGGAATGCGAGGCCACCGACTCGGTCCCGTTCGGTAGACCGCGCAACGTCCAACCCGTGCGATCGAGGCGCTTCAGACGTTGCAGTTCTAATAAAGTGTTAAGCATGACGGTAGCTGCTACTTTAACGCGCACTAGTGATGAGCAACAAACAGCTGTTTCAGGACTGATGCTGAAACGACAAAGCGGCGGCGCGAGTTTACTCGCGTCGCCGCTTGTTCATTAGTCGCGAAGGACCCTACGGTTTCGTGGTACCGGCGCTTGTCGATTGCGTCAGCACCAGGTTGAACTTCGTGCCCTTCTCCAGGCGCAGATTGCCGCCCTGCAACGACAGCACCGAGCTCCCCTCTACGGAAGTGTTACTCGACTGCGAAATCCTGATGTTGCCTGGCGAACGGACCACTCCCGCCGTCGTATTGCCGATCACGTTGGCGGTCGAATCAACTGTCGAACCAACCGCTGCCGTCGTGCCGCCGACCACACTACCCACGGTCGAGTTCGTGGAATTGACAACGCCGCCAACCAGACTGCCACTTCCAGATGACGAACTGCGCGCACTACCTGAACTCGCCGTCGTCGACGTTGCGCTGCCGGCGTCCGCAAAGAGATCATCATCATTGGCCCGCGCCCGAGCTGTGCCGTTGACCACCGAAGTGATCGTCGCCGTAATAGGCATATTTAACGAGCCGCCTTCAAGACGATCAAAGAGAAGTCCAATCCGCGATTCGCCCCTGCTCTCGCTCTTCTGGCTCACCTCCGTCACGTGGCCCAGTAGTCGGGAACCTTTGCTGACAACGGTGTGGCCTTGCGATTTGATCGCCTCCGTTGTCTTCAATACAACCTGATCGCCGACCTTGGCCTTGCGCGCGTCAATGGCGCTTTGTAAGTCGCCTGCCACGCGTGTTCCCGAATCCAGGTTGACGGTCTTGTTTCCGGCGCGCGCAGCGGCCGAAGTTTGACTGTCCGATTCGCCACTTGCGGTTGTACTCGCAGACTGCGCATTTGCAACCAGGCCCAAAGCAAGCGTCAGACTGATTACCAGGATCGTCCTCTTCATTGTGTCTCACCTCATCAGTATTTCGCGCCGCAGGGCGTCAATAGTCAAAGTGTTTGGGAGAATTTGGATTAGTTCACAATTGGATTGTCCTGCTACGAACATTGAAACCCGCTTTCAGGGAGACCATGCGTCCGCTATTTCAGGATGAAGGAAGCTTAGAGGGCGTTGCCGGTGCAGCGGCTACGTGTAGATTGCAAGTTTATTGCAAATGATAATTACAGGATGAGGTGGTCGCTCTGGCGGAATGGCCGGCGCCGAAATGCTGAATGAGATTTGGTTTCCGACTAGCGACAACCGTCGTGTTCGCAGCCGCAACCGATTTCCATGACATGCGACTTCTCGGCGTTCTCGCAGTACTCGCTGCAGTACTTACTGTTTTGCTCCGCCGGACAATCGCAGGCCGGATGCGCACAAATGTTTTCCTGATTATCTGCCATACATACCGCCGCTTTCTGAGGGTCTTAATTGCTCTTGATCCTAGGACGCTGTCAGCATGCGGTCAAGTAGTCGTGACTGGGGTTTACGGCGCCGGGCGCACCACAATTGTACGTTGCGCGTTACCCATCGTCACGACCAATGGGCGATCAATTTGCAGCGGATGCTCTTCGCCATCAATGCTGATAAGAAGATTAGTGGTCGAGCGAGTAACCGCGGCTGGGTTTTCAACCACAGGAGCGACGCGCGGCAATAGATTCGTCGCGATGATGCGCCAGGTTGATGGTGAACAACGAATGCGGATACCGGGAGTGTCTGTTTCAAATGCTTCTCCAACTGCCAGAGCGTCCGCTTTGAACAAACCTTCGCCGCAGCGCACGCCGCTGGTGTCGTAAAAGGTGACCAGTCCTGACACAAATGCGTAAGACACAGTGCCCGAATTTTTGACCACCATGCGAATGTTGGTGACCGGTGAATCGGTCGTGCCGTTGAGCGCAGTTGTACGTAAAGATCCTTCGAGCGCGGAAGCACCCGCGGCGTCAAGCGCTACCGCCGTATCTATTAGCGCTACACGCCGCTCGACCGATACGGTGGGTTGTTGGGCCATTACGCCGAAAGATGTGAGTGCGAGTAGCAACGCGAGCCTCATGATTTTCATTAGTTATCGCTCCAGTTCGTTAACCGCGGGTTGTGCCAAGGGTGGCAGGCATTTTAGTGCCGGATTCGGTCAGTAGCAACATTATCTTACTTGCGGCCTTCTGCCTTCTGTTTTAAGTACGGGTAACAGCGCAGCGCCGCGTGGGAGGATAAAACCACTCGCAGCGTTATCAATCCGAGCCATTACGTCGTTGAGAGAGTTAGCTGGAATCATGCGCATGGCGCGTACTTGTTCCTCCGGCAATTCTGAAATTAGAAAGATTCGATAGCGCTCAGCCTTCGTAAGTAAGGACCAGGCGGTTTGACCATTAACCTCATAGGCCTCGCGCAGCCGCGCAGCCAGTGCACGCGAGTCGTCCTCAGCAAACCATTTCAAAAAATCTGCGCGGCCTGGCCCGTCGCTGCATTCCGCTAGTAATACTATTGTGCCGCCCTGGTTTGTGGCCTGGGCAGCCATCTCGAGCGCCTTGTGCGCCTGAATCAGGTTGATGTCCCACGGCGAGCCGCCACAACTGACAATGACTAAATCCCGCCGTTCAGCAATGTCGAGCGAATGCGTGGCGAGATAAGCTTCGCAGCCGGCGCGATGCGCGGCGCGCCAGTCGCCCACATAAAGTTTTACAACTCGTCCGCGCTCATCTACGACGGCGTTGACGCCCAAGCTTGGTTCGATCAGTGCGGCGACGCGTTCGCACTCTTCGTTTACGGCATTGCCATCTAACTTGCCTGTACCAACGCCCCGGCGCCGTTCGCCTGTTTCAAAGTCAAGCGCGAGCATATGCGTGGCCTCAATCGTCCGCGCCGATGCGAGCCCGGGACAAATCGATTTGCGACCGCCTGTGAAGCCTGCAAAATAATGAAAGCCAATCGCGCCGGTCAGGATAACGCGAGAAAAATCCTTTAGCGCGCGGTTTACTTCGACGGGTGTGCCGCCGGCTGTGACACCGAGCGAAACGAGAGCACCTGAATCATCAGAGTCGTGATGAAGCACGCGCACACGCTGGGCGATAAAGGGAGTTAACAACTCCTTTATTTCTTCGTCAGTTACCCGACGATGAATACCGGTAGCAAAAATAATAGCGATGTCCGAAGGCGGTACGCCCGCTTGAATCAAACGGCGAACCAGGAGATTGATGATTTGCGCGCTGCCAGTGGCGCGTGTTGCGTCTGAAACGACGATGAGGACGGTATCGCCGGCAGAGAAGAGATCGTCGATAGAAGGCGACTCTATCGTATCGCTAAAAGCCGCCCCAATCTCAACATCGGTTAGGGGCTTTTCGTCAGCGGGATTTGTTTCCAGAATCTGGAAGCGTGAGGGGTCGAAAGTGAAGAGTTGAGAGCCGCGTCCATATCCTAGTTGTATTTCGTTCATTAAGTAGTCTTTCAACCTGAAGCATAATCAACCTTCAGGCGCCAAAATCCACCAGCCCGCGCTCAATGACATGCAACGAAGCAAAATCAGTTCCGCCTGCGGTGCGCGCTTCGGACAGCCATTTGCGTAATTGCCGGGCTTCCTCGAGCGAGACGATGCGGCAGGCACCGGTCAAAGCGAGCGTGACCAGCGCATCGGGAGCGCCGTGCGTAACCAGCGCAGCTTGCAGCGCTGCCTGCTCGCGAAGATCTAGTGTCAGCAAAAGCTTGATCTCCATAACCCAGTCAATGATACGCAGTCATACTTTGGGATTGATCAGATCTTTTCGAGCGCTTGAGTTACATCGGCGATTATGTCCCCCGCCGCTTCAATGCCAACCGCAAAACGGACCGTCGCGGCGGAAACGCCGGCGGCCGCCAGTTGCTGATCGCTAAAGCCCGCGTGCGATGAATAAAGAGGATAGCTGGCAAGCGTCTCAACGCCGCCCAGAGAAGGCGCAGTACGGACCAGCTGCAGCGAGTTGAAAAGTGTTTCAACTTCGGGCTCTCCGCCAACTACATCAATCGCCACGACACCGCCGAAGCTACTCATTTGCCGGCTCGCTAGTTCATGACCAGGATCGTCTTCGAGACCGGGGTAATAAACGCGCGCGACTTTCGGATGTTTGCGTAAGGCCCGCGCCAGCGCTAATGCGTTTTCGCAGGAAGCGTGCACCCGCAGAGCGATCGTCTTCATGCCCCGTGAAAGAAGATAAGCAGCTGCCGGATCAAGCGTAGTTCCAACCATCACCGAGGTCTGTCGCGCGCGATCGATGAATTCTTTGCTGCCCGTCAATGCGCCGGCTGTCAGATCCGAGTGACCGCCCAAATATTTAGTGGCGCTGTGCATTACGGCATCAATGCCATGTGCAATCGGACGCTGCAGCACGGGCGATGCAAACGTATTGTCGACCACAGAAAAAAGTTTCGCCTGGTGACAAACGTCCGCGACCATGTCGAGGTCGACTATGCGGTTGAGGGGGTTGGCTGGAGTTTCAAACCAGAAAAGCCTGGAATGCTTGCCGGCGATTTCAGCAAGGTTTGGAATTTGGTCGAGCGAAATGAAACGCGTATTGATTCCAAAGTGACTGAAAATTTTGGTCAGCATTTTCACCGTGCCGCCATAAATCGAGTCACAGGCGATTACTTCATCGCCGGCCTTGCACAGTGTTGCCAGCGCGCAAAACGTTGCCGCCGAGCCGGAAGATGTGACCAGCGCGGACTCAGCGCCTTCCAGTTCAGCAATTTTTCTTTCTGCTTCGGCGACGGTGGGGTTCGCGTAACGTGAGTAGAAGTACGCGTCGGTTAACTCACCGCGTGCGTACCTCCGCATCTGATCAAAGTTTTCAAAGGCGAAAGTGGCGGTATGAAATACGGGAGAAACAAC
Organism: Pyrinomonadaceae bacterium; assembly: GCA_036265575.1. Taxonomy (GTDB): domain Bacteria; phylum Acidobacteriota; class Blastocatellia; order Pyrinomonadales; family Pyrinomonadaceae; genus PSRF01. The sequence goes on from DATAOU010000246.1 coordinate 16,869, forward strand.
TGCGCCATGTGACTGTTCGTCGGTGCGTTCGCCACCATGGACCGCCACAGTAGCTTGAGCCTGTTTATTATCCTGGGTGGAGTTGTTGGCAGTCATGCAGTGCAAACTCAGGGCAAGGTGCAGTAGCGCGACCAGCTTAACAAATCTGCTCGATTAAACAGAAATAACGCCGCCGGTCAAACACCATCACGGCGAGAAATGTATTGCCGCGTTCCTACTACAGCCGCGCGAGCGCCTTCTGGGCCAGCGCTTTCGATTTATTTATTTTGCTAGTCTGATCCGCTGAGCCGCCGATGCTGATGCGCAAATAGGTATTTCCCTTTAGTACGTAGAGCGCGCCACCGACGCGGCTGCCGATCCAGTAAGCGTCATCGCCAACGCCCGCTACCTTTTGCGGTGGAGTGCCTTCTTCCTCTTCTTCTTCGCGCCGTGTCCCGGTCTTCTTATCTTTGTCACGTTCCTTCTTTTCACGCTCGCGTTCCCGTTCGCGTTCTTTTTCTCCGGCGCCATCCTTTTGAAATGTTTCGCGCCAAAACTCCCTGGGATCCTTCGCGTCGGCGCCGTCGCCTTTCTGGGCCACCAGCAGGCTGATGGAATTCGTAAAAGTCGGCAAAGTAAAGAAGCACTGGGAGATTTGCAGACCACCGCCTGCCTGTCCGCTCAACTTGGTTTCTTTGACAGCCTCGCCCTGGACTGATTGGATTTCCTTGCTGTCCAACATCGCACACGCATCAACTTTAGGTTTAACTGCATCGGTAACCTGGGCCGCCGAAGGAGAACCCGTCGAAGTTATTTGGCCCGGGCTGGCTTGCGCGGGGCTGGTTTCCGCAGTCCCCGAACTGTTCGTGGGTGTTTGCGTGGTAGTAGAAGTCTTGCACGCGCCAATGGCAACGAACAAGAGACAGAACGAAAGCATAGGAATACGGTGCATGAGCACGCTCCTTCAAATAAAGAATTGAAAGTGTGAGCAGGCGAATTCTTGCACGGCGCTAAGATCCTCGCAAGCGGTCTTCTCCTGCATGGACTATCAATACAAAGTGGCCCTTGAGAAAAACTTGAGTTCGGTGCAGGTAGCCCGGGTCGCCTTGATTTCAAATGAAAAAGGCCACTCGAGGTGGCCCTTTCAAGAAAGATTGGATTAGCGAAACTGCGGCCCTACAACGCTGCGACCCCGTTGACCTGATTAAAGTCTTTGTAGAGATCGTTATATTCGCGCAGCCGATGTTCGATCAACCGCGGCATTTCGTCGACGTCGTTGAGATTGATGATCGCATTCACGTTGTTGAGAAACGCTGCGTGCGGATCCATAGTGCGCAGTGACGGCGACAGCAGGACAAAGAAAACCCGCCGCCGCTGTGCCGGTCGGAGAACGCTGATCTCGCGTGTCACATATATAGCTCCCTGTTCCACCGGATCAAAACGCGAGTCCAGTACTACGACGTCCAACTGATCTTCGCGCATCCTGTCTACGGCCTGGCGCGTGTCGTTGGCCACGAAAACTTTGTAACCGTTTTCTGCCAACGCGCGTGCTAAGTTCTCACGATTCTCCTCCTGCACGCACAGCAGAGCCTTTCGCGGGTTCCAGGCTGGCCTAACAAGGTCCGACCCATTTGCATTAGGAAGCGACTGATTAGCAACTTTCGAAAGCAACTCCAGCAACATGTCAGCGGCTGATCCGCTGGGCTTTGCTTCCTGGCTGCCCCCCTCAACTTCAAAAAGGGGCGCGGGATTTGGCTGTTCAAAACGGGCATTCCCAGTAGCCGGCGAGTCTCCGAGGCCAGCGCCACTCTGCTCGAGAGCCGGGTTTGGCGATGCAAACTCGACGGTGCTGTTACATTTTGGGCAACGAATACTAAAGGAGCCGGTTGGAACCTTGGTTTCATCAACCTGCAAGCGTGAAGCGCATTTCTGGCAAGAGATAATCATAGTTAAGTTTGGTTGAAGCTTTTCTTAAGGAAGGTTATTCGATCATGTTGAGCATCGATCCGCTTTCGGAGACTGCGTTCAAGGGTATTGCACCACCGCCCTTTTGCATGAACTCCTCTGCGGCCGTTACACCTTTGAGCGAGAGCAGCAGGTTGTTTTGATTAGTTGCGAAGGCCAGACCATCTTCAAGACTGACCCGCCCTGTTTCGATCATGTATTTGATAACCGTGTCGAAGTCCTGCATGCCATCAAGTTTTCCATCTCGCATCGCATCGAGCAAAGACTTGCCGTCCGCTTCTCCTGCCTCGATGTATTCCCGGGTGCGCGGGCTCGAGCGCAATATTTCAACGGCCGCAATACGGCCGCGCCGATCTGCACGAGGAATGAGACGCTGAGAAATAATGTAGCGAAAGGTTTGGGCCAGGCGAGTGCGAATAACCGCTTCCTCGTTTTTGGGATAGAGACCGATAATGCGATCAACAGTCTTCGAAGCATCGATCGTGTGCAAAGTCGAGAGCACCAGGTGGCCTGTTTCCGCGGCTTCCAAAGCTATTTCAGTTGTTTCAAAGTCGCGCATTTCCCCAATGAGAATTACCTTCGGCGCCTGGCGCAAAGTTGCGCGTAGGGCGGAAGGAAAGTCGCGCGTGTCGTGTCCAACTTCGCGTTGATTAATCGTAGAACTCTTATGCGAATGGAGATACTCAATTGGATCCTCGATAGTCACAACATGGTAGTGCTTCTTTTCATTGATCAGGTCAATGATCGCGGCCTGGGTCGAGCTCTTTCCTGAACCCGTTGGACCAGTCATCAGGACCAGGCCGTTTCTGAGTTCGGCAATCTCCGACAGCTGGTCCGGAAGACCCAGCGACTTGATGGTTGGAATATCCGTGGGAATTACGCGCATGACGATTGAGTAGACCCCACGCTGTTGAAAAATATTTACGCGAAACCGCGCGCGTGAAGGCAGCGAGTAGCTGAGGTCAGCAGTACCGGTGCGCGCCAGTCGTTCGGCGGCGTCAGCGTTACCATGCATCAACGCCATCGCTATGATCTCGGTTTGATAGGGCGTCAGTTTCTGCATCCCCAAAGGCTGCACAGGCGTGAGCTTGCCGTTAACTTCAACTTGTGGAAGTTGGCCGACGGAGAAGTTGAGATCGCTGATCTTTTCGGAGACCAGCAGCATGCGCTCGATTATGGGCGGCAGATCGAAGAAACTCATTTAGTTTGTAACCCCGGAAAGAAACTGATGGAACGAGTCGGGCGGGAAGGCAGCCACGTCGGGCGCCTGGTTGGCGGGAGCAATTCTCGCGCACAACACTGTCAAACGCAAGCGAAATGTGTTGACCTTAGGAGACTTGACCCTCTTTATAAGGTGGTTTTGAGCGCTAGTGAGCCCACAAGTCGCTAATTACCGCTACGGCATCGGCGCCCGCACCCAGGATGGCAGTTCGATTTTCTCCGTTTACGCCGCCTATGGCCACTACGGGAATGCCAGGAACGGCCTGTCGAACAGCGCTGAGTTGCGTGAGGCCGACTGCAGCATTTGAGCTGTCTTTACTAGTGGTTGGAAAGATTGGACCAATAGCCAGGTAATCAATGTCTAGCAGCGCTGCCCGTTTGGCCTGCGCTAGATTGTGGGTGGAAAAGCCGATTATCACCTTATTCCCAAGCAAGCGCCGTGCAGCCTCAATTGGGAGATCCTCCTGCCCGAGGTGGACGCCATCCGCATTGACCGCAAGGGCGATGTCAACACGATCATTTATTATGATCTTAATGCCGTGACGCCGCGCAACTAACATTGCTTTTTCAGCTTCACGATAGAACTCGCCTGACGGTAGATTCTTTTCGCGGAGTTGGACTAATGCCAGCCCTCGCTCTGCGAACTCTGCCACCTGCTCAGCATGTGAACGTCCGGACACCAGCGTGTCGGTGATTGGGTAAGTGCGGGTTGGGTCGAGCAAATCAAGGAAAGGGGATGTCACGATTGCAGCAACTCCTAAGTCTCTTTCCGCTTTGGTCGCTCGTTGAATCGCAATACGCGTTTGCGTAATCGAATATTCTTTGGCGTTACTTCGACCAGTTCATCTTCTCCGATAAACTCAATCGCCTGTTCGAGCGATAGTTCCTTGGGTGGCACTAAACGCATCGCTTCATCTGCGGATGACGCGCGCATGTTGGTTAGCTTCTTTTCCTTAATCGCGTTGACATCCAGATCGACCGCGCGCGCGTTCTCACCGATGATCATGCCCTCGTAAACTTTTGTGCCAGGCCGCACAAAAAGTGTCCCTCGTTCCTGAAGATTGAAAAGCGCATAGGTAGTAGTCTCGCCGGTGCGATCAGATACAAGCGAACCTGTCGCGCGGCCGCGTAACGTTCCCTGCCAATTGTCCCAGCGCAAAAAGAGAGTATTGAGCAGACCGGTGCCCTTGGTCTCAGTCAGGAATTCATTGCGAAAGCCGATCAGACCACGCGATGGTGTTTCAAATTCCAGTCGTACGCGCCCGGTTCCGTGATTCACCATCTTCGTCATCTGTCCTTTGCGGCGGCCGACGGCTTCTGTAACGACCCCGATAAACTCGTCCGGGCAATCAATCACAACCAACTCAATCGGCTCAAGTGTAACGCCGTTGCTCTGGCGTGTGATCGCTTCAGGCTTCGAAACCTGAAGTTCGTAACCTTCGCGACGCATCATCTCGATCAGAATCGACAACTGTAATTCGCCGCGACCGGAAACCTTGAACTGCTCTGGAGCCTCAGTCTCTTCGACCCGAATGGCTACGTTCCCCAGCACCTCGCGATCGAGGCGTTCTTTTACCTGCCGTGAAGTTACAAACTTCCCATCCTTTCCGGCGAAAGGCGAATTGTTCACACTGAAGATCATTGAAATGGTGGGTTCATCCACCGCAATCGCGGGCAGTGCCTGCGGATTGTCGGCCGAAGTGATCGTGTCGCCTATCTCAATATCTTCGATGCCGGCCAGGGCGACGATCTCCCCAAACTCGGCCCGTTCGATCGATTCGCGCTTCAAACCTTCATATGCATACAACTGGGAGACGCGTACTTTACGAAGCGAGCCGTCAGGCTTGGCGACCGCTACCTGATCGCCGAGCGCTATCGCGCCGGAATAGATGCGACCAATCGCGAGGCGCCCGACGTACTCGCTGTAGTCCAGGTTCGCGACCAACAATTGCAACGAGTCGTCTCTTAACTGCCGCGGCGCCGGAATGGTAGTTACGATTTGTTCAAAGAGTGGCTGCAGGTTCTGGCTTTCATCAGCAAGGCTTTTCTTTGCGATACCCTCGCGCGAAATGGAATAGAGAATAGGAAACTCAATTTGCGCATCTGTGGCGTCGAGGTCGAGGAACAGTTCGTAAATTTCGTTCACCACTTCTTCGGGTCGCGCGTCTTGCCGGTCAATCTTGTTTACGACGGCGATGGCTGGCAAACGCGCTTCCAGGGCTTTGCGCAGCACAAACCTGGTTTGCGGCAAGCAACCCTCGGCGGCATCAACCAACAGCATTACGCCGTCAACCATTTTTAGAACACGCTCAACCTCGCCTCCAAAGTCGGCGTGGCCCGGCGTATCTACGATATTGATTTTCACATCGCGATAATGCACGGCGGTGTTCTTTGCCATGATGGTAATGCCTCGTTCGCGCTCCAGGTCCATCGAGTCCATTACCCTGTCGCGCACCTGCTCGTTTTCGCGGAACGTCCCCGATTGCCGCAACATGGCATCGACTAACGTTGTCTTGCCGTGATCCACGTGAGCGATGATTGCAATATTCCGAATGTCTTTTCTTTCGTTACTCATGACTCTTACCCGCGACTTCACTGCACAGTTTCAAATTTGCCCCTAAGGCGAAACTGTGAATGTTACCACCTGAGCGGCAATAACTCCCGCGCACACAAGCTCGTTGTTGTTTATAAAGAGGAGGCGTCCTGAATTTTACTGCTCGGCGTCCCCGCCTGACACCAAGCCGCCTGTCTGGCGGAGAGCCTCATACAGCACGATCCCCACAGCCGTGGCCAGGTTCAGGCTACGCACCTTCGCGTTTGGCATTGGGATGGTAAGGCAGCGATCCCAGTTTGAAGAGAGCACAGATTCGGGCAGGCCCCGTGTTTCGCGGCCAAAGACAAGGCAATCGTTAGTAAGAAACTCCCACTCAGCGTAACTCTGCTTTGCTTTGGTGGTGAGATAAAGAAAGCGAGCGTCCGGAAGTGACTCGTGGAGGTGCGAAAGAGTTGCATGGCGACTCAATACCACCTGCGGCCAATAGTCGAGGCCCGCGCGGCGCACGGCCCGATCGTCCAGGCGAAAGCCAGTTGCTCCGACAATATGCAGGGGAACATTGGTCGCGGCACAAAGCCGCGCGATGTTTCCCGTGTTGGGAGGAATCTCAGGCTCGACAAGTGCGACGCGAATCATCGTAGGACGTTGCGTTCAGTGAAGGAAGATTTCCAGGTGTTGAGATCGCAATGACGAAATACAAAAGGAACGACGAGATTCGCTTGAAGTCCTCGTCGTTCCTTTTGAAAGGCCCTGCTGGCCTGTTGAAATTTGTGTGCGCCAGTTGGAGGTTGCTGTTCTATCGTCGAAGAACGAACTATCTCTTCTTGGCTGCCTTCTTGCCGCCCTTCTTCGCTGCCTTCTTGCCACCTTTTTTCGCTGACTTCTTTCCACCTTTTTTAGTTGCCATTCTGTTTGCTCCTTCGTTTCAAAAATTTTTTAGGGTTTAGGTCTTAACCACAAGATACTGTGCTTACTTCTCTCTTGTGGGCTAGAGTAAACGGCGCACAACATCTTGCTATATAAACGCAAACGCTCGCGATGTCAACAACTTATTACAGCTTCAGGAGAAAAATAATTTTGGTCGGCAACCGCTCTTGAAGACGGTGAGAGGTATGAGATCACGTTTCTCATGATCACATTCCGACAAAATTGCGACAGCCTAAACAGCGTTCAAGCGATCACATCGGACCACTCACAATCTTGATCGGGCAATAGCAGAATTTGAAAAACTGATCTTTGGATTGAGTTGATTCAGCTAGCGGAGAAATGGAGTGAAGATCCAGGAGTCGTGACGATCGATACCGTAATAAAAAATCACCGCCTTGGCTTTGTCCTCGCTGCTGACACCAATGAAGGGGCCGGAACTATTGCCTGCGCTACTTGAAGAACCAAATGATGACGAACTGCCCGAGTTTGGCAATACATACGGCACCATATCTCGTTCTACCACTTTAAGTTGCGGGTCACGGGTCGCTGGTCGCACATTGTGCGCAAACAGCATTACTGAGCGCACGAACTCTGTTACCTCATTCCCTCGAGGCCTAACCAACTGCCACTCGCCAGACTCTGACAACGGATCACGCGCAGCCGAACTACGTAGGATCTGAACCTTCTTAGTGCCGACAGACAAACCTTCACGCAGATCATCGATCGATGATGGCAACCCAGCATCTCCGGTGATGCCTCTCGATGCCTTGTACGAATAATAAAGACGAATGGCTTCTGCTACCTGCTCACCGCGAAAGATCGCCTCCTTCTCTCTTTCGCGACGTGCTTGTTGTTGGAGAGTGGGAGCAGCAGCGGCGGCGAATAACGCGACGATCGTCATCAGCGCCAGCAGGGCAACCAGCGTGTAACCGCCTTCGTGGTACCGGCTGAGCCGCGGACGTGAACACAATCTCACCGCAGCACCGTCTAAGCGCGCTGTCCATATATTGTGGTGTGGTCCACTGCTATGGTTGGTCATCGTCGCTATCGGATCGCGGTGTAGGACGTTGCATCGGGTTTCCTTTATCACCCGAAACTGAGAATGCCAAAGTGTGTTTGATCTTCAGATTGTTATCAACCAGCACCAGTTCTTTCTCCGAGATGCTGGTAACTCGAAATCTCCCGCCAAGAAGATCGCCTCGCTGTACGTTCAGCATCTCTTTGGATGACTTGTCTTGCAGAATAGCTGTGTCGATATAACGGCGAGTGCCGATGATTCCGACGTAGTTATAGTTGGGAATCGGCGGAGCGTTTACCGAGAGCGTCACGGGATTCGAATACAGCTTGCCGTCTGGCGAGCGGGTCATCACCTGACGGGAGCCGGGATTCGCAATCAGACTTGCAGGAACTGTCGCCGATAATTGCTGCGGACTCACATAGCGGGTAGGCAATTCGGTATTGTCAATGACAATACGCATTTGTGGGGTGAACTTATCGCCAGCCGCTTCGAGCGTAAAGTCACCGGTGCGCGCGAAAGCGCTGGCAGGCGACACGCTGGCGAGCAAAACCGGCGGCGTCGGTGTTGGCGTCGGCGTCGGCGTCGAGGCCGCGCCTGCTGGTTTTGGAGGCGGCTCGTAATAGGCAAATATGTTGCGCTTCGGTTCCGCGACGGCCGGCACAGAGCTTTCCCAGATAACGGGCTGCAGGCGCTCGAGAAGGTTTTCGTTCGCCTCTGGTAAAGGAGCGGGTGTGGGATTCGTGGAAACTAATCTATTGTCGTTTGGCGAAGTGGACGCGACCGGAGGGCGCCGGGTGACTTGTTGCGAGTTGCTACCAAAGCCGAAGAAAGTCCACCAAAGTAGCAGCAGCGCAACGATTCCCAATGCGCCTGCCACGAGCAGTTTCTTGCGTTCAGCCGGATTTTGAATATCGCTAAGTTGCATGACTCACAAACGGAACCACTAATCTCCGGATATATTTTCCGCGCCAACTCGTTGGAAATAAGTGGTCATTTCAAGCCGCAGACTTACTAAAGAGTTTCCGCTGCTCCCGGTTTCCGAAGCGCCGCTGGATTCGGTGGCTCGTTCCAGTTCCACCGTATTGATCACTATGAACTGTTTACTTGTCTCGATGTCACGCACAAACCGCCGCAGATTCTGATAAGGCCCCTCAACCGTGACGCTAATGGCGATTCCGGGATAAATACTCTGCCACTTGGTGTTCGCAGCTTTTGACCCGGGGCTCGTCTTCGACCCTGTCGGTTCAAGCGGCGTGTAGCTTGGACCAGAAGTATTGCGCAAACCATTCTTGCGAATAAGACTGTTTAGACTGTCATACAACCCCATGCGTCCGCGATTTGCATCCACCAGTCCGGCAGTCTCGAACGCATCAAGACTCTGCGTAATATTGTGAACGGTTGCGTCAATGCTTAATCCACGTGTCAGCGAGTCCTGGGAATTTCTCAACAGGCTCTGCAGACGGGCTCGCTCCAGCTCAAGCGCTGCGCGGCGAGAACGAGCAGGTACAAGAAAATAAAGGTATGAAACAATCACCAATACCAGGATCAACAAAGCACCAGCCAGACCAATGATCTCAGCCACGCCAAACACGCCAGACTGGCGCGAGACGCGCAGGCTGCTAAAGCGCGCCTGAACCTGGCGCTTTTCAGTTGCTGGCGGTGGGAGTTGTTGACTCATTTGGTTCCATCCCTTTGCCCCGCATTCAAGGCAAGCGTGGTGGTTTGAGCCGGTGCGCCGGCCCTTGGTCGATAGACCACAGCCAATTCATATTCCGCGCCGCTTTCGCCTCGTCCGCGTTGTAGATTTTGGGTGCGGAGTTCCGAATGGAAAACTCCGGCCCGGTCCATCTCCGCGATCATATCGGTCACAATCGAGGGTGTCTTCGCCACGACCGTGAGATCCAACTCAGCCGAAGTTTCGTCTCCCTGCTTAACCACGCGCCGTACAGAAATACTCTTCACACGTACCGAACCCGGTAGCGCGGCCTCTAGATCAGCAAATAAACGCGACCAGGAGAAATGCTTTCGATCGACGAGCGTGTGGGCTGCGTCCAAAGCCTGGAGCTGCTCGGGCGTGAGCGAGTTCTTAACTCTTTCGGCCTGCTCTCGCAGTGCCAACTCCTGCCGGCCCAGGTTATTGATGTCGTTTTGAACCGCATTCGCCTGGGCATTTGCTTCTCGCGTTGCGCGCACAATGAAAATGAGGCTTACGAGTGACACGAAAATCACCGCCGCGGTGATCATCCACGGCAGCGCGCGATTATTAAATGGGCGGCTCGCCAGGTTTAATTTTGTAGGCACGAAAAGCCTTTCCAGTCCTTCTGAGGAGCGTGATGCGGACTTGCTGCTGAAGGATACACGCCACGCTTAAGAGCGTGCAACCGGGCGGGAAAAGCGCCCCAACCGAACGAATTACACGCTGGCTTGCCCCGTTTGTTTCATAAAACAATATGCGGTTGGTTACGTCTGGCGGCGAGCGGGTAAGGGGCCTTCAGTCAGCGCCAGCGAGGGGCGATAAGCGCAGATACGATTTCGGCCTTCGCGTTTAGCGCGATAAAGAGCAGAATCAGCGAGCTCGACCAGTTGAATTGGATCGGTTGCATCATCCGGAAATGCAGCGACGCCGATGCTGATGGTGATGCGGTGGGTGGACGCGGGTTCGGGTGAGTCCTGGCGAGTTGCGGAGTATTCGTGGTGTGCAATGGCTACGCGAACGCGTTCAGCCGCGACCAGACCCTGTGCGTAGTTAGCATCCAGTAAAAAGGCCGCAAACTCCTCGCCACCAAAACGGGCGGCTACGTCCCCCGCCCTTAATGCCTGCTTTATGACGTGCCCGGTTTTCTCGAGTGTGCCGCTGCCAACCAGATGACCGTAAGTGTCGTTAACTTCTTTAAAGTGGTCCAGGTCCATCATCAAAACGCAGAACGGCCTCGCTTCAGCCTGCGCGCGCGCGGCTTCACGACGTAACTCGGAGAAGAAGGACTTGCTGGTGAGCAGGCCGGTCAGCTCGTCATGGGCCAGAAGTCGATGAATCTGCTGTTGAAACTCCCGATCGATTTCGTCCAGCATGTCAAACCGGAACAGGTGATCACCAATTACAATCTTGTCGCCGTCAGTCAGCGGCGCTTCGGTAATCAACTCGCCGTTGAGAAGGGTACCGTTTGTCGAGCTAAGGTCTGTTATTGAATAAACGGTTTCCTCCGTCTCGGTGTCGGGCGTGCTGTTGATGCGCGCGTGGAGCCGCGAAGCGCGCAGGTCGTTAATGCGCACGTCCGCCTCCAACGCTCGGCCAATTGTTACCTGACTGCGTTCCAGTGGAATGGGAACGGCCATTAATTCGCCGCGCAGTGAAACGAGAGCCGGACGACGTTCCTTTTGAATTGACTTTGTACTAGTTCCCGGGCGGCGCGTCTCCGTATGGACTGACGAGTCGTCGTTATCATTTTGAATGGGCATCGAGTCTGGGCATCGCTCGGCGATACGTTTTACGTTTCGTATTGCATTTTATCTCGCGCTGGATAACGGGGCAATCAAATACCTTTAAAGGGTGGTGTACGCGCCGTTGTCTTGTTCAGGCAATGGCGTTCTTGTGACCTCTGTGTGTTGCTCCTATAATCGACAAACAAACTTTCAGTTGCGCCTCCTCGCCCGCCGCTGTACCGGAATTTGCAAAGGAGTTTTACGTGAAGGAACAACTAACCACCGCCTGTGATGAAGCTGAACGGCCGCTCTCAATCGAGCGCGTTGCGGTGGCCCATTTGCCGACGGAATGGGGCGATTTTAGGATTGCCGGTTACCGGTCGCTGACGAGTAATGAAGAATTTGTCGCTCTATTTAAAGGAGAAATGCGACGCGAAGTGCCGACCCTGGTTCGCATTCACTCTCAGTGCCTGACCGGCGACGTCTTTGGGTCCAACAAGTGTGATTGCGGTCCCCAGCTGCACCAAACAATGCGCATGATTGAACAGGAAGGTCGTGGCGCGATCGTTTATCAGCAACAGGAAGGTCGCGGTATCGGCATTCTGAATAAGATTCGCGCCTATGCACTTCAGGACGAAGGCGCCGACACAGTTGAAGCAAACGAACAACTAGGGCTGGCTGTCGATTTACGCGAATATAAACAGTGTGCTGAGATTCTTTTTGATCTGGGCCTTTGCCAGGTGAAAGTGATTTCGAACAACCCGCTTAAGTTGCGAGCGCTTGAGGAAGCGGGCTTGCGCATTGTAGAACGCGTTTCAATTCAGGTGGAGCCTACCGAAAACGCCGAGAACTATTTGCGAACGAAGAAGCAGAAGATGGGACACTTACTTGAGTTCGAAAACTAGCCCACGAGTCGCCTTCCTCATAAAAACACAATAGCCCTCGTTAGAGACTGTAGAGTTCCACTCAAGCGTAGCCACTAGGGTGATGGTGATACTTTGCTTAGCCGTGACGCACTTTTCTTCAGGTCGTCTGTGAGGTCGATGACTGTCTCAAGCGCTCGTCTGGCATCCGCGCCCTGTTTAATCTCAATCGTGTTTGGCTTCTGAAAGATAGGATTTGAAACGAAGCTCATTATGGTTTTATCCAGCGCCATAAGCTCGGCCCGAAAATCGTTAGAGTTGATAATAGCTCTGCTGGAGAGGTGGTTCACGGTGCTTGACTCGGGCTGCGGCAAATTTAAATTCATTTTAAGGCGGGAAGCTTTACCTCGAATGCGAGAGACCATGTCAGAGACAAAACCATAATCCAATGAAGGTCTCGCCCAAACGTCCGCCATCATCTTATTATTCAGCCCCTGCAATTCCTTGAAGTCTTCGCGAATCTGCTTCCAGATAGTTTTCCTGGACTCTTCCGCCTCCTTATTTACCGGCAGAGTTGCATTTAGTAATAGCTGACGATCCATGTCCGCCTGCGTAATTGCTCGGACCCTGTCGCGCATAGTCGGACGATTAAGTCCGCCCTGTTGTGCCTGGAGACTAATGAGGGGGACCAGCATTACGAGGAAGGCTGCGACGCGAAGGGCTAATAGCGAATTTCTTGGAATCATACTGCTCGCTTTCTTCGGAAAACCAGCAAATGGTATCAGCGATACATGGTAGTTGAGGGCTAGAATATCGAGGGAAATTAGTTAAAAAAAGAGGTGGCGGAGTTCTCCGCCACCTCGCTAACGTGAAACCACGAAAATGGAAAGTGGCTTAGAAGTCAAAGCGCAACGCCATTTGGATGACGCGCGGGTTGCTGCTAAGAACCTTTTCCGGATGCAGGAAATCTCCTGTCAACGGCGTGATCTGATTCAACGTTGTCAAGCCCGTAGTGCCGACCGGATCGACGGTGTTAACCGAGCCCGGAACATATTGCGGGTGATTGAAAGCGTTGAAGAAATCAGCACGGAGTTGGATCTTCTTTGTTTCGCCAAAACGGAAGTTCTTGAATAGCGAAATGTCGAAGTTGTTAATCGGCGGTAACTGGAACGTGTTTCGACTAATGTTTGAAACCGCGCCCGCACCCGCTGCGATGTACCTGGCAGCCGGGTTATTCGCACGATACCCAATGGTCCGTGAAGCAGTCGATGTTGTACAACCGCTCGTGGGATCTCCGGGAACGTTGAAGGCCGGACAAGTTCGTACCAAAGCGGTCACTGTGCTTCCAATACCCTCAGTACCGCCTGGGTTGAGGATAGCGCGATCACCTGCGCTATCGCCATTTTGATTGGAATCAACACCGCTACGGATTGTCACTCTTTCGCCGCTTTCGTAAGTGTAGGTGCCGGCGATATTAAAACCACCCAGCATCGTCTTGGTGAAACCAGTGGATTTGTTGAACCACGGAATTTCATAGATCCACGAACTTACGAAGCGATGGGTATGATCGAGCGCCGAAAGAGCGCGCTCCGGCCGCAGGTTCTGGAAGTCCATTACGCGGCGCGGTGACAAGACGGTCGAGAAAACCTCAGCCGTAGTGTCATCGATCAATTTGCTCCAGGTGTACGCATTGGTCCATTGGAAACCATTCGAGAACCGTTTGGTTAACTGGGCTGATGCGCCGTGATAGGTGGAGTTACCATTTGAAAGAAACGCAACCACGCCAGGGCCAAAGCCGGCAGCCGCATAAGACGGTACCGTTCCAGGCCGGGCTTGAATCTGCGCGAGCGTCAAAGTAGAAGCCGGCGCAGCGTCAATCTGGGCCTGTGTCGGTGCGTTACCGATAAAGGTCGGCAGACCGGGCCGTCCTTGTTCAGGAGCAACACGGGCCTGGTTACTGATGCGGTTTTGCGTCAGCAGGTGCACACCGCGCGTACCTACGTAACGGATTTCCATTGACCAATCTTGCGCGATCTGACGTTGGATGCTACCCGTCCACGTGAGTGAATAGGGAACTTTCTGGTCAGGAATCCAGGAACCGGTAACGGAGCGCGCCACTGCAGGACTGGTGATTGGTACACCAGCACTGGAAAGACCACCGATTGCCAGGAAGCCTGTCGCCGGGCATTGGACCGGTAAGGTCGGATCCGGGCAGTCACGTGTTTGTTGGTTTTGCGGCGGATTCGACAAGATGTAAAGGTTGTCGAAGATATAGTCGTAACCCATCGAGAAACCGGCACGAACCGAGCTCCTGCCGCTTTCGCCGAAGAGGCGACCAAGCATGCCGCTCTTGTAGTCGGGTGACCATGCGAACCCAACCTTGGGAGCAAAATTCTTGGTTTGAGCTTTCGGCTCGCCGAAAACGATCAATCCAGGAACCGAAGAAATCGAGTTGACGGTTTG
>DATAOU010000247.1:0-18275 GCA_036265575.1 Pyrinomonadaceae bacterium
TGAGCATTCGCCCGGTCCATTTGGGAAACCAGTAATAGAACGCGCCGAAGAGTGGAAAGACCGCGCCGCCAATGAGTACGTAATGAAGATGGGCGACAACGAAAAACGTATCGTGAATCTGCAAATCAAGCGGAACCGATGCGAGCATCACTCCAGTTAATCCGCCGAGAACAAAGATCGCCACAAAGCCAAGCACGAAAAGCAAAGGTGTCTTAATATTCAGCTTTGCACCCCACATGGTGGCGATCCAACAAAAGATTTGCACTCCGCTTGGGATCGCGATCATCATGCTGGCAGCTGTAAAGAAACTTTGGCCCAGTTGCGGCAACGGAGTGGCAAACATGTGATGGACCCACAGGCCAAAGCCGAGGAAGGCAGTTGAGATCAACGACAGTACCATCGCTGTGTAACCAAAGATGCGACGCCGCGAAAACGTAGTCACAATCGAAGAAACGAATCCCAACGCCGGAATAAAAATTATGTAAACCTCGGGATGACCAAAGAACCAGAACATGTGTTGATAAAGAATCGCATCGCCACCTTCAGCGGGATTGAAAAAATGAGTGTCGATTAGGCGATCGGAAGCGAGCAGGCTGCTGGCCAGCATCACCGCGGGCATTGCAAAAATGATCATGAAAGATGTGACCAGTTGCGCCCAGACGAATAGCGGCAGCCGATGAAGTGACATTCCCGGCGCACGCATCTTGAAAACGGTGCCGATGATCACTACAGCCCCGGCTAGTGCGGAAATCTCCGTAAACGAAATCATTTGTGCCCAGATGTCTACGCGCTTTCCGGGTGAATAACCCGGACCAGACAACGGCACATAGGCAAACCAGCCGGCGTCGGGCCCGGTGTTAAGAAAGAAACTTACGTAGAGAAGTATTCCGCCGATCAGGTAGACGAAGTAGCCATAATTGTTCAGCCGCGGAAACGCTACGTCACGCGTGCCAACCATCAGCGGCACAAGATAAATGCCGAGGGCAGTCATGATGGGCACGGCGAAGAGAAACATCATCGTCGTGCCATGAACAGTGAAGACCTGGTTGTATAAGTCCGGACTAAGGAAGTGACTCTCCGGGCGCGCCAGCTGAATCCGCATCAGCAACGCCTCTACTCCTCCGAAAAGGAAAAAAACAAAAGCAGTTACGACGTAGCGCAGCGCTATCGATTTGTGGTCCGTATCCGTGAACCAACCGATGATGCCGGGAGGTCGCGACCAAACTCGCTCGAGTTCCTCGCGTTCACGTTCGTCTTCACTGGGATCGCGGGCGTCTCGCCCGACCTCGTTGAATGCCCGGTTGCCGGATTTAGGCGTCAGTTGACTAGACATGTCATTCGAGGCGGGCGGGACATCCACTGTCTCAGTAATTTGAGATCGCTCCTCCATATGTAAGCCTTCACTTCAAACTTTGCAGGTAGTCGAGCAAAGCCTGCATATCTTCGGCGCTGAATTTATTTGGGGGCATGCGATTGCCGGGTTTGATCTGCTGCGAATCGCCAACCCATTGCTCAAGATGTTGTCGATCATTAGGCAAAGTGGCGGCGGCGATCGTGTTGCGGCTGGCCAGATGAGTGAGATTTGGGCCTATGTTCGAACCAGCCGGCGTGCCGCTGATCGCATGACACATGACGCACGCGGACTTTAAAAATACTTCCTGTCCTTTTTGCTGAGACGCGGTCGCGGGCGAAGCGGCTCCCTGAATTTGCGCGCGTCGCCAGGCATCAAACTGCTCACGCGGCTCTGCAAAGATCCAGAGCGCCATGTGTGCGTGTTGGTGGCCACAATATTCAGCGCACTGTCCGCGATAGATCCCCGGTTTGTCTGCCTGCAACCAGATTGTGGATATCTTTCCCGGAATAAGGTCCTTCTTGCCGTGCAGATTGGGCACCCAAAAACTGTGAATCACGTCAGATGCCTTAAGGCTAAACGTCACCGGCACGCCTACCGGGATATGAATCTCATTGGCGGTTGTAAAAATGCTGCTCGCGTCAACGTCCTGGTAGCGCACTTCCCACCACCACTGATGGCCCGTTATTTCGATGTGCACACCTTGCTTCCGTTCCAGTTCGGCAGTCATGCCGCGCCCAACGAAAAAGCTGTCCACCATAAACGCAAACAGGATTGCGATTGTCACTGCCGTCGCAACGGTGACGATCACGCCTCTTCGCCGGTCGGATTGTTTTGTTTCTTTTTCCGGCGGCGCAATCGGATCCTGAAGTTCTTTCCTGTCTTTCAATACGGCAATGAGCAGCAGCAGCATCACGAGGATAAAAACTACCGTGCAGGTGATCAGCATGAACCACCATAGCTTACTGATGTGCTCGGCTTGCGGGCCCGACGGATTTAGCACCGACTGCAATCCGCCCCCGCAACCGCTCAAGAGCAAAGTCGTCAGAGCAGGAAAATAGAGAGCAACCGTGCGCCGCGAAGGACGACACCAAAAGCTGCGAGAGTTTTCGCTGCGCGGTCTGTTCTTCATCACGGTTGTTCGGCGGCTTTGGGAACGCTGGATTGCTGTGGAGTTTTTTTCTCCACTCGTTGCTCCGATCTATGCACGTTCATGGTATCGCTACGACCGGGCGCGATATCCTTTCGCACCTGGCCGCTAAGCGACCGCACATACGCGGCGAGCTCCCAGACCTGGTAGTCGGAAATCTTGTTGCGAAACGCGGGCATGCCGTTCGGCCGTCCTTCTATGATGGTTGAATGAATACTTGCCGGGTCGCTGCCGTAGATCCACGTCTCGTCCATCAGTGCCGGCCCGATTGCGCCACCGCCGTTGGCATGACAACCGGTGCAGTTGTACTGCGAGAATAAACGCTTACCGTCAGACAGTGCGGTCGCGTTTTCTTCCACTGGATTCTGAGCAGAGTTCTGAAGCGCAGGCCCGCCCGGTTGCAGTTCGCTCTGCACGATGGTCGTGCTTGGCGAGGTTGGTGGCGGTTCAAACTGCCTCTGCTCGCGCTTACACGAACAACTCAACAACGCGCTGAGAATAAACAGCGCCCAAGCGCTCCGAAAATTCAGTTTTGCTATCTTTGAAAGCATGGCTAATTCCCGGCCTGGCGATTGACGGCAATGGTCGTTGCGTCAACACGCGGCACTCCGTACTGCTCGAGTAGTCGGTCAATATCAGCACGTCTCTTATCCAGAATTTGTTCGAGTTGGTCTTTAAATTCCTGATCCCCCCGCCGCACTCCCAGCGAGATGTCGTAGACAAACGGCAGAAAGGGTTGGTCCACCTGCGGCGAAACCGGGGTCACTTTCAACGGAACTTTGCTTTTCTGAGCGAAGTAGCCAGCCATTGGTCCCCAGGCAATCGCAACGTCGACTTCTTTGGCGGCGACCGCATCGACGATTCTTGCCGGGGGATTAGGTTCCGAATAGTCGCCGTAGAGCGTATAGCCACGAACGTTCTGAATGATGTTTCGTCGCGAGAGCGCGTGTGCCGGAGGTGTATTGCTAAAGTCATCGCCAACCATCTGCACGCCTATCTTGAGTTTTCGCAGTTGCGGATCGTCGAGAGATCGAATGTCGAGCCCACGATCTTTGCGAGTTATAAAAACGTAACTCGAGCGATAGTACGGTTTCGTGGTAGCCGCCATTTCAAAACCTGCGGGCACTCCCATTACCACGTCGCAGTCGCCCGCTTTTAAGGTGTTACGAAAAAAGCCTCGTCGTTGTGCCCACCAGGTGTACTCGAGTTTTTCTTTCATCTCAGTTGCGATCATGTCTGCAAGTTTATTTTCGAACCCTTCGAGTTGTTGATTCGAAAAAGGCAAGTTGTTGGGGTCGGCGCAGACGCGCAGCACCCCGGCGATGCGCGCTGGTTGCTGTGCGGTTACCGGCGAGACTATCGCCCGATGCGAGCACGAGGTAAGGAACGTCAGCGCTAACGACGCGAAAAAACAGACTAATGCATTAGGCGGTTGGATAACGCGGAGCGATTTCATTAGTACCGCGGCTTTAGCCCGGTGAGAAAAGGTCTTCTCATGGATCCGGAACCGTTTCAAACGGTTTCGTCTCGCAGCATCGACTACAAACCGTTGGAAACCGTTAAGACGATCACCCAGTCCCCGCTGGTTACCGGGCTTAAGCCGCGGTGTTAATGAGATCGCTCCGCGTCGCGTAGCAAGCGCGATACCATCTGGAGTCTCGAAGGAGGGGATTAACTGCTTAGGGCAAGGCAAAGACATAAAGCATCCCTCCCTTGGTCGTCGCGTCAGGCAAATCCGTCATGGCATTAACAAACCCGAGCGCTGCGGTCGGATCTCGAGGATCGAGACCCGCTGCCACGATTGCGCCCGACCAGCCGCCGACTCCAGCCAGCACCGCGACATACTGTTTGCCATCGGGACCGCGATAAACGATCGGCTGTCCGATAATTCCGGAACCGCATTTGAACTGCCACAGTAATTGGCCGCTGCGCGCGTCTACTGCTTTGAACCAGCCGTCCATCGTGCCGTAAAAGACGACATCTCCGGCCGTCGCAACCGCACCACTCCAGACCGGAAATTTTTCCTGAATGGCCCAGACCTTCTCACCCTTAACTGGATCCCAAGCCAGAAACTCGCCGCGATTGCCTCCCGGTCCCGCGTACATCTTTACGTTAGCTCCGACGTATGGAGTGCCCGCAATGTAATTTGCCTCCAGGCCTTCAACATCCATGCAGAGATTTTGATGAGGGATGTAGAGCAGCCCCGTGCGCGGCGAAAAGGCGGACGGCTGCCAATCCTTGGCGCCGGGAGCTGCCGGACAAATTTCTCGTATTACTTTTCCTGCCTGTGGGGTTTTCGTTTCGTTGTAGATCAATTGTCCGGAGTTGAGGTCGACACCCTTGGACGACGTTATATAGGCATAAGAATTCGCCGACAGAACCTGTCCATTGGTGCGATCAAGAACGTACACGTACCCGTTTCGCTCCGGCCGCACGATGACTTTTCGTGTCTGGCCGTTAACCGGCAAGTCGAGAAGTATTTGTTCGTTGACCGCGTCGTAGTCGTGCAGATCGTGAGGACTGAACTGGTAATACCAGACTGCTTCACCGTTCTCCGGCTTACGCGCAAAGATTCCACAAGTCCATTTGTTGTCGCCGGGACGTTGTTCGGGGTTCCACGGTCCCGGGTTTCCAGTGCCGTAAAAGATCAGGTCCTGATCAGGATCATATG
The DNA here is from genome assembly GCA_036265575.1 of Pyrinomonadaceae bacterium. Taxonomy (GTDB): domain Bacteria; phylum Acidobacteriota; class Blastocatellia; order Pyrinomonadales; family Pyrinomonadaceae; genus PSRF01. The sequence goes on from DATAOU010000247.1 coordinate 5,173, forward strand.
AAATCCAGCCCCAGGTGGTGCCGCCTCCGATCCGCCAGGCGTCTGCGGGCCAGGTCGAGATACCTAGATCCTTGCCTTTGTCCTGCGGATAGAACGGGTGAAAATTTGGGCCAATAAGGACGTCAGCATCAGGACCGGTGTGATAAGCGCGCCAGGCAATCTTGCCGCTCGCCGCATCAAGAGCGGTAAGCCAACCACGAACGCCAAATTCGCCGCCACTGTTCCCAACCAACACTTTGTCTTTGACGACCAGCGGCGCCATCGTCATGGTTTCGCCTTTGTTGATGTCGCCTACCTGTGTCTTCCAAAGTTCTTTGCCGGTGGACGCGTCCAGACCAATGGTGTAGTCATCGAGAGTGTTAAAGAAGACCTTGCCATCGGCATAAACAGCTCCACGATTAATGACGTCGCAACAGGCTACGCCCTGTGAGGCCGAGGCCGGCTTCGATTCATATTTCCATTTGACCGGCGCGCCCGGTTGTGTCAGATCCAGCGCCCAAACGATGTTGGGGTAGGGCGTGACAATGTACATCGTGTTGTTTGCTACGATCGGCGCCGCTTCGTGGCCTCGCAACACACTGGTCGAGAAACTCCAGGCGAGTTTTAGGCTGGCAACATTGCCGGAATTGACTTGATCGAGACTGCTGAAACGAGTGCTCGCGTAGTTCTTCGCCGGCATCAGCCATTGCCCGTCGTCTGTTTCCGTTCCGGATTGTTGGGCACCGGTGGGTTGATTTTGAACACGATTAGTAGGCGCGGGATGTTGTGAGTTTTCCCGGCGCGCGCAGGAAGCGACGGCCAGATGCAGAATCAAAACGAGCAAGAGAAAGCCGGGGGCGTTTCTTCCTGTCATTGTCTCTCCAACGTTCTGAAGCTATTTATTAGGACGTGATGACCAAAGCGAGTTGCGTACCAGTGTGGTCCATCATTCGAGGGGCACTAGTTGTCGCTGCAATCGAAGACCGATGAGGACGTTCGGCCCGCTGATTTGTACCAAAAATACCCGACGGGGAAAGTTCCTTTGGCTTATTTTAATACGACGGCTGGTGACGGATTTTAGAAGGAGACAGGCTCGATTTCAGGTGGTTGCAGGTCGATTGAACTTGTCGAAGGGATTGGGTCACGGTTCTATTTCGCTTGAGCCGTCATTTTAATTGAACGATTGGCCCTTATCTTAGTCTCTGCTGGACGGCGCAATCACGACAGGCGTACCTATTAGTGTTAATATAGCTTAGTTACCGTAGTGGTCTTTTTTAACTCAACTTGCGACATCGGGATTTGTCCTACCAAGGCAGCTTCTTTTGCCGTCGGTGCTTCAGGCAACGCGACTGCGAAGGAGATGCAATTGGTTCAAACTCCACAATCAGAAATTCAGAACAAGATTCTCGCTGCGCTGCCGGCTAAAGAATACGCCCGGTTGGCGCCGCACCTGGAACTTGTTTCGCTGCCTCTCGGCCAGATCCTCCACAAACCTGAAGACCGCATCAAATACGTTTACTTCCCAAATTCAGGAGTTGTTTCCTTTGTTGCCCATATGAAAGAAGGGGCCAGCATCGAAGTTGGCTTGACGGGCGGCGAAGGTTTGGTTGGTCTACCTATTCTCTTTGGCGATGACGTTGCCCAAAACGAGGCCATCGTGCAGATTGCTGACGGCGGCATGCGGATGAAAGCATCGGTTCTTACGGAAGAGTTGAAGCGAGACGGAGAACTCAAGCCGCTGCTGATGCGGTATGCGCTGTCGCTGATGAAGCAAGTCGCTCAGACGGCAGCCTGCAATCGCAATCATCATGTAGCGCAACGCCTGGCGCGTTGGCTGCTGACCTGTCACGATCGGGTTAACGGGGACGAATTAAAGTTGACTCAGGAGTTTATCGGGGAGATGCTGGGCACACGCCGTTCTGGTGTTAACGAATCAGCGGTCCTGCTGCAAGATCGTGGTTTGATTCGTTATTCGCGTGGAAAAATTAAGGTTCTGGATCGGGCCGGACTCGAGAAATTCGCTTGCGAGTGTTACGCGACGGTCAAGATAGCGTCGGATCGCCTGTTAGGTAAATAGCGTCTTTCAGACTCGCAATTATGAAGCGGGGTCAGTAAGTCTTGGCAGGGAAGCCAGCTTGACCGACTTTGCCAGTCCTAACAACTGCAGCACCCGAATGCCCCACCAGTTGAAATCAATCTCATACCATTTCAAACCGTGACGAGCGGAAGTCGGATAAGCATGGTGGTTATTGTGCCAGCCTTCGCCGAAAGTAAGCATGGCTACCCACCAGCTGTTGCGTGAGTCTTCACCGGTCTCGAAACGTTTCGTTCCCCACAAGTGAGTCGCTGAGTTTACCAGCCAGGTGGCTTGCAGCCCGAGTGTTACGCGCAGGAACACGCTCCACATCATCACCGCCCAGCCGCCTACAAACAGCAGCACAACAGCAAGGCAGATCAACGGCACCGGGTAATAGCGACTTAGCCAGACATAGTATCGATCTTTACTGAGGTCGGGAGCATAACGCGCAATCACGTGTGCTTCGTGGTTCTGCGCAGTGCCGCGCAGAATCCAGCCAACGTGCGACCACAAGCGGCCATCACGGGGCGTGTGGGGATCGCCGATGCGATCGGTGTGCGCATGATGAATACGATGCGTAGTGGTCCATTCGATTGGACCACCTTGTAAAGCGAGTGAGCCGCAGGTTACCAGAAAATATTCCAGGGCCTTGGGCACTTTATAACCGCGGTGCGTTATCAGGCGATGGTAGCCCATGCCAATGCCGAGGCTACCGGCGATCCAATACAGCACCACCGCACAAACAATTGCCTGCCAGTTCCACATGAAGAGCGCAGCGACCGCAGCGATATGGAATGCAGTCAGGAAAGAGCCCAAGCCCCAGTTGATAGACTCGCGCGCGGGCTGTATTACTTCGCTTTCCTGAATGTTTTCCAACTTAAATCTCCGCTTCGATGGGAATTACCCACTCACTATGCTTCGCACTCTTTGCCGAACCCTCTGCCAAAGGAAGAAGGATTGCAGGCGGTGCCAACCATTCCGCAGCGTTATCTTGCGCGGCGCGGCCGAAATGAACGCGTGCCAAAATTCGCTGACCTGCGTCCTGGGAATGAAGGTGCTTTGCTCGGTCTTGCTGCGATGGAGTGCGTCCCTCCAAATGCCGGCATGACTACACGCTCGATTGCCTGCCCGGTCAAACGTTCGATGCCGCGCATGGAAAGTTCTTCAGCCGGGGTTACGAGCGTAATTGCGCGACCGGGTTTCCCGGCGCGGCCACTGCGGCCAATGCGATGCACGTAATCTTCAGGCGCCATCGGCACATCATAATTAATCACGTGTGAAATCGCATCCACGTCGATGCCGCGAGCCGCAATGTCGGTGGCCACCATAACGCGGGTGCGACCGCCCTTGAAATCGCGCAAAGCTGCTTCGCGCTGCGGTTGGCTGCGATCGGCATGAATTCTATTCACGCTGTGATCGCGCGCGCTCAGGATATGAGAAAGACGTTCGGCGCCACGACGTGTGCGAGTAAAGACCAGCACGCGTTCGAACGGTTCACGTTCTTTTTCGAGTAGCTCCAGCAAGAGAGTAGTTTTTGATTCCGCCGCAACTGGATACGCAAATTGAGCGACAGTCTTTGCGGCGCCGCCACGTTTGCTGATCTCAACCATCTTGGGATCGCGCAATGTTGTGCGGGCAATCTTCTCGATTGGCGCAGACATCGTTGCCGAAAAGAGCAACGTTTGACGAGTCGCAGGCACTTTCTCCAGCACGCGTCGAATCGAAGGCCAAAAACCCATGTCCAACATGCGGTCGGCTTCATCCAGCACGAGTACTTCAACTCGCGACAAATCAAGCCTTTCGCGTTCCATGTGGTCGAGTAACCGTCCGGGCGTAGCGATTAGCACACCCGCCCCGCGGCGTAAAGCCTCGCGTTGTCTCTGCATGCTGGCGCCGCCGATGATCGCAACACAGCGCGGGCTGCTCTTGAGAGCAAAGTCGCGATAGGCGCTTTCGGTCTGCGATGCCAGTTCGCGCGTCGGCGCAATGATCAAAACGCGAATGCCTGGAAGTGACTTCGCCTTCAGGCGTTGAATGATAGGCAACAAGAAGGCAGCGGTCTTGCCGGTGCCGGTTTCAGCGCAGCCGATCAGGTCGCGGCCGCTGAGCACGATAGGAATCGCGCTGCTTTGTATTGGTGTTGGTTCGGTGTACCCAAGGGCAGCGCAAGCGCGCACCAGCTCGGGTATCAAATTTAATTCTGTGAAGTTCATCTATTCTTTCCGCGCGCACTCGTGGCGCGCAATGTTGACAATGTTTCTTTCGACTTAACCGTGGGATGCTTCTCAAAGCATCGCCGGTAAGTAACGACCTACCGGCGTGGCTCGCGGACTTCGCGACTTCAGTCGCAGTTAACCGCTGCCTCCGCCACCACGATGTGTGCAGATATAGCTATCCCTTAATAGGGAAATGAAAAGAAGCGGCGAAACGGATGGGCTTCGGTGAAACGGTAGCAGTCGAAGGACCAGGATCGGATGCTCTAATGAGCGGCTTCGTAATGAAATCAGCCTGCTCTCGAACTATCCAAACGCCGGCGCGGATTGTCTTTCTTGCGCGGGGCGCATCACCGTCGATGCGCGAGAGAAGGATTAACTGCCTGCTAAGATGCCTTATTTGTTGTCTAAGTTGCAAGTCGTGCGAGAGCAAGTCGCCAGTTTGCCTTTATAAACGCCAATACATCCAATTGAGAAGACAGGAATTATTTGGCAATGACAATCAGTTGTGGCAGAATCTCGTCGAACAAGTTGGCTGCCTTAAACTGCTAGTCTCCCTAAACCGGCATCATACTCTCCTCAGCGAACCAGCGCAGCCTGCTGAAGATTGCAAACGTGTCGGTCGCTGACCCAAGCCGCCTTCGGGGTTTAAGCGTGAAGGTTAACCAGGTTTACATGAAACAATCCTTCCTCGCCCTGATAATTGTCTATTCGCTAATGGTCTCCGCCAGCGCGCAGCAAGGCGCACCCGCGCCTGCAAAACCACAAAACCCTACGGACGAAAGCGAACAAGTAGTCCGCATTACTACTAACCTGGTGCAGGTTGACGTAACCGTCACCGACCGGCGCGGAGACCAGATTACAGACTTAAAAGCTGAGGATTTCGAGATTTTAGAGGACGGGCGCCCACAGGAAATCAAACACTTTTCCTACGTCGCGGCCCCAGTTGAGACGGTTACCCCCGCGATTAAGACTCCAGAAAGACGGGACAAGACCGCGCCTCCGCAACCGCCCGAACAGCTTCGACCCGAACAGGTACGACGATCAATCGCTCTGGTGGTTGATGATCTCGGATTATCGTTTGAGAGCATTTATTATGTTCGTAACGCAATAAAGAAGTTTGTAGATGAGCAAATGAAACCGGGCGACATGGTGGCAATCATTCGCACCGGCGCCGGGGTTGGCGCGCTGCAACAATTCACCACCGACAAGCAGTTACTCTACGCGGCCATCGATCGTATTAAGTGGAATGCTTATGGTCGCAGCGGTATTCGCGCGTTCGGCAACATCGGTGATGATGCTTACTATACTGAGCCCAAAGCTTCCGGCGGGATCTTCACGCCCAACAACGACAGAAACGGTGCTGGGCGCTTGAGTTCTACGAGTGATATCGATAAGAAGGTCGGCGAGGATGCACGCGAATCTGGGGTCAAACAAAACTTCAATGATTACCGGGATCAGGTTTTCACAGTGGGAACACTGGGGGCTCTAAATTATGTCGTGCGCGGCTTGAAAGAAATGCCCGGTCGCAAGTCCGCTGTGCTGTTGACCGACTCGCTGAACCTTTTCAACGAGAAGGGTAATGAAAACTATCGCACTCTTGATGCCTTGCGCCGCCTGGTGGATCTCGCCAATCGCTCGTCAGTAGTCTTTTACACGATCGATCCAAAAGGTCTACAAGTGATTAACGATACTGCAGCCAACAGTCTGGTGGGCCGTACAGGAGGAGGGATTTCAATGGGGCCCGAGGGCGCGGCTGGAGAGATCACATCTACTGGCCTCCCGGGAACCAAGATCATGCAGGACCTGATGTCCCGCTCAATCGAGATCGAAGAAGCTCAGAACGGCATGAATTATCTTGCCAATCAGACCGGCGGCTTTCTCGTAAAAAACAACAACGACATTGCCAAAGGAATCCGGCGCGTTCTCGATCAGAAGGGTTACTACTTGATAGGTTACCGACCGGAGGAATCAACCTTTGATCCCGTTAAAGGGCGCAGGACTTTTCATAAGATCCAGGTGCGGGTTAAGCGGCCCGACCTTTCGGTGAAAACACGTTCCGGTTTTTATGGGTTCAATACTGAATCTGCCCGCCAGGTTTATCACACAAAGGAGCAACAGCTGCTTGCGGCTTTGACCTCACCGTTTGCCTCAGGCGGTTTGGATCTGCGTCTGACTTCCGTTTTCCTTAACGATACGACCTATGGTTCCTTCGTGCGTTCCTTCATTCACGTATCGGGCGACAGTCTGACGTTTGCTACCGAGCCCGACGGTTCACGCAAAGCGACAGTTGATGTGGCGGCGGTCACCTTTGATGATTCCGGCTTGATAGTTGATCAACGTTTCCGCACTGAAACTGTTGCCGTGCGTGGCGACGAGTACAAGGCAGCATTGCGGGACGGCCTGACGTTTGGCATTAATTTGCCGGTGAAGAAACCTGGTGCTTTCCAGTTGCGCATTGCCGTACGCGACGCAATCACCGAACGCGTTGGCTCGGCAAACCAATTCATTTCCGTACCCGATCTCGGAAAGAACCGTTTGACGTTGTCAGGCCTTTATGTGGCCGGCAACCCCGGCCAGCAGAGTACCAACGCGTCACATCACTCGGCGACGGCGCAAGGCGAGGTGGGGGACGCGGCAAACGAACTCGCTGAACTGGATTCGCAGGCAGGTCCAGCCGTAAGGCGTTTCCGTCCCGGCATGGTCATTGATTATGGTTGCGAGGCATACAATACACGCATTGATAGCGAAACCGGCCGACCAAAACTTACGATGCAGGTCCGACTATTCCGAGATAATCAGCAGGTTTTCGCTAGTCAGAACTTAGATGTGATGGGCCAGCCGGGAGCTAAACGAGTAGTCGCCATGGGTCATTTGCAACTGGGACGAAATCTAACGCCCGGCGATTACATACTGCAGGTAATAGTCACCGACGTCGCCGGCAAGAACAAACCGCGCGTTGCGTCGCAATGGATTGTTTTTGAAGTAGAATGATCCGGCGCGTACGAGTCAGCCAGCACTGCCGGACTGTTCAGAGAATTTCAATCGAGCTGGAGCAAAGGCTATGAAAAAACCATACCTGACTTTCGCATTTCAACCTCTCCTGTTTGTAACGCTCACGCTGTTCATCGCGACTGTGAGTCCATCCCGCGCTCAGGCAATCCCCGGGCAGCCCGATCTGGGCATGCGAGAACACCAGATGGGTCAGCTTGAGCGTGATACCACCAAGAAACGCGAGCCCAAAGATGTTATGGCCGAGGTGAATGATGATCTTGCCCGGCTGGGCGTATTGCGCGAGGGAATATCCGCTGCGCTCAAGGCGAACAATTTCCTCGATTACAAAAATTTCATGGATAACGCCGTGGAAATAAAGTTACGCAGTACCAGATTAAGAACTGACCTCGCGTTGCCACTCGATGAGAAGGCGCCAAAGCACGATCCTTTGAAAGGCGTAGACAATACTACTTTGGCACCCGTGCTATCCGTTTTCGATAAACTGCTCGACAGTTTCCTGCATAACCCGGTCTTTACAGACACTGGAGCGGTCGATCTGCAATTGGCAGCAAAAGCCAGGCAAGACCTCGAAGACATCATCGTAGTGAGCGATAAGGTTCGTAAGACAGCCGAGAAGTTGAGCAAGAGCAAGAACCCGTAAAGGCGTTGACAGGATCTCCGCTGGACGAATAAGGCAAAAGGGCAGTCCCTTTTGCCTTTTCCTTTTCAACCAAGATTTTTCCCGGCCGACTTACCCCAAAACGCCCAGTGCTCACACGTAATGGTCGTTCTTACTCCCCGCGCCTTTGTACCCTTATTTTCCTCAGCGCAAAACGCTTTGTGAAACCAAAGATTTTCGGCGCCGCGGTAAAGCTTCCGCGGTTGGCACACTCGTTGCCAAAGGGTCTGGCACGGAGGCTACCCGATGAAAAAACTTCTTGCCACCCTTGTTGCCGTAATCGTTATCAGCATGACCGCCCTGCCGGCCGCGGCGCAAACGCGCTGTCGTCGCACAAACACGCAGACTTATTCGCGTTATGACGGTCGCTATGATCGCACCACTTATGATCCACGGTATGACCAAAGCGTCTATCGGAACAACCAGGTCATCTACCAGGATCCAGCCGTCTACCAGTATCCATATGGTTATGACAATCGGTCGGTCTGGGAAAAACATCAGGACAAGCTCACTACCGCGGGGGGCGCGGTGGCCGGAGCGTTGGTTGGCGCAATGGTAGGTGGAAAAAAGGGCGCGATAATTGGTGCGGTTGCCGGCGGCGCAAGCGCAGCTGTGTACACCTACAAGATTCGTGACCGATACCGCCGTTACTAAGATTGCTTTCATGAGCTCGGTTGCTGGTTGAAAGATTAGCGACCTTGTTTGAGGCCCGGATGTGAAGGGGAGAGCACATCCGGGCCTCGGCATTTCTGCGCCGGCAAGCATTGAGGCTGGCATTTGAGAGTTCAGCTGCTGCCATTGGGTCTCACTAAAACGCAAGCTAACGCTTGTACTCTAAACTGCAGGAGTGCCAACCCGATTAGACAATTTGCACCTAAACGTGGAGTTCGCTTAACGTAGTCACTCTTAAACGTCCCCAGTGAAATTACGATTCAAGCAAACCCTTTGATGAAGCACCGCCCCCGCCGTCTCCGAAACTTCTTACCCAAACTCATTCTAATTTTTCTAAGCGTGTTGTTTGGCGCCGGCATCGCCGAGGTTGCCCTGCGCCTGTATGGCTATACCTATCCGGAGTTTTACGAGCTCGATCAAACTCGTGGTTACGGCCTGCGTCCGGGTGCGGAGGGGTTGTATCGTCGGGAAGGCAGCTCGTACGTGCGTATTAATTCTGACGGACTGCGCGATCAGGAACACCCAATAGCGAAACCAGCCAACACTTTGCGCATCGCGCTCATCGGCGATTCGTATTGTGAGGCTTTGCCGGTTCCACAGGAGCAGGCTTTTTGGTCGGTGATGAAAGAAAAACTCGCTGAATGTGATGCCGCTTCCGGCAAGGCTATCGAAATCATCAATTTCGGCGTTTCCGGATACGGCACGGCTCAGGAACTTTTGACGTTGCGTGACCAGGTCTGGAAATATTCCCCGGACGTGGTAATGCTGACCGTAACAACCAACAACGATGTGACGGACAACTCACGGCCGCTGAAAAGGGTTGATGAAATACCGTACTTCGTCAAGCGCGACAATCAACTGGTCCTCGATAATTCATTTCAGAGTTCGCGAACGTTTCTTTGGCGGCAGTCGCGCATCAACAGATTTGGACGATGGCTGCGCGACCATTCGCGCGTGGTGCAAGTCGTCATAGAAGGACATCATGCCCTCAAGAACGTAACCGCGTCCTGGCGCACCCGATGGTCGCAATCGAAACCGGCAGCGGCCCAACCCGCTGCGTCCGGTCAAAAATCGGATGATTCAGCCGACGCAGAGCTGGGAACTGACAATCTTATTTACCGCGAACCACAAAGTGCCGTTTGGACCGATGCCTGGCAAGTAACTGAAGCCCTGATCACGAAAATGCGCGAAGAAGTCCAGGCACACAATGCCCAGTTTTTGCTCGTCACACTAAGCAATGGCGCACAAGTGACGCCCAATCGCACGCTACGCGAACAATTCCAAAAGCGGCTCGGAGTTAGCGATCTGTTTTATCCCGATAATCGCATTCGCGCGTTGAGCGAGCGCGAAAACATTTCGTTAATCACCCTGGCGCCAGAATTACAGCAGTATGCCGAGCGCAATCAGGTTTTTCTGCATGGATTCGATAAAAACATTGGCAATGGACATTGGAATGTCATTGGCAATCGCGTGGCCGGCGAATTGATCGCGAAAAAAATCTGCGAAGGTGCGCTTCTCAAATAGCGCGAGAGGTGAAGTTTCTGCTAGAAATAGTCCAAACAACTGTAGCGGTCAAGCAAACTGTGTTTTGGTAGGAAGTTATTACCCGAGTTGAGAGGGTTTGCAGCAACGCAAACCAGTAGTTTGCTTTACAGTTAAAGCATCAAAACTTTGCCGGAGATCTGAATGCAATATTCCGAGAACGTACTTGAGCTTATTGGCCACACGCCGCTGGTCAAACTGAATCGATTGACACGGGGCATAAAGGCGACCGTGTTAGCGAAGATGGAAAACCTGAATCCTGGTTTCTCGGTGAAGGACCGCATCGGTGTCTCGATGATTGCGGCGGCCGAACGAGAAGGCAAACTAAAGCCCGGCGGGACAATCGTTGAAGCAACCTCGGGCAACACAGGAATCGGATTAGCGCTTGCTGCTGCCGTCAAAGGTTACAAATGTATTTTTGTGATGACTGACAAAGCGTCGGTTGAGAAGTCGCGCTATTTGAAAGCACTTGGCGCGGACGTGGTGATCACTCCCGTTTCCGCAAAACCCGGTACTCCCGATCATTACGTTTCGACCGCCCAACGGATTGCTAAAGAGACGCCCAACTCATTTTATCCCGATCAGTATTCACATCCGGCAAATCCGGAAGCTCACTATCGAACCACCGGCCCGGAAATTTGGGAGCAGACCGAAGGTAAGATCACGCATTTCGTCGCAGGCATCGGCACGGGCGGCACGATTTCCGGTACCGGACGCTTTTTAAAAGAGAAGAATCCCAACATCAGGATCGTAGGCGCGGATCCGGTCGGCTCAATCTTCAAAACTTACAAAGAGAGCGGAAAGATTATCGAAACGACGCCTTACCTGGTTGAAGGAATCGGCCAGGAAGTAGTTCCGCCCAATGTTCACATCCAGTACATCGACCAGGTAATTAATATTAGCGACGCTGATTCGTTTGAGATGTCGCGGCAGCTGGGACGCGTGGAAGGAATTTTCTGCGGCGGCTCGAGCGGTACCAACCTGGCAGCGGCGCTGCAGGTCGCGCGAGATTTGGACGAGGATGCGATTGTTGTTTTCATTGTCTGCGATACCGGTGAACACTACCTGACCAAGCACCATTCGGATGAATGGTTGAAAGAGAAGCGCTTGCTGGAGCCGCAGAAGATGACAGCCGGTTTGATAAGCGGCACCAAGGGAGAGCGTGCACCGCGCTCGCTCGTCTCAGTTACGCCGTCCGATAAGGTTGCGGATGCGCTCGCGAAGATGGACGAGCTGGGACTGACGCAGCTTCCAGTGCTTGAGGAAGGCAAGCCGGTTGGTTCTTTGCGTGAGAACCGTGCGCTGGCAAAAGTAGTGCGCAACCGGCATTTGTTGGAATCGCCTGTCAGTGAAGTTATGGAAGAAAGCTTTCCCACGGTTGACGTTGATGCCAGCGCCAGCGACGTTACCAGCCACTTGCAATCCAGTCCGGCAGTACTGGTGGAAGAGTACGGCCGCATCACTGGAATCATCACCCGGCACGACGTTTTGGATTTGAAAATGAATACGACCGGGCCGTTGAGTTAATCTCTGTGCGCCCTTTGTGATCTCTGTGACCTGTGGTGCGTCCTGGATTAACGTTCCTCACCACAGAGGCACAGATCACACAAAGGACGCACAGAGAACTATCTCGGCATCTAAAGGAAACTTATGAAAGTTGGCATTCTTGGATCAGGCGAAGTAGGTCAGGCGCTGGGCGATGGTTTCGTTAAGCACCGGCATGAAGTGATGCTGGGCACACGCAGCCCGGCGAAATTGGCAGACTGGGCCGCAAGAAATCCTGCGGCTCGCGTTGGTAGCTTTGCTGAAACAGCGGAATTTGGTGAACTGATCGTCCTGGCCGTGAACGGCAAAGCATCGTCAGAAGCTTTGGGCCTGGCCGGCGCAGAAAACCTGGCAGAAAAGACGATCATCGACGCCACCAACCCGATTGCCGAGGCGCCGCCGGTCAATGGCGTGTTGACTTACTTCACGGCGCAAAACGAATCGTTGATGGAACAATTGCAGCAGGAGTTTCCCGCAGCTCACTTCGTTAAAGCCTTCAATTCAGTAGGCAGCGCTTTAATGGTTAACCCGAGACTTGAAGACGGGCGCCCGACGATGTTTATTTGCGGGAATGACGCGGCAGCCAAGAAAACCGTGACTGAGGTGCTCGATCAGTTTGGCTGGGAGACCTGCGACATGGGAGCCGTTGAAGCTGCGCGCGCCATCGAGCCGCTGGCGATGCTTTGGTGCATTCCTGGGTTTCTGCGCAACGAATGGACGCACGCCTTTAAACTGCTGCGCTAGCTGATTCAATCCTTAGGTTGACTGCGATCGTAGAAAGTGACAACCAAACCGTCACCTAACGGTTGCGTGCCGGAAACAACGAAGCCGTCCAGGTAATCCCTGGGTACGAAGGTGTCCGCTCCCTCAACAGTCAACGGCACCTCTGTTACGATCCACCTATCGATATAAGACAGAAACGCTTCGTAGACGCTCGCGCCGCCAATCACAAACAGATCAGTTGTGAGCACTTTCGCCATAGCGAGCACGGAATCCACGTCGCGCATCACGACGAGCGAATCCTCCGGCGGAATTTCCGCCTTACGGCTTAGCACGATATTCAAACGGTTAGTTAGCGGTTTCTTTAAGGTTAGCCAGGTCTTGTAACCCATCACGCAGGCGTTGCCGATTGTGGTTTGCTTGAAAAACTTCATGTCGGCAGAGTAGTGCCAGGGCAGTTTGCCGCCTTTCCCGATTGCGCCATTCCGATCTACTGCAACGATTCCGATGATCATAGGGCTCTTCCGCCGACTTCACTTTCATGATGCGGCTTTGCCGCGTTCCGTGCGGAAAGGCTTTGCCCTTCCGGAGCTTGCTTTATCAACTGAGGCTGCGCCTCTGGCTTAACGGAGGCATAGCCTCAAAAACAATTAGAGGACTTTCGGAAAGGCAGAGCCTTTCC
>DATAOU010000248.1:0-7254 GCA_036265575.1 Pyrinomonadaceae bacterium
GCCAACTTTCCCACTTCGATTGAACCGCGCAGATCTTCTTCAAACGCTGCGTATGCTGCCCAGATCGTGAACATCTTAATCGCCTGATCACGCCTCAATGCTTCTTCCGGATGCCAACCTTCACCCGAAAAACCCTTGATATCCTTACGGGCTACCGCCGCGTAAAACTCAATCATCGGTTCGCCACGTTCAACCGGAGCGTCGGAACCGCCGGGGATAATCGATCCAGCCTTAATAAAACTCTGCCAGGCATAAGCACCAGCGAGTCTGTCAAAGCCCAGACGGGCAGGAGCGAAATGCAGATCGCCAATCGCGTGCGACGCTTGCATAGAAGGAATAACGCCGAGCTTCGCAAAGCGCGGGATGTCCGCTGGATTAACGATCTGCGAATGTTCGTCCCGCCAACGCGGTTCTTTTATTTTCCACTCGGACTTGGGCACCGCGTTCATCGCCTTTTCGTATTCGTCAATGATGAAGCGGTTGCCGCGATCACCGATCGCGTGCGTCTCAACTTGAATGCCGGTGCGCAAAGCTTGCTGCAGGATTGGCTGCAGCGTTTCCTCTTTGATCGTCAGGAAACCGGAAGTGTCCGGCTTGTCAGAATAAGGGGCCAGCAACGCTGCGCTACGCGAACCCAGCGATCCGTCAGCATAGAGTTTGATCGCGCGGACCGTCAGGCGATTTCCATAGGCGCCCAGGATTGGACCATCCTGAAAAAGTCGTTGCGCTTCGAGGCCCGGCGCCGAGACGGCTTTGTAAATGCGCAGCTTGATCTGTCGTGCGGCGTAAAGTTTTTTGTAGAGATCAATGTCTGCGTAAGTGCCGCCGGGATTCTGCACCTGAGTCCAGCCCAAACTCACGTCGCGATTCACGCCGAGCACGATCGCGCGCTCTTCATCAGCAGTAGTGGTTGCCGGAATGTAATTCCGCACCAAGCCCTGCGCAGCGTCCAACAACATACCGTTGGGTTCGCCGCTTTGTTTGTCTTTTGAGATCTCGCCGCCGAAAGGGCTGGCTGTGCTTTTGTCAATGCCGGCGGCCTTTAACGCGGCACTGTTGACAACTATTCCATGACCGTCAGCACGCGTCAGCACAACGGGATTGTTTGGCGCAACTTTATCGAGGTCCCAACGAGTCGGAAACACCGGCGGTTTCCAGAACGTTTCAATCCAGCCACGGCCGGTGACCCATTCGCCGGGCTTTGCCTGGTCCACACGCGCTTTAACCTTTGCCAGAAAATCTTCAAGCCTCGTGACGCCTTCGAGGTTCAGCGTCATCTCGCGAAAGCCGACGCCTTCGAGGTGATGATGCGCGTCGGTCATTCCAGGCACAACTGTCTCGCCTTTAAGATCAATGACGCGCGTCGTTTTGCCGATATAGTTCTGCGCGTCGCGATTCGAACCGACGAAAATAATCCGATCGCCTTTCACCGCGACGGCTTCCGCATGCGGTTGACGCTCATTGACGGTGTAGATGTTGCCGTTGCGAAGAACCAGATCGGCCGGTTGGATTTTTGCGGGTGCGGGCGAAAGCGCGAAAACAGAAATGATTAGGATCAATAAGAACCCAGGTTTCATTTGCTTTAACTCGAAGCGCGTAGGATGTGAATAAAGAGCGTCAGATTTATATCACTTGCTCTAAACAAATTGTAAGGGCGGGGTGCTGGTTCAATTAAACCCACTCGTGGCTGCTCGCTCGAAGCCTGCTCTTACTGGAACCGCGGGCGTCCCGCCCACAATGAGCGCTAAGCGCGAAAAGGCGTTCGTTACCAGCTTCCTTCCATTTACGAGCAACCGAGTCATAGGATCACTGAGTTTAGCGAGCGGTTGCGGGCGTGACGCCCGCGGTCCCAGTATGATGACGACCTTGAACCTGCAACGAGATTGGCTTGCTACATCGCGGCTTGGCTTTAAACTATAATGCTGCTCCAAATCCTTAGCTTAATTGATCAAGGACACTCGTCATGAAAACTGAAACACTCGATTTGAACACTTCATACGGTGCAACCACGGCGCATGTGGCGCGGCCGGAACAAGACTCGGCCGCGGCCGTCGTCTTGATTCAGGAGTGGTGGGGCATCAACGATCACATTCGCGACATTGCCGGGCGTTTTGCGAATGAAGGTTATCTCTGTCTCGCTCCCGATCTATATCGCGGCAAACTGGCGAAGAATGCGGAAGAAGCCGGACAGATGATGCAGGCATTGGCGATTGAAGACGGCGTGGAAACCATTCGCGAAGCAATCGCAGCGGCTAAAAAGAAGTACAACTTGCAGAAGTTTGGTATCAACGGCTACTGCATGGGCGGCACGTTTGCGTTGCGCGCTGCTTGTGAGATTAACGAACTGAGTGCGGCCGCTCCCTTTTATGGTGACATTCCCGAAGAAGATATTTTGAAGAACTTGTCAGTACCAACACTATTCATTGCCGGCAAACTAGACAAATGGATCAACCCGACAAAGGTAAATGAATTGCAGGAAGCTGCGCGCAAGTACAAGCTGCCCGTTGAGGTGGTGAGCTACGACGCCGATCACGCCTTCTTCAACAACACGCGGCCTGAGGTTTACGACGCTGAAGCAGCAGCCGATGCCTGGCGGCGCGTTTTGGATCTATTCAGAAAACATCTGGCGCTGCCGAGCCAAGCCAAAAGTGGGAAGAACATTCACGGGCCACTGGTATAGCCATGATCAGTGAAAATGTGGGTCGGGGACTCTAACTCGAACAAGCAAAAGTTTGAGGAAAGTTCGGTGAGTTATGGTCACAACTGTGACGCTTTGCTCGAATGGAATTTCGATGGCACGTTCTGGCGGCCCCACTTCAGGGTGCGACTCATCCAAACCAGTTCATCCAAAAAATCCCCCGCGCGCTTCTCGTAAGCCGGATCTAAAAGTTTGCCTTCAGCATCAAAAGTGTTCTGCACTTTGGGGAAGTTGAGATCGCTGAAGGTGACCGCCAGACCCAGCTCGCGCACCATCGGCACCATCGCTTCAATCACGCGCGTGCCGCCCCATGGACCAGCTGACACGCCGACAAACGCCACCGCCTTGTGAACATACTCACGCAGCAACAAATCCAGGACAGCTTTCAGTGGACCAGGATAGCCATGATTGTATTCGGGCGAGACTATGACCAGTCCATCCGCTCGAATGATCGTATCACGCCATTCCGGGAATTGGTCCTTCAATCCCTGACCGTAATCGTCGCGAGGCATCGCGAAGTCGGCGACATCAAATAATCTGGTCTCAATGTCGCTTCTCTTCTCCATCTCGCCCACCAGCCACTTTGCCGGATGTATGCTGTTTCGCTGCTTGCGGTAGGTTCCCAAAAGAACTGGCAGAAATAACTTTTCCATTAGGATATCTCCAATGTGTTCTTTGACAGGATTCACAAGATTAACAAAATAGAGGAACGAAGACAGTCAAAACAGTCAACAACTCTTACTCTTGTTCTTGTCGTCTTGTTCAGTCAATCGTGTCTAGTCGGTTTTGTAATCGCGAGTAAATTCAAGAAATTCCGCTAATTCATTCTGGCTCGGCAGCGCCGTGCGCGCACCCAGATCGCGGCACTTAAGTGCTGCCACTGCATTACCCAGATGCAAACTGCTCTCAATGTCTTCGCCCGTTAATAACCCAAAGAGAAATCCGCCATGAAATGCGTCACCGGCCCCAGTTGTATCGCGGCAACCTTGCGGAACTTCACAAGCTGGCGATTCGAGAAACTGTCCGTCGCAAAGAATCACAGCGCCACGCGCGCCTTTGGTTAGTCCAACAATCGCGCAACCATAACGCGCCCTCAGTTCAATCAGCGACGCGCGTTCATCTGCAATCCCAGTTAAGCGATGGGGAAATTCCGCTGACGTGATCAAAATATCAATTAGCGGGAGCAGTTCCGGCAGTCCGTCATAAATGTTATCGATGTCGGCAGAAATGATTGTTCCCGCGGCGCGCGCTGCCTGGGCCATGCGGAGACAGGCGGGTGGATCGTGTGCGTCGAGATGCAGAACGCGCCCGCGCGCCGCCAATGCGAGCGGCGCTTCATCAGCGGCATAGGAAACACGCTCGTCGCGATCCCAAATTATGGTGCGCTCACCGTTGCGGGCATCGACTATGATGAAAGCGATTTGGTTGCGCGCGCCTTCGATCACTTCTGCGAACTCGCAATTGACACCTTCATCCTGCAAGACCTGGAACCCGAATTGTCCTTCCGCGTCCGAACCAAACCGGCCCGCGTACGCGGTTTTCAATCCAAGCCTTTGCAGCGCGACCATCGCAGTCGCAGTTTGCCCCCCAGCCGCTTGTTTGTGATCCAGCAGACGAGATTTGGTATCGAACTCGGGGTACTTTGAAACGACGATTAAATGATCGACCGCGTTCAGTCCAAAGCCCACGGCATCGAACTGTCGTCCTTCCGGAAGTGTAAAGGGAAAGTTCATGTTCCTAGCTGGGATCGCCGGCGTCCCGCCGCCCGCTCTCGGCAAATTCAGGTGTCATTAACTTAATCTCACCTACGGCTGTTTTCGCGGTTTGCGCTCATTGCGGGCGAGGCGCCCGCGGTCCCAGTAAAAAGCGTCGTATGAATTCAAGAATTGAGCCTCGTGGTTTTCGCTGTATCCGTGCGTTAGAATGTAAGTCAATAGTTTGGTCCGAGGCAGTCTTGAAGCAGTGACATTAGCTGAAAAACTAAAGGAAATACCAGTTTCCGCCGGCGTCTACCTTTACAAGGACAGCGCCGGCAAAATCATCTATATCGGCAAAGCCAAGCGGCTGCGTAGTCGTGTGCGCTCTTACTTTCAGGCGCGTCCTTTCGATCGCAAGACTGACGCGCTGGTCCGGCAAATTGCCGACGTCGAGTTCATCGTCACCGACAGTGAAGCTGAAGCACTAATCCTCGAAGCAACGCTCACCAAAAAGCATAAGCCGCGTTACAACGTCAATCTAAAGGACGACAAGTCGTACCCGCATCTGAAGCTGACAATCAACGAACCGTTTCCGAAAGCGGTGATCACACGTCGTATTCAGAAGGATGGCGCGCTGTATTTCGGACCGTTTCTCCCGGCCAGCATGGCGCGCAAAACTATTGACGTCATTAACCGCACCTTCCAGTTACGCACCTGCGATATTGAAATTGATGGCAAGGCGCCGCGCCCGTGCCTCGAATACCACATCAAGCGCTGTCTTGGTCCATGCGTCAAGGGACTGTGCACCGCGGATCAGTATCAGGAGGCGGTGCGCGACGTACGACTTTTGCTGGAAGGGCGAAACACTGAGCTTGCCGACACACTCGAAGAGCGCATGGACCAGGCCAGCGAAGAGATGCGCTACGAGATGGCTGCCAAGTATCGCGATTTGCGCAAGACGGTGGTCAAACTTTCCGAACAGCAAAAGATGGCCACCACCAGCGATCGCGACGTCGACATCTTTGCCTACTACCGCGAGGACCGGCGCCTCGCGCTGCAGCTGTTTACCATGCGCGAGGGAAACATTGTCGGCCGCCGCGAGTTTTTCTGGGAAGATTTGCCTGAAGATGATTTCGATCCCGGCTCGTTTCTTGGCGAAGTGCTGGCGCAGTATTACGCGACTGACTATGTGCCGAAGGAGATTCATGTTCCCGTTGACTTCAAAGATCGCGAACTGCTGGAACAGGCGCTGACTAAACGAAAAGGGCGGCGCGTGAAGATTCACTACACGCAGCGCGGCGAAAAACGCGACTTGATCGATCTTGGCGAGAAGAATGCAAAGCTGGCCTTTGAACAACGTTTCCGCATTCTTAAACCCGATATGAAGCGCGTTCTGGAAGAGCTGCAGGAAACGCTCGAGCTACCGCGTTTTCCCGCGCGCATCGAGTCGTTTGATATTTCGCATATTCAGGGCGCGGAAAATGTTGCGGGCATGGTTGTTTGCGACAACGGCAAAATGAATCGATCGGAGTACCGCAAGTTTCGTATTCGCGACGTGGTCGGCGCCAACGATTTTGCTTCGATGCACGAAGCGGTCTTGCGGCGTTACCGGCGAGTGCTGGCGGAAGGAAAGCCCCTGCCGGATTTGATCATGATCGACGGCGGCAAGGGCCAACTCGCAGCCGCTGCCGAAGCGATGCGCGAACTCGACCTGGAAGCGATTGCAATGGTCGGTGTGGTCAAACCGCCGCTGAAACACAATCAGGTTTCTTATTTGCTGGTGAAAGGCCGCGAACACGAACCTATCTTCCTCGATCCGCATTCACTGATTCTGCGTCTGCTGCAAATGATTCGTGATGAAACGCATCGCTATGCATTGAGCTATCACCGTAAGCGACGCGAGCTGCGCGATTTCACTTCGGAACTTTCGGAGATTCCCGGCGTAGGCGAGAAACGGAAGGGCCGGTTGCTAAGACATTTCGGTTCCATCCAGCGCATAGCTACAGCTTCGGCGATGGAGTTAACGCCGTTCGTCGGGAAGAAGACCGCGCTCGAGATTGAAGATCACTTTGCGCGGCAGCGCAGTTTGGCAGAAAGCAGTGTGGCTGGAGCTAATGAAGCAACGCTCTGAACTCAAGCGCCGAATTTCAAGCAGTTCAGAGTACAGCTTTAGCTTGCGTGTTGCAGATAAAGGCAAGCTCAAGCTTGTACTCTGAACTGTTTGAACCTTGACGGGTCGACCGAGCAGGAACAGAATGACGGTCAGTTAGTTTGGCGGTTCTTGCGCTTCTCTTGCTTTCACAAAGGAGGAACTCCCCATGGCAAGCAAAGCCAGCATCGGCGGACATCCCGTTCATCCGATTTTAGTCACCTTCCCCATCGCTCTCTGGTCCACGTCGTTTGCCTGCGACGTGATTTTTTATTTTCGACGTAATCCCAGCCTGAACCTGATTGCAAAATTCATGCTTGCTGCCGGTTGTCTTGGAGCCGTCGCGGCTGCGATACCGGGAATCATCGACTGGCTCAGCATTAAAGACGGGGATGTAAAACGAATCGCGAATTGGCACGCGCGGCTGAATGTGATTGCCCTGATCGTATTTGCGATTAGCCTTTACTTCCGCATGCGGATCGGCGCGCACTGGGTGAACTACTTCCTGCGCATTCCGTTCCTGCTGTCGTTGCTTGGTGTGATCTTGATTTCGATATCGGGCTGGTTAGGCGGGGAGCTTGCTTATAAACATGGCGTGGGAGTCGCGCCGCAGCATGATTCGCCTGAGGAAGAAGCGGCAAAGGTTAGGTTGCCTTAGCATGGCTGCGCGGGAAAAACTATTTATCATTAATCATTTGACATTAATCATT
>DATAOU010000249.1:0-8653 GCA_036265575.1 Pyrinomonadaceae bacterium
CCGAATTCAGGAAATGCAAGACCTTTGGCAGCCGTGCTTTTGGAATTTGGAATTTGGAATCTGGAATTTGGAATTGGCAGGTACACCTTCAAGCGAACATGACAGGTCCTGAAGGAACCGCAATCACCAACGTGAGCGAAGAAGCCCGTAGCGGTTTTCACTAAACTTGGAGGTGGAAATTCTCTCCTTGCTTGCCAGAGCCTTTGACGTTGGACACTGGACTCTGGACTTCTCACCAAACATCGTTGGCGATTAGATCCTCATACGTATCGCGACGGCGAATCAATTCCGCCCCGCCGTCTTTGCCAATCATCACCGCCGCCGGCAACGGCCGTCCGTTGTAGTGAAACATCTGCGCCAGTGAGTAAGCGCCCGAATTAAGCAGCGCCAGAACCTCACCCGGCTCAACGCTCGCCGGCAGTCGCCGGTAGTCAGGCAAGCGCCCTTCGCGCTCAATATCGAAATAAACGTCGCCGGAATCACAAAGCGGTCCAGCAACTTTGTACTCCTGATCGTGAGGTTCGCCGGCGCGGCTCGCAGAAATCAAGTGGTAGTACCACTTGTAATTGTTCATCGACAGCATGATGTTGTAGCCCGCATCAGTCAGCAGCCAAACATCACCAGTCTCCGGACGTTGCTTCATGTTGAGCACGGTCGTTAAGACAAGACCAGCGTCGGCGATGATGCTGCGGCCGGGCTCCAACAAGATCGTTGTCTGCTGCAACAGATGTTCGGCTCCGGCAGCGCGCGCAGACTCGCGTGCAACGCGCAAAGCCTCGGCCAGTACGACTGAAGGTTCAAGGTCGGCGCCCAGCATGTCGCGCTCATGTTCCGGCAATTGATCGGCCTGTGAACGATCGCGTAGGTAGTTCACCGGAATTCCGCCGCCAAGATTGATGTGCTCCAGCTTGTGACCCGTCTCGTTGTGTATCGCGACCAGGTGTTCCCACATGCTGCGAAAGGCTTCGGCAAAAGGTTCGACGTCGGGCGTTTGCGAGCCGACGTGAATGTGAATCCCGCAGACGTGAATCAGATCCGGATTTTGCAAGCCCCGGCGAAAAGCTTCTAAGACTTCCGACGAAGAGATACCAAACTTTGAAGTCAACAAAGCCGTTTGCAATCCCAAATGTGAACGCGTACCGATTTCCGGAACCAGTCGCAAGGTAATCCGTGCGGGCTGCGCGACCGTACCGCCTTGCGCTGCTGCTACACGCCGAACCGCTTCCTCGACCAAGCCAATTTCGAAAATCGAATCGACGTTGATGGCATGAATTCCCGCGCGCACCGCGTCGTCAAGTTCGCCGGCACTTTTGCTGGTGCCGTTAAAGATAATTTGCTCCGGCCGAAAGCCAATGCGCAGTGCTTTGAAAAGTTCTCCGCCGCTGTTGACTTCAACGTCGATGCCCGAATCCAACACGGTTTTCAGCACGGCCATGTTTGAGTTTGCCTTCGAGGCATAGAAGAAGCGGATCGGATGATCGACTGAGTCAGCAGCGCTCTTCAACCGCTCAATGTTTGCGCGGATGCGTGGTTCGGAGAACACAAATAAGGGCGAGTCGTACTTCCCGATCAGTTCGACCGCATCAGCACCGTTAATGTTGAGACGACCATCGTGAACTTCGAGGTAGTTTGAAATGGCCCAGGCTGGAGTTGCAGAAACAACGCTAGATGACATTACTCACGCTTTCGAGAAAAGTATCAGGTGATTCTTGTAAAGCAAATTGTTAGTTTGCGGTTATTGAATGCTATCCAACCACCCAAACTAACAGTTGCTTTACGAAGTGCTTCACAAAGAATTCGTGCGAAGATAGACCGCGCTCGTTAATGCGTCAAGCGGCTGCAGCAAAATCCGTCAGCAGAGAATTTGGCCGCGGATTCCGCGAATTAACGCGGATAGGAAAAAGCGGAACAAAACGTCAATACGATCTGCACCAGTCTAGTTTGTCTAACTCTGATCCGCGTTTAGCCGCGAAGAATCCGCGGCTAGTTCTTAAGCTTCTTCAGTACCTCGCGAATCTGTTTGTAATGCCTGTGTTCGTGATAGCCGACGAAGGACACCGTGGCAACGCCATCAATCTGGCCGAGGAAGGGATGCTTGAAAACGACTTGCCGCAGGCGTTCGTTGCCATGCGTCGCGCAGAGTGATTTTAGATCGTTGCGCGCGCGATTGTAGTTGGCGATCGCTACTGCTTTGCCGGGGATTTCATTCACCTCAGTCGACCCCGCGTTTTCCGGATCAACGGCCTGCGGCGCCTTCACTCGCAGCAGCCTTGAGGAAACAATAGAGGTTGGCACAAACCGCCTGACAAAACTGACTCTTCGCGGCGGCCGAGAGACTCCTTTTTCAAGATCTTTGACCACACGATCTTCAACCAGAGCCAGATGCTGAATAATCTGAGCAACACTCCAGCTGCCGGCGGCGGGTGATTGCGCAAATACGCTTTCATCCAATGGCGCCACGGTGGCCATTAGCCTTTCATGGACTCGATCCAATCTTTTTAGGACGCGTTTCATAAATAGCTGCGGTGTCGGACAAACTTTAGTTTGTCTCAGCGTTAGGACAAGCTAAAGCCTATCGGACATCAAACTGACCACCACCTGCTTTAGCGAACGAAGTTATAGGTGAGGACGCCAACCACTTGCACCGGCTCCCCGACCAGCAGTGTTGGTGAGAATCGTGCTTGCATGGCCGCAGTCACGCTGACCTGCTGCAAGGTTGGAGGCCCGGATACGGCTGTCGCGGCGATAACACCGCCCTGTTCATCAATCGTTACGCGTACCACGACAGTACCGGCCGCTCCGGCAGCTTTTGCCGCCGCGGGGTATTCAGGTTGAGGGAGATAGAGAGCTTTGCCGTTGAGTACGCCGCCTGAAATGGGATGGCGTTTCTTCGCGTTCGGCGCGTCGCTCGCTTCGCCAGAGGTCGCAGCATTACCAGCAGCCGGAGCGTCAGGAGTGGGTGCGTCCCCAGCAGCCGCGTCTGGTGTTTCAGGTTTTGCCTTTTGCACCTGCGGCTCAGGCTGCCCTTGCACTTCAGCAGTTGCCACCGGCGCGGTTTTTTCCGGAATCAGGAAGGAACTCAGAAACTGTTCCTGCACCTCGTCGTCTTTCTTATTGTTCAGGAATACGACAGCGTAGAAGCGCTTCCTGGTTGCAAACACCTGCGCGGTCCCGGAAAGCTCTGGCTCTGACACGGTTGTGTTGGCTGGCGCTGAACTGCGAACCGTCAGCCGATATTCGCGCCCCGGATTGCCTTGCAAAGTTTTGTCTCCGACGAGGGTTAATTTCGCAACTGCTCCCTTCGGTCGAATTTTTGGCGGAAACAGGTTCTTAAAAGCGTCGACGTATGAGTTCAAACGCTCCATCTCAGAATACATGGCCGGATTGGATTTGATTCCACTCATGGAAACGACGGCGAAGATCGGCTGGCCGGGAAGCTGCGAAACATAGGTGCTCGTGTTGAGTTCAAACTTGTGATAGGGCTCTTTACCGGATTGCGCGCTCGAGCCTTTCGGCATCTGTACTGAAAAATCCTCACCCTCGGGACGAAGCGTTTCCCATTCGATAGGTTTTACTGAAGACTGCGCCCACAGCAATGACGTCAGCGCCAGCAGCGGAAATGCGAGCGAAAAAGCTTTAATGGCGATGTATTTCATATTGGTAACTCCGATAAATCTCGATAAGGGTGACCGTGGGCGGATTGATTCTAGCGAACTACCGCCAACTAGTTAAAGCTGCGCCACCATCTCCGCCGGGTTCCAATAGGCGTGCAGTGTCTCGATCTTACCCGCTTCATTAATTACGAACACGTCGATGCCGGCAAAGTGCACCGCGCGTCCTTGTTTGCTGGTTCCTTTGCCGGTCCACTTGACCGCCGCGCCGTTGCCCGCGATGAAGACGTCGTCTTCAGTTAGAGCCACTTCCTTGAAAGCGGCCGTGATTGTTTGAAAGAACTCGCCGAGACTCTGATGCCCGTTGATTGCCGGGGCACCGACCGGATCGTAACTAACGGCATCGGCGGCGAAAGTATTCACCCAGGCCTGCTGGTCCATGGCCCGCAACGCAGCGAAATAAGCCTTAACTGTTTTTGCTATTACTTCCGGAGACATTCGCTAATTTCCTTTCGCGATCTGATTGGACCAACACGCGCCGCAATATCTTTCCCGAAGGAGACTTGGGAATCTTATCAATGAACTCCAGTGCGCGAATTCTCTTGTAGGGGGCGACGCGGTCCGCGACAAAATCCATGATCGCCTCTGGACTTGTCTCTCCTTTAAGTACCACAAATGCCTTGGGTACTTCGCCCGCTTCTTCGTCAGGTAACGGAATCACTGCCGCATCCAGAACGCACGGATGAGTCAGCAAAATTGCTTCCAGCTCGGCGGGAGGCACCTGGAAACCTTTGTACTTAATTAATTCCTTGGCTCGGTCGACGATGAAGAAATGCCCGTCTTCATCGGCATAGCCGACGTCGCCCGTGTGTAGCCAGTCTTCGCGGTCGATGGTTGCCGCTGTGGCTTCGGGACGATTCAAGTATCCTTTCATGATTTGCGGTCCACGCACGCAAACTTCGCCTTCCTGATTTGGGCCGAGGGCTTCGCCGCTAGCGAGATCGACAATTTTGCATTCGGTGCTCGGCGCCGCGGTCCCAACAGAGCCAAACTTTACTTTGCTTTTGTCGGCGGGTGATGAATGGGTCACCGGGCTGGTCTCCGTCATCCCGTAGCCCTGGCGCACGTCACAACTGAGTCGCGTCATGCAGGCGCGCGTTAGGCTCTCGTCCAGCGGTGCGGCTCCCGAGAAAAGCGTGCGCAGGGTTGGCAGTTTGTATTGATCGACGAGCGGACTCTTGCTCAAAGCCAGCACAATTGGCGGCACGATGTGCGCCATCGTTACGCGATAGTCTTGCACTGCCTGCAGGAACAACTCCAAATCAAAACGCCGCATAGTCACGATGGTCGCGCCTTTATATAAGCCCATGTTAAGGACCACCACCAGGCCGTAGATGTGAAACAGCGGCAACACGCAAATCAACGTGTCACTTTCAAAAAAATAATCGAGACCCTCCATCTGGCACATGTTGGCGACCAGATTGCGATGCGTCAGCATCACGCCTTTCGGCAGACCGGTAGTGCCGCTCGAGTAAGGAAGCGCAACTAAGTCTTCACGCGGATTTATTTTTGGCTCCGCAAAAACACCGTCGTTCTCTAACAGGTCAGCGAACGGCGTGGCGCCTTCCGCTTCGCCAAAAACGAATACTTCTTCGATGTTTGCCTTGCTCGCCGCCGCGCGTGCTTTGCCTTGATATTCAGGAACCGTTACCAGAAACCGCGCGCCGGCGTCCTTCAGTTGTTCCCCTATTTCGTGTTCCGTATAAAGTGGATTGATCGTCGTGCAGACGCCGCCGAGCGTGGCGGCAGCGTGAAAAGCGATCGCAAACTCAGGCACATTAGGACTCAGAATGCCAAGCACTTCATATTGTTTGAATCCGCGCGCTGCCAGACCGGCCGCTGCGTGTCGAATCGAATTCACTAGTTGCGCATAAGTTACCGTCCGCCCGGTTTCTCCTTCTATTAATGCGGGCTTGTCGCCGAGCGCGGCAGAGTTCTGAAAGACAAATGACGTAATCGGGATGTCGGGGATGGTTACTTCGGGATAGGGGCCGCGGAAGATCATTACTTATGATTTAAGCAGTTGGAACGGGGGTTGACTAAATCGCGCATACCTTATCAGGTGACCCGGTTTCAGCAAAAGGTTTATATTGTCCCGCCAAACTTAGGATTGTCTTAACAAATTGTTAAGACTTACCGGTTCTCCCCTCCCTTTGGGAGGGGAAGGGGGAGGGTGCGAAGCTTGTCGCACAGACCCTCTCCCCAGCCCTCTCCCAACGGGAGAGGTAGAGACGGTTCAAACCATTCGGTTTGTCGCGAAGTCACGACAAGTTAACGCTTATCGGACAGACGACAAGCTGAGTTTATCGGACAGACGACAAGCTGAAGCTTATCGGACATCAGACGCCCCATGATGGAAGCCGAAACTCCACTCAACATCATCTGCCTGGCAACCTACTTTAAAGGCGGCGACTTCATCCGTGAATGTAAACGGCTCGGCTGTCAGGTCGTTTTGATCACGAAAGAAAAGATCCTGCACGAAGACTGGCCGCGCGACTGCATTGATAACGTCGTGGCAGTGCCGAATGATGCCGACGCGCTACTGTTTATCGACCTCGTCGCATTTCTCTCGCGCGAAACGAAACCAGATCGCGTGATTGCCCTCGAAGAGTTTGACGTAATGACCGCGGCCCTCATCCGCGAGCACTTCTGTCTGCCGGGAATGAACAGTTCTACTGCCAGAACTTTTCGCGACAAGCTGCGGATGGCGGAAGCGGCAAAGGCAGCGGGTGTGATGGTGCCTGACTTTGTACCGTTAATGCATCCCGCGGACATCAGCGATTTCATCCAACGCGTGCCGCCACCCTGGATCTTGAAACCGCGTTCAGACGTCTCGGCAATCGGCATTCGCAAAGTTGAACAAGCGGAAGATGTTTGGCGGATCGTCGGGGAACTGAACCAACGGGACGGTCTGCGCGAGCGTGCTTCGTATTATCTGCTGGCGCGATTCATTAAAGGCGAAGTGTTTCACGTCGATTCGATTGTTAATAACGGTCGCGTGGTCTTTGCAGGCGCGAATCGTTACGGCCGCCCGCCATTGGAAGTGGCGCACCAGGGCGGCGCCTACATTTCGCGCAGCGTTGCGCATGGTTTGGCCGACGAAAAAAAACTGTTCGAGATCAACCGCAGGCTAATCAAGGGGCTTGGTCTCGAAAGAGGGGCCGCGCACGCTGAATTCATCAAAAGCGACGCCGATGGAGAGTTTTATTTTTTGGAAGTTGCCGCGCGCGTTGGTGGCGCTTACATCGCTGAAGTATTGGAAGCCGCATCGGGACTCAATCTCTGGCGGGAGTGGGCGAAGATCGAAGTCGCCGACGCATTAGATAGCCGGCAGGAGCAGGGGGCACAGGCGAAGAGTCGGCAGCGGCAGCCGGCAGGAGCAGGAAAACTGAAGCAGTTAAGAAAGGAATATGCAGGTATCGTGCTTTCGCTAGCGAAGCAGGAACATCCCGACACGTCCGCGTACGACGATCCCGAAATTGTTTACCGCGCGAAGAAGCGTCACCACGCCGGGCTGATAGTGCGTTCAAAGAAGCTTGAGCGTGTGGAAGAATTGTTACAGAGCTACGCGACGCGTTTCGCAGAAGATTTTGTTGCAGTCGTCGCGCCGCTCGAGAAGGCGGAGTGAGACTCATATTTGCCGCCGCATCCTAATGGGCGTGCGGGACCTGGAGGGCCGGCTAACTTGTCTTCGCTCCAGAGGGAGCGAGATGTTTATAGCCAACGAACTGGTACCCCAAGATCTTCGCTCCGTAGGAGCGACACCCGAACGTATTTTTCTTTAACGGGAACCCTGGTTGCGCTCCTACAGAGCGCGAACCGCCTTCTCAGAACGTCTCTCCGTCCTATAAACATCTCGCCACTATGGGGCGAAAACCGTCATTCCCCATCCAACCTCATCTTAAGAGCCAGCCGGCTAGACACATTTCGGCAGACAGATACCAACATTCTGCTCCTGACTGTAGTGCAACAGTGGATCGCTTCCCGGCTGTGGTAGTCCATGACACTCAATCATCGTCGATTCGAGCGAGTGGAGTTGCGCCGCTTGCAAACGCCACGGTTCATGATGGATGCGGGCGCGGAGTATTTGGGCTCTGCGTCTGGTGTAAAGACAGTATCGCTCAGTCAAAAAGTATTCGAGCGAAAGTGGAGCTGACTGCGGCAAGGGATCGCCGACCGTCCAACTGGTTCGCAAGCGCGCGGCCGCTCCGCGTTCGTCGTCGCGCGTTGATGAGTATTTAATCGTGCTGCCGTCTTGTTCCAGTGCCATCTGCGCGTTGAAGTAAGGCAGGCTATAAAAAGTACGCGCGGCCCAGACTGCCAGCCTGTTTGCCGCGTCGAGCGAAAAGAACCAAACACCTGCTTCGCCGTTAAGGCTCACGTAGGTACGGACGTTCAATTCATGAAAAGCGCTGGTCCCGGGAATGGGCGGCAGAAAAGACGCCCTGATACCCCACATCGTGAACGGTATTACGCCTATCCACGCCGAACCGTCGAAAGTATCTATTTGCAGGGCGCTGGGAATAAGTCGCCGGAGCAACTTCTCTTCAATGCGCCAGTGCATGAAGAGAAGCTTGCCCCAATTCTGATGCATGACGGGGAAGCCACTGGGTCGCTCGTTCATATCAATGCACATCCCACACGACCGGCGACCGTGCCTTTCCGGTTCACTTCAAGTGCTTATCAAACCAGTCAAGCACGTTGTGATACCAGAACGCCGAGTTCTGTGGTTTCAGAATCCAGTGACCCTCGTCCGGAAATAAGATCAGTTTGGATTCAATACCGTTGCGCTGCAAGGCAGTGTAGAGTTCCAAACTCTGGGTGTACGGCACACGGAAATCCAGTTCGCCTGCGGTGACCAGCGTCGGCGTTTTGAAGTTGCGCACAAACATGTTGGGCGACCAGCGCGCATACATCGCCGGGTTGGACCAGGGTGTTCCTTTGAATTCCCATTCCGGGAACCACAACTCTTCGGTGGCGCC
>DATAOU010000250.1:0-6821 GCA_036265575.1 Pyrinomonadaceae bacterium
ATCATTTCTTTAAGATGAAAGGGAATGAGCTGTTCAAGGTCGCCGTGCGTTCCATGGCTGAAATTTCTCGTGAGGTTTTGCTAGAAGCAGGACTGACGGCGGATGACGTCAAGATCTTCATTCCGCACCAGGCGAACCAGAGAATTACCGACGCGGTCGCGAGCAAATTGAACGTGGAAGAGGATCGCGTCTATTCGAACATCGCCATGCACGGCAACACGTCTTCGGCATCGATTCCGATTGGCCTGGATGAATGCGTCGAAGCGGGGAAGATTCAGAAAGACGATATTGTGCTACTGGCTTCGTTCGGTGGCGGCGTCACGTGGGGCGCAGTATTGATGCGCTGGTAAACGGTTCGTAAATCGTGAATCGTAAATCGTAAATCGGAAACGCTTTTATCCTGAAGAAACATTAATCGGAGGTGGCCCCCTTCGTTCGACTATTTACGATTTACTATTTACGATTTACTTCTTTATGACACTAGCTTACATCTTTCCGGGACAGGGCTCGCAATATCCCGGAATGGGCAAGAACCTGGTAGAAAATTTTTCGGTTGCCAGGCGGATCTTTGAAGAAGCCGACGATGCGCTTCATTTTTCGATTTCGCGTTTGTGCTTTGAAGGTTCAGTCGATGAGTTGCAGCTGACCGAAAACACGCAGCCGGCAATCCTGGCAGTCTCAGTTGCCGTGCTTCGCGTTATCGAATCGGAAGGCTTTCCGAGACCGCAGTACGTTGCCGGACACAGTCTCGGCGAATATTCTGCTTTGGTTGCAGCGAACTCTTTGTCTCTCGCGCAAGCAATTCAGATTGTACGCAAGCGCGGCCGTTACATGCAGGAAGCAGTGCCGACCGGCGTTGGCGCGATGGCAGCGGTGATGGGTTTGGAACTGAAAGCTATCGAGGCGGCCTGTGCAGAAGCGCAACAAGGTCAGGTCTGCTCGCCCGCGAACATTAACTCACCGAACCAGGTTGTTATCGCGGGCCACACCGAAGCAGTTGAACGTGCCGAGGAATTGCTGAAGAATGCGGGTGCGAAACGCGTTGTAAAGTTGAATGTAAGCGCACCTTTTCATTGTGCGCTGATGTTGCCGGCCCAGGAACGTTTGGCTTTTGACCTGGAAAGCGTTAGTTTTCAGGACCTGTCGACACCGCTGGTAACTAATGTTGATGCCGCAGCGAACACAGCGGGCGATGCGGCTCGCGACGCAGTGATTCGCCAGGTGTCGGCGCCGGTGCGTTGGTTCGAGTCGGTGCAGTTGCTGGTGCAACAGGGCGCCGAAAACTTTGTGGAAGCCGGCCCGGGGAAAGTGTTGTCTGGTTTGATGCGGCAAATAAGCCGCGAAGTGAAGTGTTTCAATGTCGAGGATGCCGCGAGTCTGAAAGCAGCAAGCGCCGCCCTCGGCGTTTCTTAAGGACTGAAGAGGTAAAGCAAACTGTTAGAAAAGTTCCCAGTTTCGAGTTTCGAGTTTCGAGCTCGGAACTTAATGTCTTACGTCGGCTGCTGAACCCGAAACTCGGAACTAGAAACTCGGAACTTTTCTAACAGTTTGCTTAACAACTAATCGCAAGATATTTCATCACAAGAGGAGCAAAACGATGCCCGATCAAGAGATCGAGAATAAGGTCAAACAAATTATCGTCGACGAATTAGGCGTTGACGAGAACGAAGTAACGCCGAATGCCCGGTTTATCGACGACCTGGGGGCGGACTCGTTGGATACAGTGGAACTCGTGATGCGCTTTGAAGAAGAGTTCGGCATCGAAATCCCTGATGAAGACGCGGAAAAGATTCAAAGTGTCCGCGACGCATACAACTACATCGACCAGCACAAGAAGTAAGCACGTGAAAGGTGAAAAGTGAAAAGGCAGGAACGCATTTGCGGGACGAGCCTCTTCACTTTTTACGGTTCACTTTTCACTGAGTTTCGAGGAGTCATGATTTGGCACGTCGTGTAGTTGTAACCGGACTGGGCCTGATAACGCCGGTCGGCAATTCAGTTGAATCAACGTGGTCTGCGCTGATGAATGGTCAGAGCGGCGTGGACTACATTAAGAAATTCGACACCGAAAAGTTCTCGGTCAAGATTGCCGCGGAAGTTAAAGACTTCGATCCACTTAAGTTCATTCCCAAGAAAGAGGCGCGCAAGATGGGCGCCTTTATTCATTACGCCATCGCCGCGGCCGTGGAAGCCATGGCCGACAGCGGCCTGGCGCTGAATGAAGCCGGCAGGTTTCCGGACGAGATTGCGGAGCAGGCCGGGACTTACATCAGCAGCGGCATTGGTGATTTCTGGGCCATCGAGCGTGAGCATTCAAAACTGCTCAACGAGGGGCCCGACCGAGTTTCACCTTTCTTTATTGTTTCCGCGATCGTGAACCTCGCCGCCGGTCAGGTTTCCATTCGTTACGGCGCCAAGGGACCAAACTCCGCGACTGCTACTGCCTGTGCTGCCGGCGCGCACGCGATTGGCGACAGCTTCAAGATCATTCAACGCGGCGATGCCGACATCATGATCTGCGGGGGCGCCGAGTCGGCCATCACGCCGATGAGTGTCGCGGGTTTTGCCTCGATGCGCGCGTTGTCGACGAACAATGACGATCCCGTCCACGCTTCGCGCCCGTTTGAACGCGACCGTGATGGTTTCGTTATCGGCGAAGGCGCGGGACTAATGATTTTGGAAGAGTTGGAATTCGCCAAACGACGCGGTGCACGCATCTATGCTGAGTTGGTTGGTTATGGCATGACTGCGGACGCGTTCCACCTGACCATGCCGGATGAAACCGGCTCAGGCGCGATTCGCGCCATGACGAAAACAATAAAGGATGCCGGCATCGCATCGGAGCAGGTCGGCTACATCAATGCCCACGGCACTTCGACGCCTTACAACGACAAGTTCGAGACGCTGGCAATCAAGAAGACGTTTGGCGACCATGCGTACAAGCTTGCGGTCAGTTCAACCAAATCGATGACCGGGCATTTGCTCGGAGCGGCCGGCGGCATTGAAGGAGTTTTTTCGGTGCTGGCAATACATCGCAAGATGTTGCCGCCCACGATTAACTACGTCAATCCCGATCCCGATTGCGATCTCGACTATGTGCCGAACGTTCCGCGACAGGCTGAGGTCGAGTACGCGTTGTCGAATAGTTTTGGGTTTGGCGGAACAAATGCGGCACTGTTGTTTAAGAGATACGACGGATAGCCAGTAGTCCGTTGTCCGTTGTCAGTTGTACGCTGCACCGGAGCCACTGACAACGGACTACGGACCACGGACAAATATCAAATGAAAATCATAGTAATGATGAAACAGGTCGCGAATAAAGACGCGATCCTGCGAATCAACAAAGAAGGCACCTGGATTGAAGAAGGCGACCTTTCTTTCGAGGTGAGCGAATCCGACGGCTACGCTTTGGAAGAAGCGTTGCGCGTGAAGGAAAAGCTCGGTGGCGAAGTGGTTGTTTGTTCCATGGGACCGCAGCGCGTGAAGAGTGTGATCAAAGACGCGCTGGCGCGTGGCGCGGACCGCGCGATTCATGTCGTCGGCGACAACCTGGGCCAGCTTTCTCCTTATGCCGCAGCAAGTGCACTGGTCGCTGCGATTCGCGATGAAAATCCGGATTTGATTCTGACCGGTCTGCAATCTGACGATTATGGTTACGGGCAGACTGGCGTAATCATGGCCGAGCTGCTGGGCATGCCGCACGCGACCATCGCGATTGAGGTCGATGCCTCGGGCGACAAGCTGCGCGTCAAGCGCGAGTTGGAAAGCGGCTGGTACCAGTGGTACTCGATGCCGCTGCCGGCGTTGTTAACCATTCAATCGGGCATCAGCCAGATTCGCTACGCCACGCTCAAGGGCATCATGGCTGCCAAGAAGAAAGAGATTAAGGAAGCGACGCCGTCCGCGGAAGTTGTGGATCGCCCCACTCACCAACGCATTGAAAAGATTTATTTGCCGCAGAAAACCAAGCAGACGCAGTTGCTCGGTAACGGCGATGCGAAAGCCGGCGCGGCGGAGTTGGCGCAAAAGCTTCATACCGAGGCGCGCGTTTTTTAGATAGTAGTAGCATAGGCTTTAGCCTGTGTTCTCTGCATGATCACGAGGTCGGTACCAAAAAGTCTGCAAGGTAAGCAAGCACAGACTAAAGTCTATGCTACGAATTTATGAGTAACGGAATCTTAGTTTTCATCGAACACCGCGACGGCGCGCTCAACAAAACTTCGCTTGAGGCTATAGCCGCGGCGCAGACTCTTGCTTCTCAATTGCAGCAACCAGTCACAGCCGTGATTCCAGGCGCCGATGTTTCGGCACTGGCCCAGGAGATTGCGGCGTACGATCTGGCCAGGGTCATTCAGGCAAAGAACGAAAAGTTGGCGCAGTACACTCCCGACGGCTACACCGACGCGATGGAAAGCGTCGTCAGGCAACTCGATCCGCAACTAGTCATTTTTCCGCATACATATTTAGTGCGTGACTTCGCTCCTAAACTTGCGGCCCGTTTCGAAAAGGCTTTGATTAGCGACTGCATTCGTGCGCAGGCGGCGGGCACCACACTCACGTTTACCCGTCGTATCTTCCTCGGCAAGCTAGACGCTGATGTTGTGTCCGACGGCGCGGCGCCGGTCTTTGCAACCTTTCAATCGGGCGCTTACCGACCAGACCAGGCAGCGAAGGGAAGCGGTGCACCAGTTGAGGAAATGGCTGTGGAAGTTCGCGAGATCCGTATGTCGCCCGAAGCCCCTTTTCAGGAAGTGAAACAGGCGGTGGACTTGAGCAAGGCGGACATCATCGTTGCGGTAGGTCGTGGTATCAAGAGCAAAGACAATTTGGCGCTCGCCGAAAAACTTGCCGAAGCGCTGGGCGGAGACTTGGCAGCGTCGCGACCCATCTGCGATGCCGAGTGGCTCCCCATTGATCGGCAAATCGGTTCATCCGGACAAACCGTCGCGCCTAAGCTTTACATCGCGCTGGGAATTTCCGGTGCGATTCAGCATCTTGTCGGCATGAAAAACTCAGGGACCATCGTCGCCATCAATAAAGATCCTGAGGCGCCCATTTTCGACATCGCCGACTACGGTATTGTTGGCGATCTGTTTGAAGCTGTGCCGGTGCTGACCGAAGAAATCAAGAAGATTAAGGGCGTCGTATAGTTTGTACTACCGGCACGACAGAGCTCGTGCGGAATTCGTCAAGGGACTCATTCAAGAAGTTCGGAGCACAAGCTTTAGCTTGCCCTCGCTAAGACAGCACCCT
Source organism: Pyrinomonadaceae bacterium (assembly GCA_036265575.1). Classification (GTDB taxonomy): domain Bacteria; phylum Acidobacteriota; class Blastocatellia; order Pyrinomonadales; family Pyrinomonadaceae; genus PSRF01. The sequence goes on from DATAOU010000250.1 coordinate 5,254, forward strand.
AAAGGCTGGACTCTGAACTGCAACTGCGATTTATAGGCCCCCATTCATAACCCCAAACTTTCAGGCAAATTTATCTGGAGGACTCTAATCATGCGTAAGCTCTTTTTAATACTTGCGATCGCAACCGCGTTGATCTGCTCGCTTGCGTTCGCCAACAGATCAAGCGAAGCAGCACATACCAAAGCGCCGTCAGCGTCTGTGCCGGCAATTGAATCTGTGCCGACAATCGAGGCGGCGAAGCTTCCTGGTTTCGATGTTGCCAACATGGACACCAGCGTTTCCGCCTGTGCAAACTTTTTCCAATATGCGAATGGCGGCTGGATCGCGAAGAATGAAATTCCGGCTGCGTTCTCGCGGTGGGGTCGATTCGAGGTCCTGGACGAACAAAACATCGCCGTGCTTCACGGAATACTCGATGGCCTACTCGCTAAAAAAGCATTGAAAGCCGGAAGCAACGAACAAAAGATCGCCGACTTTTATCGCAGTTGCATGGACGAGCCAGGCATCGAAGCGCAAGGCGTCCAGCCTATTCAGGCCGAGCTAGATCGCATTGCCGCAATCAACGACCTGGCGGGCCTGCAGGCGGAGGTGGCGCGCTTTCACGCCTATCGCATTCCTGCAGTTTTTGGTTTCGGCGGCGCACAGGATTTCAAAAACTCTCAGGCGGTAATTGCGCAGGCGGTTCAGGGCGGTCTCGGCTTGCCCGACCGCGATTACTATACGAAGGACGATCAAAAATCGCGCGAGACTCGCGATGAGTATCAAAAGCACGTGGCGCGAATGTTCGAACTCCTCGGCGACTCACCTGATCGCGCGACCGCGGAGGCCCAAACCGTGGTCGCTATCGAGACAAAGCTCGCGGAAAACTCGTCAACGCGCGTGCAACGGCGCGACCCGGAAGCGAATTACCATCCGATGAACCGCACCGAGTTGAGTGAACTGACACCGCACTTTGACTGGCGGAATTATTTTGACGGCGTGGGCCTGCCGACGATCGATAAGATAAATGTGGGGCAGCCTGACTTCTTCAAAGCCGCCGACAAACTCCTGATCGCGATTTCACTGGATGATTGGAAGTCCTATCTCCGCTGGCACCTGCTCAACTCGACAGCCGGGACGCTTTCAGCGAAGTTCGTTCAAGAGGATTTCAATTTTTCAGGCAAGTATTTGAACGGCACAAAAGAAATGCAGCCACGCTGGCGTCGTTGCATTGTCAGCACGGATCGCGCCCTCGGCGAAGCGCTGGGCCAACTCTACATTCAAAAAACATTCACACCGGCCGCCCGCCTTCGCGCCCAGGACATGGTTAAGAACCTGGTTGACGCATTGCGCTCAGATTTAACGACCTTGAGCTGGATGAGCGACGAAACGCGCAAGAAGGCGATTTCTAAACTCGACGCGTTCATTCGTAAGATTGGCTATCCCGACAAGTGGCGAAGCTACGAAGCGCTTCAGGTTAGTCGGGGCGCTTTCTACAACAACGCGATCTCGGCGCGACAATTTGAAGTTAAACGGAACCTCGGCAAGATCGGCAAGCCAGTCGATAAAACCGAGTGGGGTATGTCACC
>DATAOU010000251.1:0-11744 GCA_036265575.1 Pyrinomonadaceae bacterium
CCGCGCGAGCGCAAGCCGAGAGCTAATTCAACCCTAAAGAAATAGAGTTCTTGCCCCAAGCGACGCAGCCCCGGATCATTCAATAAAAGGATAAGAATATGAACAGTGACCCTCTTGATAAACGAGCGCCTTACCACGTTAGCCCACCGCGTTATTCAGTATCCCATCAAATGGTGACCACCGCGTTTGAGTTGCCAAACTTTCGCATTACGCAAAACCTGGGCATCGTGCGCGGCATCGTTGTTCGTTCACGAAATATTTTTGCCACCATCGGCGCTGGATTTCAGATGGTCGTCGGCGGAAACATAACCGTCTGGACAAAGCTGTGCGAGCAAACCCGTTCAGATGCGTTTGAGATCATGATTCAACACGCAACTGAAATTGGCGCGAATGCAATCATCGGCGCGCGCTATGACGCAACTGAGGTAACCTCGGGCGTCACCGAGGTTCTCGCCTACGGCACCGCGGTGATTGTTGAGCCAACAACCGAATCGAGCTACCGATCATGATCGATAGCTTGCCCGCCGAGCGACTTGAGCGAATCGAGCGCGCCATTGACGCTGTGCCGTACGCGCGACTGCTCGGTATTCAACTCGAAAAAGTGTCTCCGGGCGAGGCGACCCTGAGGCTCGCCATTCGCCCGGAATTGAGTCAAAACCATGGAGTGGTTCATGGGGGTGCAATTGCCTCCCTGATCGATACAGCCACGGCTTTTGCCATTCTTACGCTGCTTGAACCAGAAGAACGAGTCACAACCGTAGATCTAACCATTAGCTATCTCAGACCTGGCTTCGAAGGACAAATGAGAGCCAGGGCCAAGGTATTGCGGCACGGGCGGAGGCTGCTCGCTACTTCTGCCGAGGTTACAGATGATGCGGGAACCCTCCTCGCAACCGCACTTAGCACTTACATCAAGCTTTGAAGAAATCGGTGAAAACCTTAGATTTTTGCGAGGAATTTCGCTGGACACACAGTGTTCATCCGTGTAAAATGTTTTTGGCCTTCCGTTGAGCCGCTCCCCAAACGGTGTTCGCCCTCGCAAGCTGCCACAGCCCAAAGCCCTTCGGTGATTGCTCACCTATGTACTCCCTGTACCACTCCCTCCTAGCCCAACATTCCCGACAATTGACTCCTGTCTCTTGTGCGGGTTCTACCATTGCGCAACTTCAGCGTTACTTCGAAGACGTAGTGCTCGAAAACAATTTGGCCGCACTCGTGGTCGAAAGCCTGCCAGCCGCCGCTGTCCGCCCGCCGCGCGACGTTACGCGCATCAAAGAATTGGATCAGGCAGCTAAAAACCTCTTCTTATGGGTGAGTCCGCAGGATGCTCTTTCAAGTCTGGTTCTAAGCCGCGGAAAAGAGAATACAAAGTCGGTGGTCTTTGAACGCACCGATCTCGATAAAACCTACGAACGTTTTGTAGTTATCGCGGACGCGCGCTTTTCGGCGTTGTTGGCTTCCGTCAAGAATGAAGATAACGACGACAGTTCACGCGATCTAGTCATCTGGACTTTTGAACCTGACATCGTGTATTCGGCGTTGGAGTATTTGATGGCACGCGTGACAGCTGAACACGCTTTCTATTCAGATGCGTTCTCAAAAGCTGTCCGCACTTCGATGCCGAAAGCAACCTCGCTACAACTCACCTTGGGGGTAACCACGAAACTCGCCCGCCTGTTGCAGGAACAAGCCGAACGCGAGATCGCGGTCAACCGCCTCGCCACTGCAATTAGAAACTCACTAGAACTCGACAGCGTTTTGCAAACTGCCGCCGACGAGGTTGGTCGAGCCCTGAATGTGCACTCATGCGCAGTTCGAGTAGAAGGCGCACTAGTTGGACGCCAGATGACAACCAGTTATTTTCGCCGCGACCTTGGTGATGACGCGGCGCGCGCGTTGCTGCTTACCGATGTCGACGCCATCAGCGAGCGGCTCTCGACTTCTCCGAAGGCTTACGTCGTCGACGGCGATAACTCGCACGAAGGACCGGTTTTGGCTGACGCAGTTGTGCCGCTGATTTATCAAGGCAGTTTTGTCGGATTGTTGCTCGTCCGTTCCGATGATGTGTCACGCATCTGGGCAGAAAATGAACTGTTGTTGCTACACACCGTCGCCGATCAGCTTGCGGTGGCAGTCAATCAGGCTCACTTGTTTGCGCAAATGCAGCAGCAGGCCCTGACTGACGGATTGACTGGTTGCTATAACCGGCGCTCGTTTGAGTTGCAACTCGAACGCGATCTACACCTCGCGACCCGAATGCGACAGCCGCTCTCGTTGATCATGCTTGACCTCGATCACTTTAAGTACATCAACGACCAAGCCGGGCATGAAGCTGGCGATGAAGCTCTTTGCATGCTGGCTGATAACCTGCGCGCTGAGCTACGCGCTGTCGACACAGCCGCGCGCTTCGGCGGCGATGAGTTTGTAATTATTCTGCCCCAGGCAAACGCCGAAGGCGCGATGCTGGTCGCGGAACGCCTTCGCGAGCGCATCGAACTGATGGAAGTCTCAGGCTTTGGCCGGGCGACAGCTTCTTTTGGCGTTGCTAGCTTTCCCTCACATGCGTCATCCCGCGACACGCTGGTGGTGGCAGCAGATCGTGCCCTTTACAACTCCAAGCGCGCAGGCCGAAATCGCGTGAGCCTTCCTGAAGAAGAAATGCCCGAAATTTTTGCGCCCGCAGAACAACCGCCGGTGGACTTTGACTCAGCCGACGCACTGCAGCGCCTTTAATAGCTCCCACGCTCCAGCCCTCTTCGCTAATCTAAGCTTCCCTTCTGGCGTCCAGCCGCAAAATCGCGCATCATAACCTTTCGCTTTCATAGCCAGGGTTTATTGATTCGCGAATTTTTGCGCATGGACGATCTACGAAAATTCGGCCGCTATTTTCTTCCTTATAAACTTTCCCTGACCATTGGGATTGTCTGCATTGTCGCAAGCGTTATATTCAATCTCTATATTCCCCTGATTGTTGGACAAGCCGTTGACGCCAACTGGAACCAGATTTCCTGGTCATTGTTAACCTTGGCTGCCGGCAAGGTAGTGGGTTCCAGTATTCTGAGCGGGACCTTTCTTTTTCTACAACGACGCATCCTGATCGGAATGTCCCGCAAAGTCGAATATGACTTGCGACAGGACTTCTATGCCCATCTGGTCAATCAGCCACAGTCTTTTTTCCAGGAACATCGCATCGGCGATCTGATGGCGCGAGCCACGAATGACTTGGCAGCGGTCAGACAGCTAGCCGGCCCAATGATCATGTATTCGCTCCAGACGCTGTTGGTAGTCGTCATCGTATTGCCCTTGATGTTTGTGATCAATTGGCATTTGACCGTGCTGTTGCTGGTGACGATGCCGCTGGTGTCGTTGACAGTAAAGTTTTTCGGGCAACAAGTTCACATCCGCTTTGAAAAAATTCAGGAGTTCTTTTCGCAGATTACGGCGCGGGCGCAGGAAAATTTCACCGGTGTGCGCGTGGTGCGCGCTTATGCGCAAGAGGATGCTGAAATTGCCGCCTTTAGCGAGTTGAACCGGCAATACGCGGAAAAGAATTTAAGCCTGGTCAAAATCGACGCGCTGATGCGACCGCTGATGACGTTTTTTATTGGCATGGGCTTCGTGCTAATCATCTGGGTGGGCGTACCCGCAGCAATACGTGGCGAGATCAGCGTCGGCCAATTTACAGTTTTCAACATGTACTTGTTCCGACTGATTTGGCCATTGATTGCCCTTGGTTACGTGGTCAACCTTTATCAACGTGGCACGGCCAGCCTAAAGCGAATGAACGCGATTCTCGCCATCAAGCCGGCCATTGCAGACTCCCCTAATGCCATTGATAAGGCGCCGGCCGAAGGTGAAATAGAATTTCGCCACCTGACCTTCAGTTACAAGCCAAACGAAGCACCGGTGTTGCGGGAGATCAACCTGCGCATCGCACCGGGACAGACCGTCGCTTTCGTTGGCCGCACCGGAAGCGGAAAATCAACGCTGGTCAACTTAATACCGCGCCTCATCGAAGCTCCGGAAGAGACTGTGTTGGTTGACGGAGTCTCGGTGCGCGCCTATTGCCTCGCAAAGTTGCGCTCGAGCATTGGCTACGTGCCGCAGGAGACGTTCTTGTTCAGCGAAACGCTGGCGGAAAACATCGCCTTCGGAGTTGAGCACGCCGAGCGTCGCCAGATTGAATGGGCGGCGGACGTCGCCGGTTTGATGGATGACGTCGCCAGTTTTCCCGACGGTTTCGACACCCTCGTCGGCGAGCGCGGGCTGACACTTTCCGGCGGGCAAAAGCAGCGCACCGCAATCGCGCGAGCCATCTTGCGCGAGCCGAAGATTCTTATTCTTGATGATGCGCTTTCTTCCGTTGACACCTACACCGAAGAAAAAATTCTCGGGAAACTGCGTGGGGTCATGCGCGGGCGCACTAGTTTGATTGTTTCGCACCGTATTTCAACCGTGCGCGATGCCGATCTGATTTGTGTCCTTGATGAAGGTCGCATCGTCGAACGCGGCACGCATGATGAACTGCTGGCGCGTGGTGGCGAATATGCGGCGCTGCATGAGCGACAGTTACTTGAGGAAGAATTGGCAGCCACTTCCTGACATTGAAACCGGCATTACCAATGGAAACTAATTTGGACAAACGATATCAGACACTGATGGTCCTCTGGTTTGGATTCTTGATGAGTGTGGCAATGTACTTTCTCGTCTCCCTAATCGCCCCTGCAATAAACGGTCAGTCTGGTAACCCGCCCAACTCAATTTTGGTTATCACACTAATGGTAGTTGGATTCATAGTCGTCATTCTTTCATTTGCAATTAAGAACAGAATGCTCAGCCGCTCAGTCGAGAAGCAAGACGTCGGTTTGGTGCAGAAGAGTCTGGTGATCGCGTGCGCCATGTGCGAAGTCAGCGCTGTGCTTGGATTAATGGAGCGGTTTCTAATTGGCTATCGCTATTACTATTTTCTGTTTCTGTTTGCCGCTGTAGGTATAGGGTTGCATTTTCCGCGGCGCACTCAATTGCAGAATGCCGGCTTTCGAAACCAACAACAGTTGAACTAAGAAGGTATGTCAACCGCGGCTAAACAATTCCACGAAGAAGAAGCCATCGGCAAAACGTACGACTTCCAGGTCGCGCGACGGTTGTTGCGCTATTTGCGTCCATATATCAAACCGCTAAGCGTCGCGCTGTTACTCACTTTCATGCTGAATCTGTTGGGAATTCTGCAGCCCAAGTTCACCCAATATGCGATCGACTGGTACATCCTGCCTGGCAAGTACGCAGGACTGGAGTTACTGGTGGGCCTTTACGCCGGCGTACAACTGCTACGACTGGTGTTTTCCTACTTTCAGTCGGTCATGCTTAACACTGTGGGCCAATACGTGATGTTTGATATGCGCCGCGAGCTTTATGACAAGCTGCAGCATCAAGAGGTGGCCTACTACGATCGTAATCCCGTCGGCCGCATTATGACGCGGCTTACGAGCGATGTTGATTCACTCAACGAATTGTTTACCGCGGGCATCACTGACCTGCTGGGTGACCTGGTGATGATCGTTGCCATTATTGGCGTGATGCTCTGGATGGACGTGCGCCTGACGCTTGTTACTCTACTGACCGTTCCCATGTTGTGGGCGGCAACTACGTGGTTTCGCAAAGGAGCGCGCAAAGGTTATGACATGGTGCGCACGCGCATTGCACGAATCAATGCATTTCTTCAGGAGCACTTTGCCGGCGCCCAAACTGTCCAGATTTTCAACGCCGAAACAAAATCGCTGCATAAGTTTCAAGAGATCAACGCTGACTATCGCAAGGCAAACATCGACACGATTTTTTACTACGCAGTCTTTTTTCCGCTCGTCGACTTTATCGGAGCCTTTGGCATCGCCTTGATCATTTGGTACGGCGGCTATCGCGTGATGAGCAACACTCCCGCACATACTGTACTGACGTTAGGCGCGTTGGTAGCTTTCATCCAATACTCTAGTTTTCTCTTTCAGCCGATTCGCGACATCTCTGATAAATACAATGTGCTGCAGGCCGCCGTCGTCGCCTCGCATCGTATTTTTCGCACGCTGGATCTGCCGATCGCTATCACCTCGCCTGAAAAGCCTTTGAAGTCAGGGCGCGTCACCGGACTCATCGAGTTTGAAAATGTTTGGTTCGCTTACAAAGACGACGACTGGGTGCTGAAGGATGTTTCGTTCAAAGTCGAACCGGGGCAATCGATGGCTCTGGTCGGCCATACCGGTTCCGGGAAAACGACTATCACGAATCTGTTGATGCGTTTTTATGACGTGCAGCGCGGACGAATTCTGCTTGACGGCGTCGACTTGCGTGAATGGGATTTGAAATCGCTACGAGAGAATTTTGCCGTCGTTTTGCAGGACATTTTTCTGTTTAGCGGTACAGTCGCCGGCAACATTCGGCTCGGGCGCGCAGAAATTACGGACGAGCGCGTGCGCTGGGCAGCAGGCGAAGTGCGTGCTGAACCTTTCATCATGCGACTAAAAAACGGTTACGAGGCGGAAGTGAAAGAGCGCGGCGCCGGACTATCTGTAGGCCAGAAACAGTTAATTTCGTTTGCGCGAGCCCTTGCCTTTGATCCGGCAATATTGATTCTGGATGAAGCAACGAGTTCCATCGACACTGAAACCGAGCAGTTGATTCAGCAAGCCATCGAACGTGTGATGCGTAACCGTACCTCAATTGTCGTGGCCCATCGGCTCTCGACAATTCAGCGCGCCGACCAAATCATCGTGCTGCATCACGGTGAGATTCGAGAGCAAGGCACTCATCAGGAATTGCTTGCGGTTCGCGGGCTCTACTGGCGGCTCTACAAACTACAGTATGCCGACGGGTCACATTCGGTTAGCCGGGCGTTGCCGGATGGAGGGGAATCGAACATTCGTCCCGCAGGTCAAATGCAATTCAGTGAGTAGCTGTCCGACAAACTTTAGTTTGTCGGGGCCGATAAGCTTTAGCTTGTGGCGCGTACGTCAGGTGCAAACTAACAGTTTGCTTTACGAACAATGCAACCGAGGAAAACTATGAGCCCGAAATTCGCAAAACTGTTCGGTGTGGCGCTGTTTGTTTTTACAGTCGTCGCAAACGCAGCAAACGTTACGTCACAAACGCTCCATCCACGATTGCGTTTTGCGATCTCATATCCCTCAAGCCGGAGCACCACCGCGCTCGACGGCCGCATGTTGTTGCTTGTTTCAAAAGACAATGCTAAAGAGCCGCGCTTTGAGATCACCGAAGACCTGAACACGCAACAAGTGTTTGGTGTTGATGTTGCTGCGTTAAAGCCCGGGGAGGAAGCGGTCGTGGATGCCGCCGCCTATGGCTACCCGTTGCGCTCACTCGCTGATCTGCCGGCGGGTGATTACTGGGTTCAGGGCTTGCTGCACCGTTACGAGACTTTTCATCGCTCCGATGGTCACACGGTAAAGTTGCCGATGGACCGAGGCGAGGGTCAGCAATGGAACAGCGCGCCCGGCAATCTCTACAGCACACCGCAAAAAATCACAATCAAAGCTGGCGACGCACGCACCATCAAAATCAATCTCGACAAGATTATTCCGCCGATTGATCCGCCGAAAGATACGAAGTACGTCAAGCACATAAAGCTCGAAAGCAAGTTATTGTCGAAATTCTGGGGCCGTCCAATGTTCCTTGGCGCGAACGTCTTGCTACCGGAGGGTTTTGATAGTCATCCAAACGCGCACTATCCCCTCGTCATTTTCCACGGTCACTTCCCTGCTGACATCGGTGGCTTTCGCGAAACGCCGCCTGATCCAGACCTCAAGCCTGATTACAGCGAACGTTTTCATCTCGCCGGCTATAACAGAATTCAGCAGGAGTACGCATACAAGTTTTACCAGGCGTGGACCGGTCCTGACTTTCCGCGCTTCATCGTTATTGAGATTCAACACGCGAATCCTTACTACGATGATTCGTACGCTGTGAACTCCGCGAACCTTGGTCCATACGGCGACGCCATCACCTACGAACTGGTGCCGCTTATCGAAAAGCAATTTCGCGGCATCGGCAAAGGCTGGGCCCGTTTCATGTACGGCGGATCGACGGGTGGTTGGGAGGCCCTGGCCGCGCAGATCTTCTACCCGGATGAATACAACGGCGCCTGGGGCGCATGTCCGGATCCAATCGACTTCCATGCGTACACCACTGTAAATATTTATGAACACAAAAACGCCTACGTCTCGGAAGCGCCATGGAAAACGACTCTTCGCCCGGGCAAACGAAATTATTTAGGCGAGCTGGCGGCGACTGTTGCCGAAATGAATCAAATGGAACTCGCGCTCGGCACCAATGGACGTTCAGGCGGGCAGTTTGATATTTGGCAGGCGGTGTATTCACCGGCCGGCAAAGATGGTTACCCCAAACCTATCTGGAACAAGGCCACCGGCGAAATCGATCGTTCGGTCGCGGACTATTGGCGGGAACATTACGACCTTACCTACATCCTGCAGCGCGACTGGAAGAAACTTGGACCAAAGCTGCAGGGCAAACTGCACGTCTACGTCGGCGAGGGAGACAACTACTATCTCAATAACGCGGTCTACCTGGCCGAAAACTTTTTGAAGAGCACAAAGGATCCGTACTACGACGGTGAGGTTGATTACCAGCCGCGGGCCGAACACTGCTGGAACGGCGATCATACGTTGCCGAACGCTATTTCGCGTCTGCGTTATCACCAGTTTTTTGCGCCAAAGATTGTTGAGCGAATTATGAAGAGCGCGCCCGCCGGTGCGGACTTAACGAGTTGGCGGTACTAACTTCATTGCTGAGTACTGAGTGCTGAGTGATGAGTGCTATGTTCAATTAGTTTCGTCCGGCACTTCAGGCGGCTGTGCCGCGCCCAGTGCGGAAAGGCTCTGCCTTTCCGGGTCAGTCATTTTTTGATCTTTTTTGGCGAGGCTGTGCCTCGCCAAGTGGCTTTGTGCGCTAAATAATTTTCGCGGACAGATAATTCATTCGGAAGGAATCATCATGCGCAAAAACAAACGAAATAATGAGAAGACTTCATTAATCGATCTTAGTGACGAAGAGCTGCTGGCCGCCTATCGCAACAGCATTCAAAACGCGTCCTGGACACCGGCAAACTATCGCAAGGAAATGTTCTGGCGCAGCCAGGAACGCAACACCAACGCCTATAATCGCTGGACCTCGATCATCGCTCTTGCGACCCTAATCAACACGATAGCGATAATTGTACAACTCTTGAAAAGTCTAAACTGGCTCTAACCGGAAGCTAAGGGCGAAGTGGCAAGAGCAAAGGGCGGGCGCGCTTCACTCCCCGCATCGAATAACGCACAAAGACTAACGGCCACGTGGTAAGAGCAAATGCAGCTGCGCTTTTACTCCTCGCCTCGGATGACCGACAGTGGGGCGTACCTGCGCAGGCGGTAATAAGCTGAACACTTTGCCCCTTGCTCTTTGCTCTTTGCCCCTTGCTCTTTGCCCTTTGCCCTTTACCCTTGGCTCCTCATCACTCATCACTCATCACTTTCCACGCCTTATCCCATACCGTTCACTCGTGAATCATATCGTTTCACCTTAGCTTTCGAATTTGCCTATTTCGGCACTTTTATCGTTTTGGAATGACGTTTGCCAAAAGAGTCGTGCCGGAGTGTCGGGCGAACAAATCTCCCGTAACGCCATTATCAAAGAGGGGAATATTGATGAAAGTAAATTACAAGGGCCTCGCGACATCGGCGCTCGCCTTCGCAGTGCTTGTCGGCGCTAACAGCGTCAGCAACGCACAGGGTCGCGGCCGCGGCCGCGGGCAGGAGCGCAGCCAGGAAAATCAACAGCAGAACAATCAAGATCAAGATCAGCGCAAAGCCGAGCAGGAAGCTCGCCGCAACGCAGAACGTCAGCAGCGTGACCAAGCACAGCAGCAGGCCGCACAGCAACGCGCTGCGGAACAGCAGCAGCGTGAGGCTCAACGCGCGGCTCAACAGCAAGCTCAACAGAGCCAGCGAGCCGAGCAACAGCAACGTTGGCAACAGAACCAACAGCGCGTTCAACAGAATCAGGATGAGCAACGCCAGCGCTGGGAGCAGAATAAGCAGCGCGTTGAACAGATTCATGAACGGAATCAGGACCGCTGGGAGCAGAACAAACAACGCGTGCAGCAGAACCAGGATCAACAGCGTGCCGAACAGCAGCGCCGTTTAGAACTGGAGCGCCAGCAACAGCAACAAAATCAGCAGAACAGTGATTGGCAGCGACGCCAGCAGCGTGGTAGTCAGAACAGCGATTGGCAGCGACGCCAGCAGGAGCAGCAACAGCAGGAAGCTCTGCGCCGACAACAGTCGACGCGCGTTTATTCCGATCGAACAAGCAACACTCAACAGCGCGATTGGCGCCGTTATCAGGAACAACGTGTCAGCCAGTACCAGCAGGAACAATATCGCCGGCAGAGTTGGGCCTTGCAGCAGCAGCGTCTGCTCGAACAGCAACGCCGCCGCGCGCAGTTGGCGTATCAGCAGCGCTATCTACAACGGCTAAGACAGGATCAACTGCGACTGCAAAACTGGCAGTACAACGACTATGGTCCAAACAACTATCGCTACTATCGCAGTGGCAATTATTACGAAACCAATCGGTATGGCGCGCAGATGCTGCAACAGGCAGTGAACAGTGGCTATGCAGAAGGCTTTCAGGCCGGCCAGGCCGACCGCCAGGATGGTTGGGGCTTCAGTCCGGAGGACGCGATTGGTTATCAGGACGCCAGCTATGGTTACAACGCGTACTACGTGGACGTTAATGAGTACCAGTACTACTTCCGCGAAGGCTTCAATCGCGGTTATGAGGATGGCTATTACAGCCGCTCGCAGTATGGCCGGTATTCCAACGGCACCGGCAGTGTCCTCAGTGCAATTCTGCAGACGATTCTGAATCTGCAGTTGGTGAATTAACGATACTCACTTCGGTGAGCAAATAGGAATGCCCAGTCTTGAGAGCAAGGCTGGGCGTTTCTTTTACTTAATACTGATGCTCAGGACTCAATATTCCAGTGGTCAGTACCACCAGGCCGTAGCGGCTATTCTTAGATTGAGGATTATCGTTTCGGATTGCGGATTTCTCTGACGGAACTACTAATCCGCAATCGGCAATCGTAAATCGGAAATCAGGAGACCGACCCGCTACCGCGTGGTGGTACCGACCTCATTCCCCGTCACTCATCACTCATCACTCAGTACTAAGTACTCAGTACTCGCCACTCAGTACTCATCACTCATCACATCTTCGATTTACGATTCACGATTCACGATTTACGATTCCCGTCCCCTCGGCTTATAATCCGTTTCCCGGCACAACCCAATCCAGGAGGAATCACGTTATGCAACGTTCTCGCTACCTCTTTCTTCTCCTTCTTGTAACCACGTTTGGCGCAGCATTGCTTATCGCGCCGTCGCGCAGCAGCGCCATCACCTACGGCTTTGTTGATACAAACAACACGTACAGCAACGTTGGCGCGTTCATCGTCAAATCGCCAACGACCGGAAACATCTATCCGATTTGCTCCGGAACCTTGATCAGTTCAAACGTTTTCCTGACAGCCAGTCACTGCACCTCGTATTACACCAACGAGCTGGCGCCCCTCGGCTACACGGCGTACGTCAGTTTTGATAAGTCCATTCCCTTCGGCGATCTGACAACCACAAAAACCAAGCTGCTCGCTGTCAGTAATGCGATAACGAATCCGA
>DATAOU010000252.1:0-16108 GCA_036265575.1 Pyrinomonadaceae bacterium
AATAAAAACTGATGAGTGATGAGTAATGAGTTATGAGCAAGCGACAAGCAGTTCAGAGTCCAACCTTTAGCTTGCTTCTTCTAGAGCAAGAGCAACCTGAAGGTTGTACTCTGAACTGTTTGACGTTCATTCATCGCTCATCACTCATCACTCATTACTCATCACTTTCCAGTCTCACCAAATATCTGGCTTAAGTGCTTTTTCAAGTGGTCGACGTAGTCGCGCATGAAAAAATCCAACGTTACAGGCTCGTCTTCCCTTATCTGTTCCGAAGCCAGTTGATGAAGGTTGTGCCGTTGGCGCAGCTTGGTGCGCGTTTCTTCGGGCGCGTGTTTCATGATGTGCAGGATGTGCTGGTTGTAAAGTTGCCAGAACTGAACCAGCTCCTGCCAGGGTTTTTCCTGGAAGTGTTCCACGCGCACCCAATCGTTTTGTTGATAACCGGGAAAAACCAGATCGTCGGTGAATTGCGCGCGCACAAAACGTTGATGGTTGTTTCCGGCGGAGTCGATCAGGTGTCCAATGATCTGCTTGGCTGACCATTTGTCTTCGGCGCGCGGGATCTCACTTTGTTCTTCGGATATGGCCAACAATCGCGGCGTAGCATCTGCCAGCGTGTTCCCAAACTCACCAAGAAACGTTTCCCACTCGCCAACAGTAGATTTCTTAGCTGCAAACATTTTTTTGTCTCCTGCTAAATTTCCTTTTCCATGCGAAAGGCGGGCAGTGATTCCCCATCCGGCGTCTCAATGCCAATCGGTTCGCACTTGCGATAGCCCCTTGCCAAATACAAAGGTTCCCCGGGAAGAGTTGCCGCCAGCTCGACGCGAGAAAAGCCAGCCAGGCGAGCTGCTTCTTCGCACGCGGCCAGAATGGTGGTGGCGACACCCTGGCGCGACCAGTTCGGGTGAACATAAAACGCGCGAATACGCGCTGCGTCTTTCAACGGATCGAGCAGCGGATCGGCAACGGACTTGGCCTGATCGCCACCAAACAAAGTCTTGCGCTTGCTCCAGCCTCCACTGCCTACGATTTGGTTGTCAGCCTCAGCGATAAAGTAGGTGCCGTCAAGTATTAGCTGGGTGTCGGGGCCGAAAACGTGAGCCAGCGCGCTGTCGATTTGCTTCGCAGTGTAGTATGGCAAGCTTAACACGCGGACTGAGTCGCGTATCAAGTCCTCGAGGGCCGCGATATCCTCCATCTGCGCGTGACGAATTTGAACGATCATAAAAGCGCTGCGAAAAGGTTGCGCGGTCAGCGGTTACTTCTAACTTTGTGCGGCCTTTGAGTCCGAAGTGCCTTTGTTGAGTAATCAGGTAAGCCACTACAGAGACACAGAGCGCACAAAGGTTGCACAGAGGGCATCGCTCGACTAGTTAATGAAAACGGCGGTATAAAATAAGTCGAAACAGAAACCTGTCGCAACTCGAATGAGGTACTGATGTAGTTTGCATTTGTTGCCAGACTATTTTGGTTCATCGCGCCTAAGTATAACGAGGTCAGTCCCACCGCGCGCTGGCGGGGGCTGACTCATGCCACTACGATTAGAGGGTTAAAGGGGAATCAGCAAATGACCGACGAGAAGATTGAGGAACGAATCACCAGGCTCGCATTCGATGGAGACGCCCTGAGGTTTCGCGAGTTCATTGCGAAACTAAGAGCCGGATTACCTGAAGGGACCGGCGTCGCGCTGCGCGGCAGTGTGGTTACCAATAAGCGTTGGGAGGATGGCAAACCGTTCGATGCCGACGGCCGCGGCACCAGTGATCTTGACGTGACGCTGATTGGCGCAAAGGTGATGGAATTTTGGAATGCAGATGCTTACTACATTCCGGCTTTGCATACCAAGCCGCTTTGTGACGAAGATCCGGGAGTGGCGCCGGCGCTGAATCCGCTGCGGCAGGAATTGCAAAAGTTGGCGGAGCGTCCGGTGAACTTTCAAGCGACCGCAAACTTTATTCTTTACTCGCGCGACGTTTTGTTTGATGAGCCCTTTTACACCGTGATAGAAGCAGAAAAAGATTCGTGATTGTTAAGCTGCTCAGCTATAACATCCGCTTTGGCGGGCGCGGGCGCGAAAGGGAACTGGCACAAGTGATTCGCAGTGTCGCGCCCGACCTGGTGGTCTTTCAGGAAGCGATCGATACGAGGGTCATCAGTCGCCTCGCGAGCGAAACCAACCTGCCGTTTTGGTCCGCGCGACCCGAACACTCCATAGGCTATATCAGCCGTTTAGAAATTGCCCATCATGAATGGCATTACCCGGCTGGAGCCAAACATTCGTTTCTCGAAATTGTTCTGCAAGGGAGCGAAGCACGAATTTTTGGGCTTCATCTCAGCTCGACGTTTTCGAAGTGGAGCGAGCGGCGCAGAGTTCGCGAAATCACCGCGCTGCTGGCCAGCATCAAACGACATCAGGAAGGTTTTCACGTTCTGGTGGGCGACTTTAACACGCTCGCGCCTGGCGAAATTCTCGACGTGCGCCGCATGCCAGCGTGGATTGGCGCGCTTGTCTGGCTGAGCGGCCGCGACATTCAGCGTGCGACGATTCAATTAATGCGCGATTCCGGGTATCTCGATGGCTACCGAACGCTGCATCCTGATGACAAAGGCTACACCTTTCCGGTTTGGGATCCTCACCTGCGACTCGATTACGTATTCCTGCCCAAACAATTCGCCGGGCAATTACTGAGGTGTGAAGTGATAACCGAAGCGGCGAAGACGAGAGCGTCAGACCACATGCCGTTGCTCGCTGAAGTCGAGCTCGAGGGATGAACGTCGGTTTACCGAGCTATCGAGGGCTTGCCCTCGCCTGTATTGAATGCCACTGGGTGTGGGCGGGGGCAAGCCGCCCTCCCCAACCTGCAATTTAATAGAACTTGAAAGGGTCCTTCTAGTCCGCTCGCGGAGTGCAAGTCACCGACGCCGCTTTGCTTCGTCGTACTTTGGCAACGATTCAACCAGGTAATCGAACGCGAGCCACAAACTCCAGCTGTGATGGAAAAACAGGAGTGGAAAGATTACTGCCACAAGGAACAACCCGATCAAAACTTTCTGATAGCTCGCACCGACAATTAGCAACGAAAAAAGGCAAACAACCAGAATTATGAATTCGGTAGTGATTACGTTAGCCAGGATCGCGCCAACGAAAAATCCTTCTTCACGTTTGAAGAGCGAGCGGCATGCCGGGCAGTGATGTCTAACATGAAAAGGACGTTCGACGAGCGAAGATTGTCCACAAACCGGGCAGCGCAGCCGGAGCGCCCGCGACAAGACCTTCAGGATTGGGCGCTTGAATTTCACATCTTCCTCAGGTATGCGCCTTCCAGCCTTTGAGACTCTTCGCGGCGGCCAAAAGACACAACCAATTTCGTCATAGCACCCAACATCAAGGCAGTCGCAATTACTCGTAGCTCAAGGCATCGACTGCGTCCTGGCGCGCGGCCCGCAAAGCCGGATAGAGCGCTCCCAAACTGCCGCCGACCAGGCCGACACCCAGCGCGACCGCAATCCACTTTGGTTCGATCTCAACCGCGAGATTAGTCATGCGCGTTACCGCGACGCGGGCAATCAGGGTTAACAGCACGCCTACTGAAACACCCAACAAGCTGACAATGATTGCTTCCTGTTCTATGACCCAGGCGATAGCGGTTTTGGACATCCCCAGCGACTTAAGAATGCCGATCTGCCGGGTGCGCTCAGTTACGGTGGTGTACATCGCCAGTAGGATTACGAGCAGGCTAATGGCGGCAGCCACGCCGACTACCACTTTGATGAAAACATTCAGAGCCGGCACGCCGGAGGCATAGAGTTCCGGCAAGTCGCGCGTGAAAATAATTTGGTCGTCAGGAAAGCGTTCGCGAATGCGCCCGGCAACTTCATCCTGTTTCGCGGGATCAGTGCAGGCTACCAGAATCGCAGAGGCGCGGCCGTCACTACCTTCCTGGTCCTGCATCGTGCTCAAGGGAATTTTGATGCGGCCCCCGCCTGGCGGCTCGTAGACGCCGACGATTTTGAACGGTCGTTCAAAAAGCGTGACTGTCGAACCAACACTGGCTTGACGCTGCTGCTGCCAGACCGGGTCGATAATCGCTTCATCGCCACCCTCCAGTTTTCTTCCTTCTCTAATGGCAGCACCAGTCAACTTTGCATAATCGTCAAACTCGATGCCATCAATCAGGCGCGAGCCAAAACCGGTGTCGCTGCGATCGAGTGTCTGGCCAATTGGAGTGGCAGCACGGACTCCATCAATGCTGGCGATCTCGTGGGCGCGCGCTGCCGGCAGCACGAAAGGCGAACCGCCGCTGAAGCTGAGAGAGCCCGAGGCGCGAATCATTATCTCCGCGCCGATGTTTGATTCGCGACGTCCGCGTTCGCGCAACACGCCGTGTGCTAGCCCGACAGTAAACACGATTAGCAAGACGCCCACGCCAGTGCCCAAAATGCTGACGGCCGTGCGCGCGGGACGATGTGCAATATTTGAAAGTACGAGGCTATCCATAAGTCTTCTTAGGTGTGGACTACGATCTAAAAGGCGACCCCACGCGTTGGGCAAGGTACGCCAGGTCAAAATCAGGAGGCCAATGGAGGTCCAAACGATTGTGCCGGCTTTGCGAACCAGCGCAAGCGCGACGCCGGTAGCAGCCACGAAACCCAACGCTTGCAAAACGACTTCGGTGCCGCCCTCGTAGACTCCAATGGTGCCGGGTACGAAAGCGAAAATGAAATTGATGACTTTGGTAAGCGACTCGATTATGTAGGCCTGCGCCAGGTGTGGCGTAAATCCCAACAAGCGCAGCGTTACATAGACTTCAACCACGCTGGAAACATGCGCCAACAGGTTGCACACAACCATTCCAAAGAATGCGCCCGGGTGGTGTTTATAAAAATCGTAGACCTTCGATTCGATGTGATAGATATGCTGGCGCCGCTTAAGTATCACCTTGGGACTCAATCGCAGTCGCGCCATCAGATCGATGACCCAGGTCAATAGCATGATGCGCCTGCTTGCGGCGAGGGCTGCGGCGACAATACCAAGCGCCGCAATTACTGCAATCACAATTAAGGTGTCACTCACCAGCGGTGGCAGGTGATAAGTAAACAGCATCACGCAGGCGCCACTGAGAATGAAGAACACGACGGACAGATTGTAAATAAGATTGTCTACGACCAGCGCAGGGACACCGTAAGTCAGCGGCACGCGCTTACGCAGCAATGCCACTTTTGTCGCCTCGCCAAGCAATGGTCCAGTGAAGGTGAGAAAACTAATGGCTTCGCCACCCAGCCGCGCCGCAAATGCCTGAAAGAAGTTGAAACCCCGGTGCTCGGCCGGAACGGCGGCACTCATGGCTATCGTCCGCAAGACGTGACGCGCGCCGCTGATTGCCAGCACAAAGAAGAATCCAAATCCAATTTTGATCAGAGCATCGAAGAGCGGTTGCAGTCCGACCTTTTTAATTACAAATACGAGCAGGCCAAGGCCGAGCAGGAAGGCGACCGTTTGCAGCCAGAAAAAAGACCGGCGTGAGGCGCTGGAGGTTGCAGGCTCGTCGTCGGCTAAGGCTTCGAGTTCTTCTTGCCAGTCTTCGGCTGGCTGGTTTTCGGAAGTGGTCAAGGAGATTCAGTTGCTCCGGTCACCGCAATTTTTTGAATTTCCGGTTTACCCATGACTTCGCGGATCACGCGCCCGGGGAAGCGACGAAAACCTTTGTCCCATAAAACCGGAATAGGGTTGCTATCATCGCGTAAATTTCCGGTCAAGGCCAGCACCGTAGGCACAAAGCTGAGACTGTCGTAAGGTTCGTCAACAACCAGAGCTTGCGGAATACTGGTTTTGCGTCCGCCGGCAAACATCAGGGTTGAATGTGTTGAAACTCGGAAGAATGAGCCATGGTTGCCGCCCGGATTAAAGCCGCGCACATCGAAATTCCAGTGATTGTTAGCCACAATCAATAGGTCAGCTTCAATGTTGTTTCTTTGGCGCCGAACGAAGCGGCGCATTAGTTTTTCACTACTAGTCGTTGGTTCGTTATCGGCCAGTCGTCCAACCGCATGAAAGCCCAACTCCTCATACAGCCCGATCAAACCATTTGAATAAGTAGTCTTGTGGAGCGCGCGCAGCCATTCAAGGTCGGTATGCCACTCGCTCAACCATGCAGCGCGATCCGCCGCCGGTATTTCAAGCTGTTTGTCTTCGAAAATTCTGAGCGGAAAGTCCGCATCCCAGGAAGCAGTTTCAAAATGAACTTGGCCATCCTGGTCCTGCGTCAGGTTCTTTATTGGCAGGTAACGCAAACTTAGTTGGCCGTCAGTTTCATTCCGCGCCAAAATTAATGCCTGCCGATCACTCCGGTCATAAACCCAAACCGCGTCGGGCGCCAGATTTTCCTCATGAAGCAAAGGTTTAAGGATCTCGGTGTGGACGCGGACGGCCATCAAATCGACCGGCTGTTTGCTGACCTGCGGCTGAACGTTGTTGCGAACCGATTGATCGTGAAGGAGCGAGAAGTAGTTGATGTGCACGAAGCTCTTGTTCATATCGAGTGAGCCATCAGCGCTGAGCACCAAACCTGAGGGCGCGATTCCGGCGACGTAATTCTGTAGCTCATAAATGCTGTTATGCTCACCCATTGCCCGTGGTGCGATCACTTCTTCGACCTTCAACTGCGCCGGAGCGAAGCTCGAACGTTGCATCCCCAGCAGGTTGCGCATGACGCGAGCGTACTCGCCATAGGTTCGTTCCTGACTCAGCCAGCGAGCGTGTTGAGAACAGACCCGTTTGGCAGCGTCGTCGCGGCCGGTCTCAACGTCTTCTTTGGAAAATTTCTTTGGCTGCTGCGCGCATAATTCCTGTTGGCGCTCGATGCTGCGATGCAGCTCGGCCAGTTCTTCGTTTAGGCGATCGAGGTCCTGTTCCCAGCCGGGCCGCCTCCGTTCCAGGGTGGCGAAAAACTCATCAGTCACTGCTTTGCGCAACGCCGGTGGTAGATCGGCTCCCTGCAGCTGCTGTAGCAAAATTTGCAACAGGTTCAGGTCGGAATCGCGCAAATGAAGTGAGGCGCGTTCGTTCCCGTCAAAATCGAGCAGCGCCGTGGGATACTCGGCGCTCTTTCCCTTGAGGTAATAGGAATCGCGCGCCGGCGTAATGATCGTTTGCGCAAATGGACTAAGGCCCTTGATTGCATAATCCATAAGCAGGCGGCGTTTTGTGGCAACGTGATGCCCGCCTCCCGTAGCGCTTCCCAACCAGTTGACCAGGTTGTAGCCCTGACTGTAGACGCCCTCTTCTGAATTAACGCCGTGGTCGGAAACAATGACGAGCGCGGTTTCCTCGGCTAGTGGACTTTGTTGGATTGCTGTCCAGATCCTGCCAAAGGTCGCATCGAGCTGCTTTAAAGTGAACAGTTGAGATTCGCGATCGTTGTTATGGTGCGCGCGATGGTCGAAATCCGTGATCACAAGTTGCAGGTATCGCATGCGAGGATTGCTTATGCCGTCAAGTAATTCGCGCACAAATTGATCTGGCACGGAGCTGGCGATATCAAATCCCATGGTCCATTCGTCAAACAGATCTTTAGGGCTGCGCTTGAACTTGTTCTCCATTGCCTTTTGAAAAGTAACGAAACGCGGCCCACGCTGGAATAGCGACAATGTTGCGAAGCGCTCGTCATGAGGAAATGCGTCCGTCAATAAGGGCACGCCTACCGAATCAAGCACTTCAACCCCCGGCATGTCGACCCGGGTGCCCATCGTTGTGTCGACGTAGAAGGGAATGAAATTCAGGTAGTCGTGCGTTTGAAATGTATAGCGATCAAATTCGACGTTGCCTTTTATTTGCAGGTGTTGGCCAGTATCGATGAGCGACCACGAAGGCGCGGACAAACTCATGCCGCGAACATAAAAGTTAGCGAGGCGTGTCCCATGTTGATAGAAAAGGTAATCCGTCCAGGGAAGCTGGCTCTTGCCGGTGCTCGGGTTGCGCTCTTTTACAAAACGGTCAACCACCTCAAAGGGAAGACCGTCGCATTGGACCACGACGACCCGCTTTGCCTGAGCATGTGAAAGCGCGGGCAGCGCGAACAGTAGAACTGGTAAGCAAAACAGAATCGAAAGCCGGCGAACATTGGAGCCGAGCGTTTCCTGAATGAATCTGGACATGATCACTGATCGACCCTGTTGGAAATCGGCTTTTCATTAGTCGACGCGATCGGGGGCAGGGCAAGCGGGGGGTTCACGTAGGAGATGATCAAATCCTTACCGGCCTTGTCTATGTTCTGTAATTGCGACAGTCGCACCAGCTCTGTTTTAGCCCTGGGGTTCGTCATGCGTACCAGGCTGTCCAGGCAAAACCGGCGCGTGTCGAAATCTTCCGTGCGTAAAAAGATTGCGGCCGCCGCCTTAGCAGTGTTAGAGCCGGCCTCAGCGCCATGCTCGGCAATGAACTGCAATGACTGCTTTATTTCGGCCAGGTTCCAGGCGACGTCGACCTGTCCCGTCGACCTCGCAACCTCGCGCAGAAAACGACTGTGGTAGCCGAGACGCCGGGCTATATCGAGTCGTTCGCTCATGTCGGGCGTCGCTTTTTCACGATGTGTGTAGGTGCCGAAACTCAAAATGTTGGCAGCGCGAAAGAAGATCTGTTCCCTGCGACTATGGGCCAGGGGCAACATTTCGGCGCGCCGGTCGCGATCAAGCTTAGCCGGCAGACCGTCCGGCCGCTTGGCATAAGCGAGCAGGGCCTCATACTGTTGTTTTGCCAGCCGCGCCTCAACATCAAGATCGTTTTCCAGCGGGTTCAGAGAAACCTTTTCCAACCGGCGCCCGATCTGTTCTCGCAATTCCGGATCGAGTGACTGGTTCAGAGAAAGGAGCAGTTTTAGTTGCGCATATGTATGCACCCGCGACGGTTGGTTGACGTCCATTCCCCGTCGTCCGGTGACGAAATCATAAATGGTATGCCCCAGGAAGTAAGGCAAATCGCCAAAGGCGGACAGCGACAAAATATTTCGGGTTACATCGGTCAAAGCGCGACGCGACATTTCGCGACGTTTCGGATTGAGGCCATCGCGAAAGTCAACCAACACCATAGGTATCTTTGGATTGTCCAAGCCGTACAGCGCCAGCGGGATCATTTCTGTGGCCCGCGCGCCCGGAGTGCCCGCCGGGACCGGCCGATTCTCGGAATCGAAATACCGCGTCTCTGTGTAACCGTCCCATGCCAACAAACGCTTGTCTGACCAGGGACTGGCGATGTTCAGAAATCGGCTGTCATATTTCTTTCCCCGGTTAACAATCAAATCAGGTTTAGCAACCCAAACCAGCGCATGCGTCGCACTGCCGTCAGGCATTTGCAGCGGTTCGAAGACTAACGATTCTGCCTCGACTCGCTGGCGCAACAGTTCCCAGTTGTGGCCACGGTCGTCACGGACCTTCAAAATTTCCTTGTCGTTAAAGCGTTCGAGGTTATGTTCGCCGACGAATCCGCCGAATGTCTTGTCGGTCAGTCGCAGGCGGGCTTGAATCTCCGACAGTTCTGCTGGTGAAAATGTTTGCGAGCCCTCGACCGAATCGTAAAGGGCGAGGAGCGAAAGCGCGCGAATGATGTGCGACTTGCGATAAGAGGAGATGTTGCTTTGATAGGACCGAGTCGACGCCTTGATCGGCATACCGAATGGATCGATCAAAACGTTCTGCAGGGCCATCCAGAATATCTTGTTCCAGACTTCGCGATTCGTGCCCGCAAGATCCAATACCGGCGGCGGCGCCTGCGACGAAGCGTTCTCTTTGTTTCCTACCCGCATGTACATGAAGGGCACTGCGCCAAGAATTCGCTGCTTTTTGGTGGGCCGTGTATAGGTGAGCGGCCAAACATAGCGAAGACGATCGTTCTCCGGCTGCTCGTCGCCAAGTGTGTCTCGGAGAATTGTGACGAGTGGAACCCAGTTTGGTCCACTGGAAGACCCGAGGCCATCCAGCCGCGCGTGAATTGTAATCAACTCAGCGCCACCATGAATCAGTACGCGTTCCAGCCGGAACAGCTGCTCGCTGTCGGGTAGGTTGTTCGCAAGCGCCGGGGCAGTTCCTGGAGCACTAGTGGTGACAGGCGTAGTTTCAAGAGCTGCTTTATCATCCTGGGCAAATGCACCTTGGTGACCGGTGAGCAAGAGCAGGAAAAAGACAGACGTGACAAATGTCTGGCGCAGTCGCCGGGGCGTTAGGCAATTGTGCATCGGGCGAATAATCCTGATATTAATCAAAAAGCTTAGCGATTCAGCAGTCGGCTGGGCCGGAAGTCAAAAACAACCGCGCGAATCAAGGAATTCTTGCTAATCCCATAGCAATCTTCATTCCGGCCAACAGTTGGTGAAATACAATAATAGCATTACCCCAAATAATGGTCCGTTGCCACTGGTAATTTTGGCAGGCTCAATTCAAACGATCGCGCCTTCGATGCCGCTGCTCACATTTTCAGTTGCCGTTGTCTGAGCGCAGCTTCAGCCAACCAAACGGCAAAAAATTAACATTAGAATTTCTTTATTTTGTTGCGGCCGGCGTGGCTGGAAATGTGTTATTCGTTAGGGCGACGCGGAATTTTCAGGTTCCTTAGCGTCTTTTGGCGGTGGGGATTTCCAGCCGCTCCGCTCCAGGAGCGCAATTCCATATTGAATCGGTACAGCAAAATTTGAAGCCTGGTTCTCGGTGAATACCGCAAAGTTTACGCCAATGATCCTGCCCGTGTTGCCAAAAACCGGAGCGCCGGAACCACCCTCCGCTGTGCGCGCGTCATAGGCAATTCGCCTCACGTCGAGGTCGGTAATGTTGCCTTGTGTCGTCAGCGGCTGAATGCGGCGAGTCTCAGCCAGGTAACCGAGCAAAGCGTCGAGCGAGCCGTAACGCTGCTGAATGCCACGCGACTCAGCATCATCAAGAAGCGCCAGCAGTCGATCAGGACCGGAAGGATAGCCCATCATCACCACAGTTTTTCCGACTGCGACGGCGTCTTGATCAGTTTCAAGCGGCAATAAGGGAATGTCGGTCGGCAGGTCCTTGAGATCCAGCGTGCACACTGCCAGATCGTCGCGACTGCCTGCCACTTTAAATTTCAACGGCATAGGTTGAGCGTGTTCGGGAAAATAAGCGCTCAACTTTCTCAGACGTGGTTGGCCGCGCACGCTGCTGCTCAAACTCTGTGCCCGCTCGTCGGCAAGCCACGGCTGTGCGATGTGCCGGTTGGTGACGACAAAACCATCACCGACGTAAAACCCCGTTCCTACAAACTCGTACTCGGCAATCGCCGCTTTGCCGTCTGGGGTCAACGTCGTAGGTTCACCGCCGCTCTGAACCGGGCCGCCGCTTTCATTCACCTGGCCTTCCGGATAACGAAGCGGCCGCCCGGTACTCGCTTCTACAAAATAGTAAGAGCCCGCAATCAAACAAACACCGGCGCCAAAATCACTGCGCAGCTTGACGGCCAGCGACAAGCTGTCGCGAATCTCCTTATTCGACCGGCCAATGTCGGTCAGTGTTTGATTCATTTGCGACGCCTGTTTTTGCGATTGCTCGAGTTGAGCGCGCTGGTCGTCGATCAAACGTCGCGTGCGCTGCAACTCCTTGAACATCGAAAAGCCGATGTACAGAATTCCGCCCACCAAAGCGACAGCAATCGTTAGGGTAATAAGTTTGGTGCTGGGGTTGATTTCGCGCACTAGTTCGCGGGTGAACTCGCGCAAGAATACCTTCGCATCGTCGCGACGGGTGGTGGCCGCTGACTCAATCGCGGCCTGTTCGATAAACGGCGCGACGTGCGCTTCGTGAGAACGACTATCGACCACGGCCGGCAGGGAACGAATAGGGTAGAACGTGAGCAGCAAATTCGAAGTATCCAGGCGTACTTCATCGCCATCTTCGATTTCCTTGTTAATGCGGACAGCTTTGCCGTTATGACTGAGTGACAGCGAGCGATCGAAACCGACCACACGATAAGCGCCGTTGGTGCGCGCCAGTTCCATGACCACGCCGTTTTCAGTCCCCGCTTCAGGCAGGGAAGAAGAACGCAAACGAACGGAGCAATCTTCGCAGTCACCAATGCGAATACGCTCATCCGTCAACACGTGAGTGTGCTTGTCTTTACCCGAAGAGAGATGAATAACCAGGCCGGTTGCCATTTAGGTCAAACTCAATTGTCTGGACATTAATTTGGGCGACCGTTTGACGGCCCGCTCAATCCCGTTGCGGTCCGTGAGAGCGGTCGCCCTTCGCGACGTATTCTACATCGTATTTTGTGGGCTAGCAAAAAACTCCGGTAATTGCCGATTGCCAATTGCCAATGCCGATTGATCGCTTGCGAAGTAGTAATCGGCAATCGCAGATCGACAATTGGCAATCACGGGAGCGTCGTGTGTTACCATCCTTACCACACCCGAACCGAATTTTTCCCATGGCTGACACCGAACGAATCACCGATCGAAAGACGCTTGAAACGCTGGCGCCTGTGACCACCGCTCCTATTCGTCTGCACGTCTTCGTCTGCACGGGAAAGTCCTGCTCCGCCGTAGACAGCGCCGAAGTGAAGGCCGCGTTTGAGCGCGAACTGCTGGCGCGGGGCATGCTTTTTGGCAAAGAAAAAAAGGGTAAGAACCCGAAGGGAAGTGTGCTTGTTACTGAATGCGCCTCGGTGGGTTTCTGCGCAATTGGCGCGGCCGTGATGGTCTATCCCGACGGTGTTTGGTATGGGCAAGTGCGTGCCGCAGATGTTCCGGAATTAGTTGAAGAACATATTCTCAACGGCCGCATGGTAAGACGATTGGCATTATTGAAAGTGCCGTGCCAGGGAAGAGAAGAAATGCCAGCCCCAAATGGATCCGATCGGATTAATTGGGAAGCGTGATTTAGGTAACATTTAGCAGCTAGTCCTTCATGCTTCCGGAGTAGCATAGACTTTAGTCTGTGTCCGGTCACGAAACCACAGACTAAAGCAAGGATTAATCAAGTTCCCTTTAGTCGGTGGCACTCTCGCCAGCACAGACCAAAGTCTATGCCAGTCTCGCCATAATCTGTGGCTACTCCTTTGCACTTCGCGTAAAATGACGGCCTACCAATTTCACTGAAAGGCAGGAGGACAGATGGCTGATCCGAAGCAAACCGAACTTGCGAAGACGCAGGAAATGCCCTCGATGCGCCTACCTGCGCCGGAAGATTCCGAAGAGTTCCTGGCAGAGCAGGAACGGATCGAGCAGATGATTGCCGCGAAGGCGCCGCTCCACGAAATTCTTTCGCAGTTGTTGTTGATGATTGAGGCTGAATCGCCTGAGATGATTGGCTCGATACTTCTACTTAGCGAAGATGGCAACCATGTGAAACATGCCGTCGCGCCAAGTCTTCCACCGAATTACGTTAAGGTGATCGACGGCAGTCCGATTGGACCCAAGCATGGCTCATGCGGAACGGCAATGTTCCGCGGCAAACCGGTTATCGTCACGGATATTGCCACCGATCCTTTGTGGGACGAATATCGGGGGTTCGCCTCTGCCATCGGTGTTGCCGCCTGTTGGTCCACGCCGATCATGTCGAGCAAGGGCAAGGTGCTGGGTTCATTTGCAATGTATTACCGCGAGCCGCGCACCCCTACCGGCGAAGAGAGTCACCTCACAAACATAGCCACGAAACTCGCCGGGCGGGCCATCGAGCATCAGGCACAACGCGACACCACGCCCTAGCTCCTGCAAAACTTTCTTAGCCGCTCGATGTTATGGTTCGGCGTCGATGTCTTGCCAATTGGCATCGCTGTCTGCAGTGCAGGTCTTTCCTTTAGGGCAGTACTCGAGGCGAAATATCGGATGAATCTCCCAGTTGTTTACCCGGTTCAGGTGATGCTCAAAGAAATGTTCGGAGTCAAACATAAGTGGACCAGTTACACGAACCTTTAAGGCCCCTTGCGCCGTCTTGTTGATCAGCGGTTGAGTTTTTTCGTTCGTAAAGTTTGGATGGTCCAACCTGACTCGCGGTGTGTACTCGGCCGTGACCGATTCCGCTTCGCGTTTGTGAAATACTTTTTTAAGGGTGGTGGTGTTGGCATGCGCCGGCAAAGGAAACTTATTGACCGTAGCTTGAGTTACCAGCACCAGATGGTTATCTGTTTCCGGTTCTGTGCGCAGGTAACAGTTGCAGGATTCGCCGCCCAGCTCCAGCTTCACGGCCAGGAGATAACCAACAACTCTCACCTGGTCGCCCTCGCCTAACGCTGTCAATTCAGTGCGACTGCCACCGGGTGTGTAATGTGTTGGGTTGGGACGGCCTTTCATCCAGGTCAGCGAGCGGTCTGTGACTGTCGCGCTGCTCGTCTTCCTGTTCTTAAGCCGGTTTAATTTGGGGTCGTGATGATTGTCGCTGCTACACCCTTCGAGCGCACAATTCTCGAGGTTCGTAGCACAGGTGGGTTGGAGTGGCGCTTTCTTCTTTTTTGTCTTCGCCGGAGCGTTCGTTGCCAGCAGCAGAGCAACAATTGTGAGAAGAACGAGTGAACATCGTTTCATGGCGTGAGTCTCCAGGAGTAAAGGACCGTGCGAGGTACGGCTGGCTTATACACCCAGCGTCATGAGGGATGCAAGAAATCTTGTATTGGAGGGGAAATTGGAGGGCGGCGGCCCGGCGCCGCTTTCGCCTGACGAGGGCAGAACTAATCTTGAGTGTTGTGTGAATCGCACGTTAGGCTAAAGCGCCGCCAGGCCGGCGCACTCCAAAGAAAGCCAGCTTACTGCTTGAGGCCCTTCATGATCTCTACATGGGATTGCAGGATTGAAGTTGTCTGTTCAGGCTTGGGTGTGAGCGACCAGTCGCCATGGTCAAAAGTGCCGCCGAGAACGATCCCATCGCGGCGAGGAAACATATAGCCGGTGCCAAGATAACAGTAATCGATCTCCGGTTGCGGCAGCAGCACTTCGAGTTGGCCCCGCACCGGTTCGAGTTGTTCATCATCAAATAACGCTTTAGCGCCGAGGCCGGTGCAATTGAAGATTACTTGCGCGGGCAACCGGGTGATTTCTTCCCGACTGCGAAATTCCTTTACCACCAATTTTCCGCCGGCGATGTAGAAGTCGCGCAGCAACGCGTTGAGATAAACGGGCGGCTCGATCAGCATGGTGCTGAACTGCTTCACATAAGGAAAGCCAAAATAATGATCCGGGTCGCGATGAATTTCTTTCGCCGGATAGAGATCGTCGCCACCCGTAAGTCCGCGATTCAGCGATGCCTCGTTGCGGAAAAGTTCGAAGGTATCGATCCAGCGCACGCCGTACTCCGGCCCGACGAGATTTTGGAATGCGCGATTCGAGATGCGCTTAGCGAGCCGAAACTGTTCGGTGAACCTCGTAGTTACAGCAGTGTCGTCATACACAGAGGTTGGATACCAGAAGCCTCCGGCGATGTTCGAAGTAGTTTCGGGCGGCAGGTCTTTGGCGTAGATGGTCACAGCGCCTTCAAACTGGCGTTGCAGGAGACGAGCGGTAGACAGTCCGTTAACGCCGCAGCCCAGGACGGCGAAGTGCCGGGTGGATGATCGTGCGAGGTGCGGCGGGCGGGACGCCCGCGGTCCCAGTGAGTCGCGGACCAGGTCCATAGCAAGTGACGCAGTACCCCATGAGAGAGTAATGCCGGCGCCCCCGTGTCCGTAGTTATGGACCAGCAGTTTGTTGCCGACTCGCTCTGCCTCGACTCTGAATCCTTCAGGTCGATACGGCCGCAGCCCGACCACCTCGCGAATCACACGCTCGCGAGAAACTTTGACCGGAGCGAGATAGCGAGATTGATCGAGACGGATGGCGAGGGAGGGCGAACGCGTGGCTACGAGTAAGGCGCTGGTTGCCGCTGCGCCGCGCAAAAAGCTGCGTCGATTTGTTGCAAATGTCATCGCCGGTCATCGTAAAGCGTAAATCGTGAATCGTAAAGAAAGGTTGTATCTCGACCAAAAGAAAAGGCCTCGGCGAGTGACGCCGAGGCTTGCCTGTCTATAGTATTTGCGTTACTGGCCCTACCGCTGAAGTCTTATCAGTCTTCATGTTTGTCAGCTAGAACTTAGTTATCATCATTTTGAACGGCATCTTTTGATAGCCGG
>DATAOU010000253.1:0-8869 GCA_036265575.1 Pyrinomonadaceae bacterium
ACTGGTGTTTGTTTTATGGGCTCGCGACGTAAGGCGCGTGAATGCGCCTTGCAAATGCTCTTTGCGGCTGACATTGCCGAAGCCAACCACGCAGAAGTGCTGCGCACTTACTGGACCGAGTTGGGCGAAGCCGACACGGAAGACGCAACGCGCGATTTTGCGACTCGTCTTGCGGCGGGCACGCTTACGCATCTGGACACGCTCGACGAGCGCATCCGATCGCGAGCGGAACACTGGCGCATTCCGCGCATGGCGATCGTCGATCGCAATATTTTGCGTCTCGCGGTTTACGAATTTCTTTACGAGCCAACTCCCCGCACCGTCGCCATCAATGAAGCGCTCGAGATTGCCCGCCGCTTTTCAACTTACGAAGCTACGCAGTTCATCAATGGCATCCTCGACGCCATAAAGCGCGACCTGGACGAGCAACAGCCGCAGCAGCATATTGACACCACGGAGATGGAGTCCGGGTCTGAAGCGGAAACCGAATCCGAAGAATCCTCTGATGAGCATTCTGCTTCCGCCTGACATCTCGCTGTTTCCCGCTCGCGTCTTCCATTTACCATTTACCATTCACCATTTACTATCTTCCTGTGGACCAAAGCCGCGGCGAATTCTTAATCGAGATCGAGGAGTTGATTGAAAAGGTTTTTGCGGACCTTGATCAACTTCGCGAAACTTCCTCCAATCCGAACACCCGCCGCCAGTCAATCGATCAAGTCTTCCGGCACGTTCATAGCATTAAGGGTTTATCTGCCGCGATCGGCATGGAAGCTGTCAGCCACATTGCTCATGAACTGGAGAATCTGCTTGATGCCGTAAGACTGGGTCGTGTGGCGGTTGACGAAGCAGTATTGCAAGTTTCCGAAAACGCGGTGGATGCCCTGGCTGAAAGTTTAGGCCTGGCAGCGAGCGGCATAGTCGAACCATCGCGCGGCGCGCTGTTGGACCAACTGCAAAAGGCTGCAGAGCCCGGTCGATCAAGTGCAGACACAGACGCGCTTCTGGAAAGCATTCCTTCTGAAATCTGGCAATCGTTGAGCGAAGCCGAGAAGCAGCGGCTCGCTACCATTGCGCGAAAAGGCCCGCCGCTCTTTGTAGTGGTTGCCAGTTTTGAAATTACAAGTTTCGATAAAGAGTTCTTCCGTTTAAAAGAAGCACTTGCGCAAATCGGAGAAGTGATTGCCACTTCGCCAACGGTCGACCCTCACCACTCCGATCGAGTCAACTTCCGCATTCTTTACGCGAGTTCGGCAAGTTTCGCTGAGCTGCAAAAGTGCATCGCCGGATATGCCGGAGAGATTACGAAGGTCGAACGGCGCGGGACTTCACCGTCGGTCTCAGCCCCCCAGCAATCGGTGACGCCGGGTGCTAGTAATGTGTCGGCTGCAGCGCTCGCGAATTTTGTGCGCACTGACCTCGCTAGACTTGATCACCTTATTTCTTCAACTCACGAACTGTTTCGCGCCACCGCCGGTGCGCTGGAAATCGCCACTGCGCCAAAACAGCCTGACAAAACCACGCGCGCACAACTGCAGTCGCTGGATGAGACTATTCGCAGGTCGTTCATGGAACTCGAAAATGAACTGATTAACCTGCGCATGGTTTCGCTTGGTCCGACTTTGCAGCGCGCCATGCGCACCGGCCGAACGGCCGCGCGCGCTTCCGGCAAAGACATCGACTTTGCAGTCTCAGGAATGGATTTGCTTGTGGACAAGGTGCTTGCCGAGGCGCTGTCGGATCCTTTGATTCACTTAATCCGCAATGCGGTTGATCATGGAATCGAGCGAGCGGATGAGCGACAACGACTGGGCAAGGAGCAGCGCGGCAGGATTCGGATCGACGCGATTAGCGAAGGTGCCCAGTCGCGCGTAAGCGTCAGCGACGATGGCCGCGGCATCGATCCTGCTGTGATTTCAACCGCAGCTGCTCGCCTGGGAATCGTAAGCGAACCCCGGGTGCTCGACTTCGAACGAAGTGTGCGACTCATCTTTCGCGCTGGCTTCTCTACCCTTGCATCGGCGACTGAGGTTTCCGGACGCGGCGTTGGGCTTGATGTCGTTGAAACTGCGATTGAACAGGTTGGCGGCGAGTTAAGAGTGTCCAGCAAGCCGGGCGCGGGTACAACTTTTGAAATTCGGCTGCCGGTTACGTTCGGATTGCTCGCGGCGACGGTGCTGGTGGTGAACGGCAGGCGTTACTGCATTCCTACAGACCAGGTTGTGGATGTTGGTGAAGTCGTTCGAGCAAAAAAGCGCTCAAAGAAAGCGCAAATCGAGGTGCATGACGAGCCAATCAATTTGGCTGAAATGCTGGGACAAACTGCCCCGCCGAAGCGGGCGACAAAAAGTGCGCGGCAAGTTACTTGTCAGCTTTCCGAATCGCAGCAACAAGCGAATGGGGATTCGCGAAAACACTTACGACTGATTGTCGACGCGGTTGAAGGCAACGAAGAAGTTTTGGTGCGCAGTCTCGGCCGGCACGGTGGCCGTTGGTATGGCGTGGCGGGCGCTACCGAACTGCGCGATGGAACCGTTGCACTTGTATTGGATTTGCCGCGTCTGTTAAGCGCCTCTTGACGGGACTCTTTCACAAACCCTTACACCCAATCCATTTTCGGATGCATCGTGTGCCATTGCGTGGCCTTCTCAAACGCCAACGCCACGCGCAGCGGCGCGCCTTCGTCATAGAGTCCACCCGTAAACATAATTGACTGCGGCAAGCCTTTGGGAAAACCGCAAGGCACGCAAACCGCCGGATGGCCAGTCAGGTTTGTGATTAGCAAACTGATGCTGCCCGGCGCGGGCGAAACGAACACATCCCAGTGCGACATCAGCTCATCCATCTGCTGCATCAACAGCCGGCGCGCGCGTTGCGCCCGGATGTATTCGACAGCGGGAATGAAACGCGAGCTGCGAAACGTGTTGGGCCAATCGAAAGGTTCTTGTCCGGAAAGCTGGTTGATGGCGCCGCTACGCGTGATGTCGTCAAAAGCCGTCGCCGCTTCCGCGACCAAAATAATCCGCAACGCGCCAACGGGAAACTTAGGCATCTCGAGCGGTTGTAAATTCGCGCCGGCAGCTTTTAATGCGTCGAGCGACTGCTGATAGATTGTTTTTCGTTCTGTGTCAGTTTGCTGATCGAATTCAGTTTTCAAATAACCAATGCGCATATCTTGCAGCGGGCGGTCCGGTTGCCATTTGAACGGCACATCGCCTACGGTCAGGTCGCGCCCGTCTGGTCCATACGAGGCATCGAGCGCTGCGGCACAATCTTCAACAGTGCGGCAAATCGGGCCAACCTTATCCATGGTCCAACTAAGACCCATCGCTCCGTAACGACTGATACGCCCGTAAGTCGGCCGCAATCCAACTACGCCGCAGCGTGAAGATGGCGAAATAATAGATCCCAACGTTTCAGTCCCGATTGAAAAGCCCACCAGTCCGGCCGCAGTGGCAGCCGCGGGCCCAGCGGACGAACCGCTGGAGCCAGTCTTATCTTCATCAACTTGCCATGGATTTCTGGTCATGCCGGCAAACCAGCGGCCGCCCTGAGCCAGCGCCCCCATCGACAGCTTCGCTACCAGAACCGCACCCGCAGCGCGCAGGCGTTCGACCACGGTCGCGTCGTAATCGATGACTTGATCGCGAAACGGTTCGGCACCCCAGGTAGTTTTGATTCCTTTGGTGGCGAACAAATCTTTTGCGCCCCAGGGGATGCCGTGCAACGGGCCGCGATACTTTCCAGATTTGATTTCTCTCTCGGCTTCGCTCGCCTGCGCAAGCGCCAGATCTTCCGTTAGCGTCACCACGCAATTGAGTTTGGGCCCATATTTTTTCAGGCGCGCCAAATACATTTTCGTTAACTCGACGGGGGAAACTATACGCGTGCGAATCAAGGCGGCAAGTTGCGGCACTGAAGCAAATGCCAGTTCTTCAACTGAATTAAAGGCTGGAACATCTACCTTACTGAACTTGAATTTCGTCAGTTTTGAGTTGAACTTTTTTCCGGGTAATGCCGGATGAAAGAGGGTTGCCGGTTCGGTATCAAGTGGAATATCAATTTTCCGCAACGCTTCGTAACGATCGAGGTTGGCGCTGGCGTTTTGCAAGGCCATCGCTTCCTGCGCGTCCGTGAGTTCGATGCCGATCAGCTTTTCAGTCTGCTGCAACATCTCTTTCGTCACACGCAGCGGTGTGGGAGAGGGTGATGGCGACGGCAACGGCGAAGGCGAAGGAGTTTGTGCCAGTGAACTGATTGCCAGGTGAGGCGCAACTGCAGCGGTTAGGCCGACCGCAGGGCCGATTTTCAAAAAGGACCGGCGATCGAATGCATTCGAGCGCTGGTTTGCAGAAGTAGTTTTTGATTTTTTCGACATGCGACTTTGTGCCTTTGTTAACCCGTCCGCTCGCGGCTTAGCCGCATCCCGTGCGGTAAGGCTCTGCCTTACCGGCCGAAGACTATCAATGGATTTCGCGAGGCTAAGCCTCGCGAAGGATTTCTATAGCGACTGTCGGAAAGGCGAAGCCTTTCCGCACGGACTGCGGCGAAGCCGCGGGAAGTAGTGTCCTTCCGGCAGTCATGATTCACTGCATCATTCCCTGTCCACTCGAGGGCATAGGGCTGCCATATTTCATCTTGAGCAACTTCGCCTTACCAACCCGGTAAATCGTAACGACGTAAAGATTGTCGAACTCTGTTTCCGGAATGATCGGAAGCTGAGGACCGCCAAGTGCGGCAATAATCTCCGGCACCGTGTTGTTGTGTCCGGCAATGAAGATGACGTCGCCGTTGTGTTGGGCGCGAATCTGTTTCACCAACTCTGCAGTGTTTTTGGCTTCGATCGTAGTGGCGGGTAGACCGAGTTTGTCCGCCAACGGTTTCACGGTTTGCTGCGTGCGTTTGTATTGGGTGGCGTAGATTGCCTTAATCCCGGCGTCCCCAAACATGCGCGCCAACTCCTGCGCTCGTGCTTGTCCCGCGGGGCTCAAATCCGGGTCGGGGTTCGACGGCTCGATATTTTTCTCGGCATGGCGAACCAGAATGATGGTTGTCATGGGTCTTTCAAAAGTCGAAAAGTAGGCAAACAACACCACCGCTCCCAGCACGGCAAACAACATGATGAAGACTATTGCAGTGCGAAGACGTGATCGTGGTTCAGAATTATCTTCCGCCAGAGTGGGCCTGCTTTCGTTGCGCAAGGTTGTACGAACGGAGGCTTAAGATAACACTCGCGCGCCTCGATTCGAAAATTTTTTGCGCTGCTTTGGTTACTCCCTGGCGCTACAAACGCCAGATGCAAAGCGCCCACGAAGATGTTAGTCTATTACCAAAAGCACACACCGCCAGCAGGTCGACCCTGTCGTAGTTTTGTCCTTAGCAGAGGTGAAAGAATTGGCTCAGACCGGTACGGATTTATCAGAACTTATTGCCGAAAATTTCGGCGCAAACGCCACTTATGTCGAAGGTTTGCTCAGCCGTTTCCGCAGCAATCCGGAACTGGTTGACGAGTCCTGGCGGGCCTACTTTACCGAGTTGTTAGGCGATGGCGCCGGCAACGAGGCCGCGACTGCGATAAGCCCAACCAGCGACGCGCGCTCATCCGGTAACGGCGCCGGGGAGACTGCGACCGCAAAAGCGCCGGCGAAAGTAGCAGAAGCGAGCGCACCGGCAAAAGCAGCCGCGCCAACGGCAACTAAACCCGCCGTTGCAACTACGACCGAACAAGTTGAAGCAACTCCCATTCGCGGCGCGGCCTTAAAGATCGTCGAGAACATGGACGCCAGCCTGACCGTGCCGACGGCAACTTCACAACGTCGCATCCCGGTAAAGCTGCTCGACGAAAATCGCCGCATGATTAACGAGTACCTTCAGGAGAACGATCGCGGCAAAGTTTCCTACACGCATTTGATCGCCTGGGCGTTGCTACGAGCGCTCGATGAGTTTCCACAACTCAACGACGGCTTTGAAACTGTTGACGGACCGGCAAGAATTCAGCGCGCGCAAATAAATCTCGGCGTCGCCATTGATCTGACTAAGAAAGACGGGACCCGCACGCTGCTCGTTCCAAACATAAAGAACGCAGGCAAGCTGCGCTTTCCGGAGTTTGTCTCGGCGTACGACGATGTCGTCAAACGAGCCCGCGAAGGCAAGCTTCAGATTGCAGATTTTCAGGGAACAACTATCTCGCTTACTAATCCGGGAACCATCGGAACAGTCGCCTCAACGCCGCGTTTGATGGTGGGCCAATCGCTGATCATCGCCACCGGGGCCATTGAATATCCGGCTGAGTACCAGGCGATGGCGCCGGAAGCACTTTCGCAACTGGGTATCTCCAAAGCAATCACCATTAGCAGCACTTACGATCACCGCATCGTTCAGGGCGCGGAGTCCGGAGCGTTTCTCGCGCGCGTTCACGAGCTGGTGCTCGGCAAGGATCGATTCTACGACGACATTTTTGTGGCGCTCGGCATCACTCATGTGCCTTTCCGTTGGAGCCTCGATCGCAATCCACGGCTGCTCCCCGGAGATCCGACACGCGAACAGGCGATCAAAGAAGCTGGTGTGATTCAACTGATTAATTCCTACCGTGTGCGCGGCCACCTGCTCGCCGACATCGATCCGCTGCATGCGCTGCCGGTGCTCTATCATCCCGAGCTCGACATTCAGACTTACGGTTTGACGATTTGGGATCTGGATCGCGAATTCATCACCGGTGGACTGGCAGGCACGGAAAGCGCAACGCTGCGCGAAATTCTTGGCATCTTGAAACTCGCCTACTGCGGCAAAGTCGGCATTGAGTATCGGCATATTCAAAGCAAAGAAGAAAAGGTTTGGTTGCGGGAACAGATTCGTCGCGAGCTGGTGCAGCCGGAACCAATCCCGGTTGAAATTAAGAAGCAGTTGCTTTGGAAACTGATTTCTGCCGAACAGTTCGAACGATTTCTGCACACAAAATACCTGGGGCAGAAACGTTTTTCCCTCGAAGGAAGCGAAACGATCATTCCGCTGCTTGACCAGTTAATTAATGGCGCGGCAGCACGAGGGGTGGAAGACATCACCATGGGGATGGCCCATCGCGGGCGTCTCAATGTGCTGGCCAATGTCATTGGAAATTTCTGTGAACGTATCTTCGCTGCCTTCGAAGGCTCGGTCCATCCTTCGTTTCCGGCTGACGAAGGCGATGTGAAATATCACCAGGGCGCAACCGGCGAACGTGAGACGCCGGACGGCAAGAAAGTTAAGTTGACCCTCTCGCCTAACCCCAGTCACCTCGAGGCAGTCGATCCGGTGGTTGAAGGAATGGTGCGCGCAAAACAGGACGAGCTGCGCGGCCGGTTGGGAACGCCGCGCGAAGAAGCAATCGATCGCGCGTTGCCGGTACTATTACATGGTGATGCAGCATTTGCTGGTCAGGGCGTGGTAATGGAGACGCTTAACCTCGCCAGTCTCAAAGGCTATCGCACTGGCGGCACAATTCATATCATCATCAACAACCAAATTGGTTTCACCACTTCTCCGGAAGCCGGCCGTTCCACCATTTATTCAACTGATGTCGCGCGCATGACCCAGCTGCCGATATTTCATATCAACAGCGACGATCCGGAAGCTGTTTACCGCGCGTTGCGCATCGCGCTCGATTATCGTCAGGAGTTTAACAAGGACGTTGTGCTCGACGTCGTAGGTTTCCGCAAACTGGGACACAACGAAACGGACGAACCAAGTTACACCCAACCGCTGATGTACCAGCGCGTGAAGGCCCACCCCGGCGTTCGCACAATTTATTCGCGCCGCTTAATTAAGGAAGGCGTCATTAGTGAGGTCGAATTAGACGCGCTGCTGGCGGAACGCATTGGCCGCTACGAAGAGGCACTTGCTCGCGCCAAGGAACTTGTTGCCAAACAGGATCGCACTGCGACCGTCACCGTTACCGAGGATCGCGATGGCTCAGAGGTCGTCGAAACGGCCGTGAGCGCTGACGTCATTAAAACTATCGGCGATAAGATTGCTGTCGTGCCGCACGATTTCCATGTCAATCCAAAAATGGTGGGCCAACTCGCGCGGCGCGCCAAAATGGGTTCGGGTGAGTTGCCGATCGATTGGGCATTCGCTGAAGCGGTTGCGTTTGGTTCGATTGTTATTGACGGCACACGCGTGCGCTTGAGTGGTCAGGATTCCGGACGCGGCACATTCAGCCAACGCCATGCTGTTTTGTACGACACGCAGACGGGACAGTCCTGGGCGCCGCTCGAGGAATTGCGTTCACAGTCCGCACCGGAAGCGCGATTTGAAGTTTTTGACAGTTCACTATCTGAAGAAGGCGTGCTCGGTTTCGAGTACGGCTATTCGGTTATTTCGCGCGAGGCACTGGTGTTGTGGGAAGCGCAGTTTGGCGATTTTGGCAACGGCGCGCAAACAATCATCGATCAATACATCGCTGCTTCCGAAGATAAATGGAAACAGACGTCACGTCTAACGATGCTGTTGCCGCACGGTTACGAAGGGCAAGGACCGGAGCATTCAAGCGCGCGTCTGGAACGTTATCTTCAGCTCTGCGCCGAAAATAACTTGCAGGTTGTTTATCCGACCACCCCCGCCCAATATTTTCATGTGCTGCGCAGACAGGTGAAGCCGGGCATGGACCAGCCGCTAATCGTCATTACCCCGAAGAGCCTGCTGCGGCTGCCGGCGGCAGCGTCAGCGATTGCAGACTTTACCAGTGGCGGTTTCCAACCGGTGATTGACGACAAAGAAATTACTGATGGCGATGCCGTTCGACGAGTGGTGCTATGCAGTGGCAAGGTCTATTACGACCTGATCGAGGCACGAAAGAAAACTGCAGCCACCGGCGTGGCCATCGTTCGCGTCG
>DATAOU010000254.1:0-5140 GCA_036265575.1 Pyrinomonadaceae bacterium
CGAAAAAGAGGAACAGGCGACATCGTCTCCAGAGGTCACCGAGCCAATTGTTGAAGCGACCGAGTTGCCCACGCCGGAAGAACCGCCGCCTCCCGCTACTAATGGCACGCCTACGTTAACTTCGCCTCCGCAGGTGCAAACACAAAGCGCGACGCTCAGCGGGCAGGAGAGCGGTCGCGATTCATCGTTGATGAGTACGCTGTCGTACTCGCTTTTCGGCGGCGTCTTTGTTGGACAGCCTAAATGGCCTGACGCTGTAGCCGCGGCCCTTTCGTTTGAAGGTGATTCTTATGTGCTGCGGGCGTTGGTTCTCAGCTCCGCTGAGAACAAAGCCGTCGCCGTCCCTTTTCTGCCGCAGCTGGTTTCAGGTCCCGCTTTGGTTCCCGCTTCACCCGCAGTCCTACCATCTGACGCGGATCTCTTTGTCTCGGCTTCGCTGGAATATCCGCAGGTGTATGACGGCCTGTTGAAGTCGATTGCGGGTTTGAATGAACGCGCGCGCGATTATTCCGTGCAGACCGTCAATGATGCGCCAGCCGTCTCGCCGTTCGCCGAGTTCGAGAAAAAACTGGGACTAAAAATCAAGGACGACATTCTTCCCTTGTTGGGAAATGAAGTTGCAGTCGCGCTGGTGCCGAAAAGCACCGCCGACAATTCTGCAAATCCGTCCGCGACACCGGCCGCAGATACTCAACCAAAAGTTAAGCCCTCCGATCCCGATCCGATCATCGCCCTCGCCGTAAAGGACAAAGAGGCTGTTCGCCGGCTGATACCTAAGCTCGTCGAAGCGATGGGGCTCAAAGGGGCCAATTTGATCGCTCAAACCGAACGGCAGGATGACACGGAGACTACGAC
Organism: Pyrinomonadaceae bacterium; assembly: GCA_036265575.1. Lineage (GTDB taxonomy): Bacteria > Acidobacteriota > Blastocatellia > Pyrinomonadales > Pyrinomonadaceae > PSRF01. Next base: position 856 of record DATAOU010000254.1, read on the forward strand.
TTATGCAGACATGTTTACCTATGCTTTCGTCAACGACTTCCTAATTCTCTCGCCAAATGCGGCTGCCGTGAAAAGCGCGGTAACGTCTTACCTGGCCGGCGAGACGTTGTCATCGAACAGCTACTTTCGCAATGCCACCCGCTGGCAATCGCGACAGGTGCAGGCACAGGTTTATGTGGCGCCGGGCCTGGTCCAGCGCTATGGACTGGGCAGTGCAAAGCCGCTAAACGAAAAGACGGCTGAATTGCTTGCGCACGTGAATCTTCCGATCGAGCCACTAACCTATTCGCTTTCAAATGAAGGATCGGGTCCGTTGCATGAGTTGCACGTACCAAAGAACTTGCTGTTGCTGACGCTGGCAAGCATTGCGAACGATGCGAAAACGGGATCAGTTAACGGTAACGAAGCGGCCGCGGTAAGCCAGTTAAGAATGTTGGTTGCTGCTGAAGATGAATACGCAGCTGGAAAGAAAGATGGTCACTACGGAACCCTCGATGAGCTGGTGCAGGCTGAATTGATGAGCAAAGAACCGCTGGATCGTTTTGGCTATAAGATCGAGCTGACACTTTCAGGTAACAAATTTCAGGCTACCGCAGTGCCGATTGAATACGGCAAATCGGGCAACTTATCCTATTTCGTTGACGAAAGCGGAGTATTACGCGGGGCCGATCACAGCGGCGGTCCGGCAACGATTGCGGATCCGCCAATTCAGTAACATCCCGGGTCAATGTCCGGGCGTGGTCGCGGCCGCGAGGTTCTGAATTTCGACAGGTTCGATTTCTCCGGCTGGTTCAAAGCCAAATACTCGCGAATAAAAGTAAAACTCTCCGTCGAGGGCTCGCTTGATGTTTTGCGCTTGCCTGAATCCGTGTTGCTCACCGGCAAACGCGATGTAAGCGACTGGAATTCCTTTGCCTTGCAATGCTGCGACCATCACTTCCGCCTGACTCGGCGGCACGACCTTGTCTTCCAATCCCTGAAAGAAGATGACCGAACAAGACAAACGATCGGTAAAGTTGATTGGCGAGCGCGCATAGTAGATTTCACGCGCTTCGGCGTATGGTCCAAACAAACCGTCCATATAGCGTGACTCAAATTTGTGCGTGTCTTTGGCCAACGCTTCAGCATCACTTACGCCGTAGTGACTTGCGCCCGCCTTGAAAGCGTCGCGGAAAGTCAACGCGCAAAGGGTCGTGTAACCACCCGCACTGCCGCCGCTAATCATCAGTCGTTCCGGATCTGCATCGCCCCGTGCAACCAGGTAGCGGGCGCCGTTCACGCAATCATCGACGTCAACGATTCCCCACTGCCCTTTCAGTTTGTCGCGATAGGCCCGGCCATAGCCGGTACTGCCGCCGTAGTTCACATCCAACACGCCGATGCCCCGGCTGGTCCAATATTGAATGATGAGACTCTTCGAAGTGGTGCTGGCCGCCGTTGGTCCGCCGTGACTAAGTACCAGCAGCGGCGGCCGTTCGTTGTCCGGTGCGCGATAGTTCGCGTTTGTTGGCGGGTAGAAAAATCCGTACGCGGTCAAGCCATCTTCGGTCGGGAACTCGACCGTTTCCGGTTCCGAAAGAAAGCCGGCTCCAACCTGAATGTTGTTCGCACGACGCAGGACGGTGAACTCTCGCGTCTTAAGATCAAGTTTGACCAGCGAAAGAGGTTCGCTGGGCGAACCGGCCCGCATCACAGCCTGGCCGGGCGCCGCTCGCACAAAACTGATATCAGTGTAAGAACTGTTGAGGGTCTCCAACTCGCGCGTTTGCGTGTTGATAAGACCTACTCGCCAAATACCTTTTTCAACGTAGCCGCAAACAATTCTCTCGGCGGACTCGAAAGCATAAGTCGACATGCCAAAAATCCATTGAGGCATGCCCAGCTCGCCTTCTATTTCGAGCACCAGCTCGACAGCCCCAGCCTGATTCAAGCGGTAAAGATTCCACCAGCCATTGCGATCGGAAACAAAATACAAGTCGCCGTCCGGAGACCATTGCGGATGAAAGATCGACTCCTGATTTCCCCCCGCGACCTTCGCAAGCTGGTCCAATCCACCGTCATCTTTAACTCTCGCCGTCCAGAGTTCGGTTTCGTCCCAAGGCATATTGGGGTGGTTCCAAGTCAACCAGGCGAGCCCGGCGCCATCGGGACTAAGGCGTGGCGATGAATAAAAATCATTTCCGGAAACGAGAACGTCGCCCGCGCCCTTATCACCTTCGAGCTTTATGCCGACTAAAGTGTTTACCGCTTCCCGCCCGGCGACTGTGTGATCCTCGCGAACGCAAATCAATCGTTGACGCTGCTGGTCCACGACAGCGTCGGCGTAGCGCATGTTCGGGACGGTGGTGAGTGCTTCAGGTGTTCCGCCTTGCTTCTGGACATAAAGCTGTTGGTCTGAGAAGTTGGAAAAGTAAATATTCCCGTCTCGAACGACATAGTCGCCTCCACCATATTCGTGAACTCGAGTGCGCGCGTTGAAGCCCGATGGCGTTACATCTTCTAACCGCCCCTGAGAATCGCGCCGGACGATTACACTGCGGCCGCCTTCGCTGGGGCGCATTTCGATCCAGTAAATGTTGTCGCCATCTATTGATGGCTGGCCCAACCCAACCGAGCCGGCGACGATTAAGTCCGACGTTATTGGCGATTCCCACGAACCGTAAGGCGCGATACGCCGCTCAAGCATGTTCAGCTTCCCCTTTTGACACCGATTTTCACGTCTCGAAACTTAACTTAAGAAGGTAATCCCTGCTAGCGCAGAAAAAGGTTTGGAAAGTTTTTGTTACGGCCTCGTGAAGACTTTGCAAGGTTACTGCAACCATCCTCAATTTGACCCGGGCTAACATCCCCCATCGTTAATTCTCCATGGGAGAACTGAGATAAAGGCAAGGGCGTCGGTCTTGGGGGAGGTCGGCGCCCATCGTCTTTTTACTCAAACCACTTCTTCCCTACCGCAATCCCTTTTGCAACCAGTATCTCTTCCTTGGCTCTAAGTGCAGGTTTTACGTTTCCTGACTCACTCTAATCGCTAATCCGTGTAATCATTCTTAACCCGCCAGCGGAAACCTGGTCAATAAGACGGTAATCATTCAGTTTGGGAGTGAAGTCAGTACCATTCAATTTGATTCGTCCATTGCTCTAGTTTTATAGAAATCTGGTCTGTGAATCCCCCGGAAAGTAGGCGAAGACGTCTGCGGTGTTGGCGCATACAAGCCGGAATAGGTAATCTTGTAAGCAAACAAAATGTTGAGGGCAAGAAGATGGCTAACGCACCAGCTTTCTTTCGCGCAGTTCTGCAGGTTTCCGATCTCGATAAAGCTGCTGACTTTTATTCAAAACTTCTTGATGATGAAGGGCGCAGAATTCCGCGCGGCTCGCGCCATTACTTTGATTGCGGCCCGGTAATATTGGCGGTGGTCGATGTAACGGCGGGTGACGAAGAACCAAAGCCAATTCCGGATTACATTTATTTCGCAGTGCCGGATTTGGAAAAAGTGCATCAGCGGGCAGCAGCGTTGAATTGCTTGTCGAGCGACGAAGTTCACGGCGCGGCGGCCGGCGAGATAGTCAAACGTCCCTGGGGCGAACTCTCGTTTTATGTTGAGGACCCCTGGGGCAACGGACTTTGTTTTGTGGATGAGAAAACTCTCTTCACCGGCAAATAGAGTTGCATCGACGATGTAGCATAGACTTTAGTCTGTGTTTGCGAGGGCCAAACAGATTAAAGGAAGATTTAGGCTGATGAAGATCATTATTAGTCTTCGACGCGTAGCGTCGGTACGACTTTAGCCCGGCGTTTCAACGCCGGGATAGGGTTCTTCCTTACTTTCGTCGCGTAGCGACGATGGATCCAGAGGTTCGGGCGTCGCTACGCGACGTGAACACTTTTCGGGCCTGTTCCCGGCGTTGAAACGCCGGGCTAAATTCGCGCCGACGCTACGCGTCGAAAAACTGATACCGATCCTATTCGGCTTGCTTAATTAAAGGTTCGTCTGTGGCGTGTTAGCGAACACAGACTAAAGTCTATGCCACTATTCAAAATTCAATGACTCGAACAGCAAGCTATCAGGCAGGCCGCGTCGTCGCTCCCTCTATCGAAGCTCACTTCGCCCGCCATCTCGCGCTAGCGCACGCCCGCGGCGAGGACGGTCTTGCGCCGGCGCCACGAAGCGCGGCGATTCAAACAATGATCGACGCCACCTTCTGGGCCAGCTTGCGACCGGAGGAAGGTCGCTTCCCGAAAATCTCGTTGGCATTTCTTCCTCCCGAACAAGCGGGACGAGCA
>DATAOU010000255.1:0-12935 GCA_036265575.1 Pyrinomonadaceae bacterium
ATGCTAAAGCCCGTACCGACGCGTCCCGAATAGACAAGCTTCCCCTTGTCGTAAACACCAAGTATTAACGAGCCGAAACCAGGAAAATCCTTTTTCGAAGGGGTGTAACCGGCAATAACAAATTCCTGGCGTTTGGTGCACTTAACCTTTAACCAACTGCGGGTGCGCGTCGATTCGTAAACCGAATCAGCGAGCTTGGAAACAATTCCTTCAATGCCGTAGGCGCAGGCCTGCTGGAAAAAACGGTCGCCATTCCCCACCACGTGATCGCTATAACGAAGTGGGCCCTTGGCCTCCACGCCAGCGAGCAGTTCTTCCAACAACGCCTTTCTTTCCTTCAGGGGAACACGCGTCAGGTTATAGCCATCAAGGTAGATCAAATCAAAAATCTGAAAAACAAATGTTGCACTGCCGCCCTTCATCGACTGCTGCAATTTCTGAAAGCTGCTGCGACCTGCCTTATCCACGACCACAACTTCGCCGTCGAGGATAGCCGAAGTCGCCGGCAAGGCTTTCAGCGCCTTGCTTAGATTAGGAAATTTTTCCGTCCAGTCTTTCTGGTTGCGGCTCCAGAAACGCGATTTGCCGCGCAGGAGATGGCACACCATGCGATAGCCATCAAACTTTAACTCGTGCAACCAGTCATTGCCGCTGGGCGCGTCCGGCACCAGCGTCGCGAGTTGCGGCGCGATGAAGTCAGGCAGCGCCGCCTTGCGCGCACCGGACAGTTTTTTTATTCGTTTGCTATCAATCGCAGACATTTGGTTTGGCATCCCTCACGCAGTAAGACTCTTACTCAATGACACTTTGGCGATTATCCCATCGCAGCTATGATTTGCAAGATGAGTAAAGCCGGAAAGGAAACTGGAATTGCCGCGGCTTATGATCGCTGGGCCGGCACTTACGATAGCGATCCGAATCGTACGCGCGAGTTGGCAGCAGAAGTCTTACGCCGGGCAGAGCTTCCTACTGCCGAACGGGACATTGTCGAGATTGGTTGCGGCACCGGCGCCAATACCGAATGGCTGGCGACGCAGGCGGCGAGTATCACAGCACTCGATTTTTCTGAAAAGATGTTGCGTCGTGCGGCGACACGCCTTGAAGATGCAAAAGCGCGTTTCCTTCAACATGATGTTCGCTCTACCTGGCCGCTCGCTGACAACGCAGCAGACGTCATTGTTGCGATGTTGATTCTGGAACATATCGAACATTTGGAGCCAGTGTTCGCCGAAGCTGCTCGCGTGTTGCGGCCAAGTGGAACATTGTTCATTTGCGAATTGCACCCAATGCGGCAATTAATGGGTGGTCAGGCCCAGTTCAGCAACACCCAAACAGGCGAGCGCGAGCGTGTTCCGGCCTTTCTGCACGACGTTTCCGATTTTGTTAACGGTGCTTTGGCCGCAGGTTTTGAATTGAACAGATTGGATGAATGGCGCGATCGAGACGCAGAACTCGACAGCTTTCCCCGCCTCTTGTCGTTGCTGTTGGTGAATTCAACCTAGTGGATTCGCTTTCGCTCCAGCGGAGCGAGATGTTTATAGCGACAAGCAAAAAAGTAGGACAGGCATTCCTGCCTGTCCTTTTTTTGAAGACCACTGCGTTGTTTGTCCAGATTCGGACAGGCAGGAATGCCTGTCCTACTCGATCACTTCTTCAGGCTCGCCGTCAGTACTGGCAGTAACCAGTGGCTCACGTGCCGGCGGGGCCGTCATGTCATGGCCACCCACGATGTCGGGAAACTCATCAAGGTCCCGATCGCGAACCTGATCAAGCGTCTCATCACGTTCGATATCAACGTTGCGGTAATACTCCATGCCGGTGCCGGCCGGAATCAACCGTCCCATGATCACGTTTTCCTTCAAACCGCGCAGGTAGTCGATGCGTCCGGAAATGGCCGCTTCCGTCAACACGCGTGTGGTTTCCTGGAATGACGCCGCCGAGATGAACGAATCGGTTGAAAGCGACGCTTTGGTTATACCGAGCAACAGCGGCTCAGCCTGTGCGACTTCGCCCTTCTCGCCCACCACGCGTTCGTTTTCGTCAGTGAAGCGGAACCGATCCACTTGCTCCTCGAGCAAGAAGTCCGTGTCGCCCACTTCCTTGATTTTCACCCAGCGCAGCATCTGACGAACAATCACTTCGATGTGTTTGTCGTTGATGTTCACGCCCTGCAGACGATAGACCTCTTGAATTTCATTCACGAGGTATTCCTGCAGGCGCTGCATTCCGAGGACACGCAGAATGTCGTGCGGATTGAGCGGGCCATCCATTAGCGCTTCGCCGGCACGGACGCGGTCACCTTCCTGCACGTTGATGTGCGTGCCGCGTGGGATGTCGTACTCGCGTTCCTCACCATCGTCGCCAGTAATAATCAGTTTGCGTTTACCCTTGGCGATTGGACCAAGTGTGACGATGCCGTCGATTTCCGACATGACGGCAGTTTCCGCCGGTCGTCTTGCTTCAAACAACTCAACGACGCGCGGCAGACCGCCGGTGATGTCCTTGGTCTTCGTTGTTTCACGCGGAATCTTGGCAATAATGTCGCCAGGTTCCACGGTTTCGCCGTCGACCACCATCAGGTTCGCGCGCACCGGCATTTGATACGTTTTAAGTATCTTGTTGCTGGCGTTGCGAATCTCCATACGTGGCTGCTTCTTCTCGTCAGGCGAGTCTTTCACAACCATGCGCGACTGACCGGTCACTTCGTCGACTTCTTCGTCGTAAGTCACGCCTTCTTTCAAGTCCTGGAACTTAATGTGACCCGCGACCTCAGTCAGAATTGCGAAGGTGAACGGATCCCAAGTGGCCAGCAGTTGATCCTGCGTAACGCGGGCGCCGTCTTCAACCAGAATGTGCGCGCCATAAACGATCTGATAACGCGCTACTTCGCGTCCGCGGTCGTCCATAATCGTCAACGAACCGTTGCGGTTCATGGCGATGCGCTCGCCCTTGCGGCTCTTCACGGTTTGCAGTTCGACATATTTGATTATGCCATCCTGACGCGCTTCGTGTTTCGAAGACTCTTCCAGGCGCGCCGTACCACCGATGTGGAAGGTGCGCATGGTGAGCTGTGTGCCCGGCTCGCCGATTGACTGGGCCGCAATCACGCCGACCGCTTCGCCAATCTCCACCGGACGGCCGGTTGCCAGGTTGCGTCCATAGCACTTGATGCAGCAGCCACGACGCGATTCGCAAGTCAAAACTGAACGAATGCGAACGCGCTGTGCGCCGGAACGTTGAATCTCAGCTGCCAGGCCTTCGTCGATTTCCTGATTGGTTTCGACTATGGTGCGACCTTCGACCGGATCGATAACGTCTTCTAATGCGGTACGGCCCACGATGCGATCGCGCAGCGACTCAATCTCCTCGCCGCCTTCTACAATCGCGCTCGCGGAAATTCCGCGCAGCGTGCCGCAGTCCTGTTCGCTGATAATCACGTCCTGGGCGACGTCCACTAGACGCCGCGTTAAGTAACCCGAGTCGGCCGTCTTCAACGCTGTATCGGCCAAACCTTTACGAGCGCCGTGTGTCGAGATGAAGTACTGCAACACGTTCAGGCCTTCGCGGAAGTTCGCGTGAATTGGCGTCTCGATGATTTCGCCAGAAGGACGCGCCATCAAACCGCGCATACCCGCTAACTGGCGAATCTGTTGCGCACTACCACGCGCGCCGGAATCGCTCATGACCAGGATTGGATTCAGTTCGCCGGAGGATTTCTCGCGCTCGTCCATGGCCTTGAACATTTCCTTGGCGACTTTGTCAGTTACTTCCGACCAAATGGCGATGACCTTGTTGTAGCGTTCGCCGTTTGTGATTACGCCGTCGAGGTATTGCTGCTCAACGGAGATCACGTCCTTCTCGGCTTTGCCGACCAGACCCTTCTTCGCATCAGGCGTAACCAAATCGTCGATGCCGATCGAAATTCCGGCCTTGGTCGCGTACAAGAAGCCGAGTGCCTTCAAATCGTCGAGCATCTTCACTGTCATCTCGTGACCGAGACGAATGTGCGAATAGTTGACGAGCGATTGCAGTCCCTTCTTCTTCAGCGTGCCGTTGATGAAAGGCAAGCCCGCGGGAATCGAATCGTTAAAGATCACGCGACCCACAGTTGTATTGATGACCCGCCGCACATCGTCCTGAACGACCGCACGCAGAATATCCTGCTGATCGTGTTCCTGCGTCAGGTCGATCAAATCGCCCTGAATGCGCAACTTGATTGGCGTCTGCGTCGTGACATATTGCGCGTCGAGTGCCAACAGCACTTCTTCAAGCGAAGCGAAAACTCGGCCTTCGCCTTTCGCGCCCGGCTTGTCACGCGTCAGGTAATAGATTCCCAGTACGATGTCCTGCGACGGCACCGCGATTGGCTGACCGCTGGCCGGACTGAGAATGTTGTTGCTCGAAAGCATTAACACTGCTGCTTCAATCTGCGCTTCCGGAGAAAGCGGGATATGAACTGCCATCTGATCGCCGTCGAAGTCGGCGTTGAAAGCAGTACAAACGAGCGGATGGATTTTGATAGCTTTGCCTTCGACCAGAACCGGCTCGAACGCCTGAATACCGAGACGATGGAGCGTTGGCGCACGATTCAGCAGCACCGGATGCTCGCGAATTACTTCTTCGAGAATGTCCCAAACAACCGGCTCTTGCCGCTCAACCATTTCCCGCGCCTGCTTGATGGTGGCAGCGTGTTGCTGCTTTTCAAGCTGGTTATAAATGAATGGCTTGAACAACTCGAGCGCCATCTTCTTGGGCAAGCCGCATTGGTGCAGTTTCAGTTCCGGACCAACTACGATCACCGAACGGCCTGAGTAGTCGACGCGTTTGCCCAGTAGATTCTGACGAAAACGTCCCTGCTTGCCTTTCAACGTTCCGCTCAAAGACTTCAGCGGACGATTGTTGACGCCACGCAGCACACGGCCACGACGCCCGTTATCGAAGAGCGCGTCAACCGCTTCCTGCAGCATGCGCTTTTCGTTGCGCACAATAACTTCCGGCGCGCGCAACTCCATCAGCTTCTTCAAGCGGTTGTTGCGGTTGATCACGCGACGATAGAGATCGTTTAGATCTGAAGTTGCGAAACGTCCGCCATCCAAAGGCACCAGCGGGCGAAGCTCAGGTGGAATAACCGGAATGACGTCGAGAATCATCCATTCCGGACGATTGCCAGACTTCAAAAACGAGGTCGCAACTTTCAGGCGCTTGGAATATTTGAGTTTCTTTTGCTGCGAAGTTTCTTCGCGCATACGCTTGCGCAGTTCGATGGACAACTCTTCGACCTTAACCATCGCCAGTAATTCTTTGATCGCTTCGGCGCCCATCTTGGCGACAAACTGCGCCGGATAGTCACGCACCAACTCGCGATAACGTTCATCCGTCAGCAATTCGCGTTCTTTGATTCCCGGCACGTCACCCGGATCGATAACTATGTAGGCTTCGAAGTAGAGAACTTTTTCCAGCTCGCGCAGTGGGATGTCCAGCAGGTGGCCAATGCGCGAAGGCAAACCTTTAAAGAACCAGACGTGCGAACAGGGACTGGCCAGATCGATATGGCCCAGGCGTTCACGGCGCACTTTTGCCTGCGTCACTTCGACGCCGCACTTGTCGCAGATCACGCCGCGATGCTTCATGCGTTTGTACTTGCCGCAGAGGCATTCCCAATCAGCTACCGGTCCAAAAATGCGCGCGCAGAAAAGTCCATCGCGCTCAGGTTTGAAGGTTCGGTAGTTGATCGTCTCCGGCTTCGTCACCTCGCCGTGCGACCAATGCCGGATCTTTTCCGGTGAGGCCAGCGAGATTCGAATCGCTTCAAAGTCTGGAGCTAATTGCGTCTTCTCTTGTTGAAATCGAAACATCTTTTCTCCGGAGTCCAAGGTCCAACGTCCAAAGTCCAATGTCCGCTAAGCCGAATTGACTTTGGACTTTGGACGTTGGACTTTGGACAGTATTTATCCCTCGACCGCACTCGTAATGAGCGCTTCGCCGATGCCGTCGCCGTTAGCGTCGCCGTTGCCGGGCACCACCTTATTGATCAATTCCACGTCCAGGCACAGCGACTGTAGCTCGCGCACCAGCACGTTGAACGATTCCGGTAAGCCCGGATCGAAATCCGCTTCGCCCTTGACGATGGCTTCGTAGATTTTCGATCGGCCCGCGACGTCGTCTGACTTTGCAGTCAGCAGTTCCTGCAGAATATGCGCAGCGCCGTACGCTTCCAGCGCCCACACTTCCATTTCTCCAAAACGTTGTCCGCCAAACTGCGCCTTACCACCCAGCGGCTGCTGTGTAATTAAGCTGTATGGCCCAATTGAACGCGCATGAATCTTGTCGTCAACGAGATGCGAAAGTTTGAGCATGTAGATGTAACCAACCGTGACCTTCTGCTCAAACGGCTCGCCCGCCAGGCCGTCGTAAAGAATCGCCTTGCCCGACTCGTTGATGATTTCCGGCAAGCCAAGTGCGGTGGCTTTAACACCAGCCTCGCGCAGCTTGTCTTTGATTTCCGCTTCAGTTGCGCCGTCGAAAACCGGCGTAGCAAAGTGAACTCCCAGCACGCGCGCTGCCCAGCCGAGATGCGTCTCTAAAATCTGGCCCACGTTCATGCGGGATGGCACGCCCAGCGGGTTCAGGACAATCTCAACCGGCGTCCCGTCTGGCAGGTACGGCATGTCCTCTTCCGGCATGATGCGCGCGATCACGCCCTTGTTTCCGTGACGGCCGGCCATCTTGTCACCAACTGAAAGCTTGCGCTTCATGGCGATGAAGACCTTGACCATTTTGATGACGCCTGGCGCGAGCTCGTCGCCCTGTCGCAGCTTCGCAATTTTCTCTTCGTAGATGTCCGAAAGAATTTTGATCTGCCGCTCGGTGCGATCTTCGTACTCCTTGATCTCGGCGCCGACGTCGACACGCGAAGAAGCCATTTGCACTTTTCGCAGCACCTTAGCTTCGATGCCTTCGAGCATTTCGCGCGTGATGGTCACGCCTTTAGGAATAACTACTTCACGGTTAACCGTCAGGTCCGCGGAAAGCTTCCGGCCATCCAGCAACTCGTGAATGCGCTGGTCGCGCTGTTCCTGCAGAATACGAATCTCGTCTTCGAGGTCGCGTCGCAGGCGGTCTTCCTCTTCCTGCTCAATGGTCAGCGAACGTTGGTCCTTTTCCTGTCCCTTGCGCGTAAACACCTGAACGTCCACGACCGTGCCGTCGATGCCCGGAGGTGAAACGAGCGACGCGTCTTTAACGTCGCCTGCTTTCTCACCAAAGATCGCGCGCAAAAGTTTCTCTTCAGCAGTCAACTGCGTCTCGCCCTTGGGCGTGACCTTGCCGACCAGAATCGAACCCGGTTTCACTTGCGCGCCGATGCGAATGATGCCGCTGTCGTCGAGATCACGCAGCATGTTCTCGCCCACGTTGGGAATGTCGCGCGTGATCTCTTCCGGTCCCAGCTTGGTATCGCGCGCTTCAATTTCCAGCTCTTCAATATGAATCGAGGTGTAGTAGTCCTCTTTCACCAAGCGCTCGGAAACGAGAATCGCGTCTTCAAAGTTGTAACCGCGCCAGGGCATGAATGCCACCAGCACGTTACGTCCCAGCGCCAACTCACCGCGATCGGTACATGGCCCATCGGCAATGACCTGGCCTTTTTCCACCCGCTCGCCAACATGCACGATAGGCCGTTGGTTGATACAGGTGTTCTGGTTGGACCGTTTGAACTTGATCAGGGTGTAGATGTCTGCCGTAACCTCGCGCGAGATGGTGCCATCCACATGATGATCGGCCTTAATAATTAAGCGCTCGGAATCGACGTAATCGACCACACCGTCGCGACGCGCCGTCACTACTGCGCCCGAATCGCGCGCCGTAGTCTGTTCCATGCCGGTGCCGATATAAGGCGCCTCAGCGCGCAGCAGCGGCACAGACTGGCGTTGCATGTTCGAACCCATTAAGGCACGGTTCGCGTCGTCGTTTTCCAAGAACGGAATGAGCGAAGCGGCAACCGAGACGAGCTGTTTCGGCGACACGTCGACGTATTCAATATCTTTACGCAAGGCCAGAATGAACTCGCCGGCTTTGCGCGCAGCATTGCGTTCGTTGACGATGTAGCGCGTTTCGTCGAGCTCGATGTTCGCCTGGCCGACAACGTGCTTGTCTTCTTCCCAGGCCGTCAAATAAAACGGCCATGGTTCAAACTCCGCCTTCCGGCCGCTGGCAGCCAGCTTGCGATTCGCCTTCTCAACTTCTTCCTGCGGAATATGTTCGCCCGGCTTGAGTTTAGTGTCGCCACCATTGAGGATGCGCACATACTCAACCACGCGGCCTTCGGTCACCTTCCGATAAGGCGCTTCGATGAAACCGAATTCATTGATGCGCGCAAAACAGGAAAGACTCGAAATCAAACCGATGTTCGGACCTTCAGGCGTCTCGATAGGACAGATGCGGCCGTAGTGGGTCGGGTGAACGTCACGCACTTCAAAGCCGGCGCGCTCACGAGATAGACCACCTGGTCCAAGCGCCGACAAGCGGCGTTTGTGGGTAATCTCGGAAAGCGGATTCGTCTGGTCCATGAACTGTGAAAGCTGGCTGGAACCAAAGAACTCGCGCACCGCAGCGGTGACCGGCTTGGCATTGATCAAATCGCGCGGCATCGTGGTCTGCATTTCCTGATGGATCGACATCTTTTCTTTGATGGCGCGTTCCATCCGCTCGAGACCAATGCGGAACTGATTTTCGAGCAACTCACCGACCGCGCGCACGCGCCGGTTGCCGAGGTGATCGATGTCGTCCGCCTGATACTCCGAGGGGTTCTTACGCATCTTCAAAACGTAAGCAACCACTTCGTAGAAATCTTTCGCCGAGAGCAGCGGGTCGTTAATGCGATCGCGCTCCGGCTTGCCCATCTTGATGTTGAACTTCAAACGGCCCACGCGCGAGAAATCAAACTTGCGCGGGTCAAAGAACATCGCCTCGAGCAACTTATATGCTGTTTGAACAGTCGGGGGATCGCCGGGACGCATCTTGCGATAAATCTCGAGCAAGGCGTCGACTGGTTTGGTGATGACGTCTTTCTTCAGTGTCTGCGACAGAATGGAACCAATGTCATCGCGTTCGGGGAAGAACACCGAGAAACTATCGATGCCGCCTTCGACAATCTCCTGGAGCTTGGCCGGATTGATCTCGTTGTTGGCTTCGAGAATTACCTCGCCGCTCTCCTTGTTCACAATGTCAGCGACGGCGTAAGCGCCCTCAAACTGAGACGCCTCCATCTCCACTTCGCCGATGTTTGCTTTGCGCAATGCTTCGAGCGAGGAGGCAGTTACTTTCTTTCCGGAGCGAACAATCGCGTCGGGTCCACGGCCCTTGATATCAAAATCGACCTTCATGCCGACCAGGCCGCTTGGTCCCTGTTCGGGAACTTGAATCATCAGCCGGCCATCTTCGACGCGAATTTCGTCGGTGACGTAAAGAGTGCGCAAGATGTCTTCATCGGTGAACGAGGCATTCTTCACACCGTCTTCAAGATGTGAATCGCTCTTGGCAAGCTTGCCATCAGATTCCTTGCCCCACCAGAGTCCCAGCGCGCGCAAAAAGATGGACGCGAGAAACTTGCGTTTGCCCACGCGCACGTACAGCAGGTTCTTCTGATCGTATTCAAACTCAACCCACGAGCCGCGGTAAGGAATAATCTTGGCAATGTAGATGGCGCCGCGTTTGAAGAAGACGCCGGGACTGCGATGAAGCTGAGAAACGATAACGCGCTCGGTGCCGTTGATGATGAAGGTGCCGTTGTCGGTCATCAGCGGGATTTCGCCAAAGAAGACTTCTTCTTCTTTGATATCGCGAATCGACAACGCTTCCGTCTCAGCGTCCTTATCGTAGACAGTCAGGCGAATCTTAACTTTCAACGGAACGCTGTAACTCATGCCGCGCTCCTGACACTCCTGCTCGTCATGCTTATGCTTAAGGCCGACTGGCTCGCCGCAGTTTTCGCAGAGCTGTGGCCGAACAGAGTTGAAGGTGCCGCACTTGTGACAGAGCGTTTCGCCGGAAGCGAGCGGATTGACCTTGATGGTCGAGCCGCAGTTCTTACAATTGGCGCGCAGGTAATTCAAACCTTCAAGGCGGCCGCACTTGCACTGCCAGTTGCCGATTTGATACTCGACAAAATCGAGTGTGGCGGTGCCGCGAAAATCCGAAATCGGGAAAACCGATTCAAACACGGCCTGCAGGCCGGTGTTCTCGCGCTCCTCCGGCAGAAAATCCATCTGCAGAAAACGATTGTAGGATTCTCTTTGAATCTCGATCAGGTTCGGGATTTTCACTGCGGTCGAGATCTTTGAGAAATCAACGCGCTCGGGCGCCTGGCTTGTGCGCCGTCCCAACCCTGTACTCACTGCTTGAAGTAGATTTCCTTGCATGAAAGAAGTTCCTTATGGATTGCCGATTTTCAATTTCCGATTGCCAATTTAAGGTCGATGACCAACCAGAGCGGAAATCGGCAATCCCGAAATATCGGGATCGAAAATATGTAGAGACGCCGAAGCGCGGTCAGAGCGCACAATGCCCTGACCGCTTATTTGGCAAAAAGCGATTGCTTCTTTGTCGATTTTTCTTGGGAGTAATGCCAGCGCCCTCAATACTCTCCCAACTTAACCACTGCAACGACGAGTGTCAAGCGAACAAAACCCAGTCGAATGTCGCAAGTCCAGGGTCCAAAGTCTGAACCTGCGCGCCAGACCTTTGGACACCGAACGTTCAACTTTGGACGAACTATTTAACTTCGACGGTTGCGCCCGCGTCAGTTAGTTTTTGCTTGATAGTTTCCGCTTCTTCTTTGGAAACGCCTTCCTTGACTGCTTTGGGAGCAGCTTCGACGAGATCCTTGGCTTCTTTCAAGCCCAGGGCCGTAACTTCGCGCACAACTTTGATCACATTGATCTTGTTGCCGCCAATGGCCTGCAGAATAACGTCAAACTCGGTTTTCTCCTCGGCAGCTGCCGCGGCCTCGCCACCACCGGCTGCGCCCGCGGCGGGTGCGGCCACTGCCGCTGCGGCGGCTGAAACGCCGAACGCTTCCTCGATCATCTTGACCAGCTCAGAAGTTTCCAGAAGGCTCTTCTCTTTTAGAGCGTCCAGAATTTCTTGATTTGAAAGTGCCATGATTACCTAATCCTCCTCAAAAGGGTTCTATTGTTGCTGTTGTTTACGATTGCAGCAGGAGAACCCACGGGACCTTTTCAAATTTGCTGCATCGCATCTTTGAAAACATCCGAAGCGCCATCTGCGATCTGACTCATCGCTGCGCTCGTTTTTCGCGTCCGGCCCACCACTGACCACATTGCGGATTGCTGACTGCGGTTTGATCCGCATTCCGAATTCCGCATTCCAAAATTGTTAGGCGGCTTCTCCGCCTTTTTGCTCACCAATCTGCTTGACCACGATCGCCAGGTTGCGCGGCACCGCCGACAACGCCGTCGCCAGTCGCTGCGCTTGAGCGTTTAGCAGGAACATGATCTTCGAGATCAATTCTTCCTTCGAAGGCAAGCTCGCGATTGCTTCAACATCGCGCAGGGCCACGACCTTGCCCTCAACGATGCCGACCTTGAACTTAAAAATCTCAGGGTTCGCCTTGGTAAACTTGGCGATCGCCTTTGAAAGTCCAACCGGATCCTGCTGACTCAGGGCCACTGCAGTGACGCCCTTAAACTGATCGGCCGCCTGTTCGAGCACGGTGCCTTCAGCGGCCTTGCGCGCCAGCGTGTTCTTCACAACGCCGTAGCTAACCCCTGCTTCGCGCAACTGATTGCGCAGTTCCTGGTCCTTTTGCACCGTCATACCCTGAAAGCCAACCAGCATCGCCGCATTTGCCTGCTTGAATTGCTCGATCAGAGCTTCCAAATCTTTTTGCTTTTGTGCTTTTGTTTTCATTTTGGTCGCTCCTGACTATTTGACGTACGCAGCCTCATCGAGCAGAACGCCGGGGCTCATTGTCGCCGCCAGATTCACCTTCTTGACGTACTTGCCTTTCGCGGTCGACGGCTTTGCTTTCACGATCGCCTCCAGCAACACCCGCGCATTGTCGCGAATTTTGTCGGAATCGAAAGAAACTTTGCCGACGCCGACGTGAATCACACCGGTCTTGTCGACGCGATATTCAACTTTGCCGGCTTTTGTTTCCTTGACGGCAGTTTTAACGTCAAACGTGACCGTACCGGTTTTCGGGTTTGGCATCAGGCCGCGCGGGCCGAGCACTTTTCCCAGTCCGCCGACGAGTCGCATCATGTCGGGAGTAGAAACGACGGCATCGAAGTCCAGCCAGCCGCCTTTGATCTTCTCGACCATGTCCTCGCCACCGACAAAATCGGCGCCGGCCTCTTCAGCCTCTTTGATCTTCTCGCCCTGGGCGATGACCAGAACTTTTTTGGATTTGCCGAGACCGTGGGGAAGAACAATGGTGCCGCGCACGAGCTGGTCCGCTTTGCGCGGATCAACGCCAAGCCAAACGGTCAACTCGACCGTCTCATCAAACTTGGCAAACGCAATTTCCTTGAGCTTTGCTACGGCTTCTTCGAGGTTGTACTTGCGGCCGACTTCAACTTTTTCCGCGGCTGCATTGTATTTCTTTCCGTGCTTCTTCATTAATTACTCCTGAGGTGCCAACGAAGAATTGCGGATTTCGGATTGCGGATTTCGAAATTATCCAAACCCGAGACCGCCAAAACTCTTCTCCCTCTCAAAGCGAAACCGGTGCCGGACAAAATCCGAAATCCGAAATTCGCAATCCGAAATTCACTCGATCGTCAGCCCCATCTGCCGGGCCGTTCCCGAAATCGTTTTAATAGCCGACTCCAGACTGGTCGTGTTCAAATCCTGAAGCTTGGTTTTGGCAATTTCCTCGATCTTCGCTTTTGAAATCGTGCCAACCTTTTCGCGGT
>DATAOU010000256.1:0-9637 GCA_036265575.1 Pyrinomonadaceae bacterium
CGCCGGTCACATCCGAGTTATATGCAATCCATTTTCCGTCTGGCGACCACACAGCATCGCGCTCGTGCACGCCTGAAGTCTTCGTGAGGTTACGCGGCGTTCCGTTCTTTGCCGGCACGGAAAAAAGATCGCCGCGCGCGACTGTGATGGAGCGTTCGCCATCCGGCGCGAGGTTCACAGATTCGATATGTTTGGCTGCATCGACAAACGCTGAGCGTCCAATCGCGAAATCTTCCTTGATCTCGATGGGCGCCGGCGTTGCCTGACCGCTCGCGAGATCGTAGCGCCAGATGTAACCCGCTTGCTCGAACACGATCGAGTCTTTGCCGATGGACGGAAACTTGATGTCGTAGTCTGTGAAGTGCGTGAGTTGTTTGGTTTCCTTCGTCGCAAGATCGATAACGAACAAATTCATGCGGCCGTCGCGATCGGAGATGAAATAGATCGTATTATCCGGCCCCCACATTGGGCAGATGTCCTGCGCGGGATTGTCCGTCAGATTTTCAGTAGCGCCCGTTTTGAAATCGTAAATCCAAATGTCGTCCGCCATGCCGCCGCGATAATGCTTCCAGGTGCGGAACTCACGGAACACACGGTTGTAAGCCATCTTGGCATCATCCGGCGAAAACGAAACGAAACCGCCGCGCGGCACCGGCAGCAGCTGCGGCAATTCCGCGTCCAGGCCAACGGCAAACAGTGAGCCGATGAAATCGTTAAATGACTTCATGCGCGAACGGAAAACGACCAATGGCTTGGTATTTTCCCAAGTCATCACAAGGTTGTTGGGACCCATGCGGTCGGAAATGTCGTCGCGGCCAAGCGTGGCTGAAGTCGTCAGCCGTTTCGGCACGCCGCCATCGGCCGGCATCACATAAACTTCTGTGTTGCCGTCGTATTGCGAGGTGTACGCGATCTGCTTCCCATCCGGCGAGAAACGCGGAAACGAGCTGTACCCAGGACCACTCGTCAGGCGTCGCGCAATACCGCCGTCTTTGCCGACGGTATAAATCTCACCAGCGTAGCAGAAGACAATTTGCGTTCCATTCGTCGTGGGGAAGCGCAGGAGGCGGGTGGTGTTGGGCAATGTTTCCGCTGAGGCGGCTGTAACTGAAACCAGACCGAATGCGATCAAACTCAAAAGGGCGAAAGGCCGGGAAAACATGTTCATAGAAACAAAGATGAAGCCAGCAAGCTGCCGTTGAACAAACAGGATGCAACTCCCATTTTCTTCCCGTAGGCGACCTTCCGGCGACCATACAATGAAGACGCCGCAAAGTGGCGATTTTGTCTAAATGCCCGCCATCTAATTTAAGAACGACTGGCGGAAGGCGTCGGATTTCGAAACTTCCGTCTACAAGACTCTTACCGGCGGATGCGTCTCGTAGATCTTGGCGAGCATTGCTGGACAACGTTCGACGTGAGGCACTCGCAGTCCGCTGAACGAAAGCATCGAGTAAGAATTCTACAACCAACGGCGGCGGCACTAACAGCGAGTGCCCTATGGGGCTGTTGCGGTTGGGCCGGGATGCCAGTAACCTCGCACACGTTTTTGTTGCGCTTGTAAATCTGACGCCGCCCGTCCGTGTGCGAAGCTGCCGGTTTTCGGTCATCGTCTCGCCGGCGTGTAGAACGTACTCTCCGAGTTGGGTCTCGGAGAATGTGAGGCGTCAGCTCGCTTATAATATCGCTCTCTAGAGATACTTCTAGAACTCTCCTGTTTCTGGAAAGATTGTTTGTATAAGCGCAAACCGGAAATTATCGTCATTCCAACCAAACCGATTACGCGCAGTAAATACACGTAAACGATCTGCGCCGCCACTAGCGTTGCCGAAATTCTATGCGAAATGACCGTCTGCCAACGAACAACACTGCTCAGCCGAGCGTTATTGAGCACCTGCTGCCACAAAGTGCGAGCTTCGACGAGGTAGAATTAAGTATCGTTATCCCCGCTTCGAATGAGGAAATTACCGTGGGCGAATTCATGGACTGGTGCAAAGAAGGCCTCGAGCGCGCCGGAGTGGTCGGGCAGATTCTTATTGTGGACAGTTCGACCGATAACACGGCTAAGATTGTGCTCGAACGTGGTGGCGAAGTTCTCCGTACGCCAAAACGAGGGGTCGGTCGCGCCTATCTGGATGCCATTCCTTACATTCGCGGAAAGTGGATCCTAATGGGAGACGCCGATTTAACGTACGATTTTCGTGAGCTGGCTCCTTTCGTGGAGGAGTTTAGAAAGGGTGCGGAGTTTGTGATGGGTAGCCGTTTTAGAGGCAGCATCGAGAAGGGAGCCATGCCCAAATTGCACCGTTACTTTGGTACACCGCTGACGAATTGGATTCTTAACAGCATTTATCGCAGCGACTACTCGGATATTCACTGCGGGATACGCGGAGTGACCCGTGAAGCTTTGGAGAAAATTAATATTACGTCGGAGTCTTGGGAATACGCTAGCGAGATGGTACTGAAAGCTGCGCGATTAAATCTCGCCACTGCCGAAGTGCCTATCAAATTCTATAAGGATCGGGAGGGCAGATCCAGTCACCACCGTCGCGTGGGTTGGCGGTCACCCTGGATCGCCGGGTGGGAGAACTTAAAGGTCATGTTGATCTATGCGGCAGATTCATTCCTGCTTGTTCCAGGTATCGTACTCACGATTATAGGTTTGTTGTTTTCTTGCGGCCTGGCTGCTGGGCCGGTTAGGATTGGAAATATTGGATTCAGTTTGTACTGGATGCTTTTGGGCGTGACATGCACGACGCTTGGTTACAGCTCAATTCAAATCGGAATCCTTGCGCGCGTCCTGCACGGGCTACGGTGTCGGTCTGTTAAACGGGTTCAAAAATTCTTCACCTACGATCGTGGAATGCTCCTGTCGATTGGATTGATGATGGTGGGTCTGATTCTTCTTGGCAGTTTGGTTTACCACTATCTAAAGCTTGGACTCACTCTCAAGGTTATCTCCCATCCAGCGATTCTCGGTCTTCTGCTGGTTATCGTCGGGTTCCAGACATTCTGCTTTACATTGCTTATGGAGATGGCAAAGCGTGTTACCTCGACATCTCGGCAGTGACTCTGCGCACGCACGAAAGTTATGGCCAGCATGGATTGACACTGGCCGATCGCGCAGGAGTGTGGCTCTCGCAGCTGGCAATTCGCAGATGCCTGCGCAACCGCAACGATCTTGAGGTGCTGGAATTAGGCTGTGGCTACCGCGCCAGCAACTTAATCGCCTTGAAATCCAAATTGAAACGAGGCATCGGAGTCGATTTTCAGATCGCGCCGGAGCTGCAGACGCTGGAGAGGTTCACTTTCCATCAAGCGACAATTGAAGAGGTGCTGCCGAAGCTAGAAAGCAGCACACTCGATGTCGTGATGCTTATCTCGGTCTTGGAACATTTAGTTGACCCACTGTTCGTGGTCCAATCTGCATGGCGGCTACTCAGACCGCCAGGTTTGCTCCTGATCAATGTCCCAACCTGGTTCGGAAAGCGATTCCTGGAGTTATCTGCCTTTCGCCTTGGGTTCAGTCCGAAACTCGAGATCGATGATCACAAAATGTATTATGGCAAACGCGATCTCTGGCCGATGCTGGTGCGTTCCGGCTTCAAACCAAGTCAAATACAACTGAGGTACCACAAGTTTGGTCTGAATCTATTCGCCGCGGCCAAGAAAGGCGATTTCGATTAGCACAACTAAGACTACGTCATCGCTCAGCTAATTGGTACTTGGAGCAGGTGCGTTAACATTTAGTCGCTGTTTTAATGGCTGAGCAAAACCGAGCGCCAAACCTCTTGCCAGTAGTTGTCATACTAGGCGTGCTTTGTGAATATTCGGGATAACCGGAGGCGGCGACGCCTTCGTCGAAGAAGTGCTCGGCAAGTCCCAGCAGCCACGATTGTCGATATCCACTGGACAAACGCGTTAACTTTTTCACGTTGAGATTTCCAAATGATCATCGCACGTTCTCCATTACGAATCTCACTCGGCGGCGGGGGGACTGATCTGCCTTCATATTATTGCCAGCACGGCGGTTTTGTTATCGCGGCTGCTATCGACAAATATGTCTATATCACCGTTCATCGCCGATTTGTTGATGGATTTCTATTGAAGTATTCGCATCTCGAAGAAGTAGCCACAATCGAGCAAATCAAGCACCCTATCTTCAGGGAAGCGCTTAAACTGGCGGGTGTGGAGGAACGGAATCTGGAGATCGCGAGTATGGCCGATATCCCTGCCGGAACCGGGCTCGGCTCATCAGGCAGTTTTACAACAGCGCTACTCAAGGCCCTGCACGCATTGCGCAAGAATCTTGTGCATCCGTCCGAGCTTGCTGAGCAGGCTTGTTACATTGAGCTGGAAAAGCTTCGCGAACCAATAGGTAAACAAGACCAATACATTGCGGCCTACGGTGGCATCACATGTTTTCGTTTCCTGCCAGATGGCCGGGTTGAGGCGTTCCCGCTCAAGATCCCCGAGGAAACTTTGCTCGAACTCGAGGACAACCTCCTGTTGTTTTTTACAGGTTACTCGCGATCAGCCTCAAAGATTTTACAGGAACAGGATGATAAGAGCATGCGCTCTGATAAAGCCATGGTGGAGAACCTGCATTTTGTCAAAGAATTGGGGCAACAAAGTCAGTGTGCATTGGAACGAAGTGATTTGTACGAGTTCGCGCGGCTGATGGACCTTCACTGGCGGACAAAGAAGCGACGCTCCACGGTGATGAGCAATGAGCACATCAATAGTTGGTATGATGTCGCAATGGCGAATGGCGCGGTCGGCGGAAAAATAATCGGCGCTGGCGGCGGCGGCTTTCTCATGTTCTATGCTCAGGATAAAGCTCGTTTGCGCCACGCCATGCGCGAAAGAGGATTGATGGAAGTCCGTTTCCGCTTTGAAGCTGAGGGCACTAAGATTCTCAATCAATGAGAGCGCTAGCGAACAAGGCCGACTTAGCCAATTGGCCGGTCGCTATTCTGGCCGGAGGACTCGCAACCCGACTGCGACCTGCCACTGAGAAGACGCCTAAGGCGCTGCTGAGAGTCGCCGGCGAACCTTTCATAATCCACCAATTGCGGCTGCTACATTCTCATGGCTTTCGCAAAGTAGTAATTTGTGTCGGCTACCTCAGCGAGATGATTGAGGCCGAGCTGGGCGATGGGACCAGTCTGGGTATGCAAATTGTTTATTCATCTGACGGATCAACGCTGCTGGGGACTGGCGGTGCTCTGAAGCGCGCGCTTCCGAAGCTCGGCGAACAGTTTTTGATAACTTATGGAGACTCATACATGCCGGTTGATTATTCCGCGATAGTGAAAGCTTTTATGCTAAACAAGAAACCGGCTTTGATGACAGTTCTCGAAAACGAGGGTCGCTGGGATGCGAGTAATGTTTGGTTTGATACCGGAGAAATTCACAGTTATGACAAAAAACGGCCTAGCCCAGAAATGCGCCACATTGATTATGGCATCGCTGTTTTAAGCGCGGTGGTTTTCGCATCATTTTCTGATAACGTGCCATTTGATTTGACAGATGTTTACTCGCGCTTGGTGTCCGCGGGGCAAATGGGTGCATACGAAGTCAAACAACGTTTCTATGAAATTGGCTCGCCCCAAGGCTTGGCGGAACTCGATTCCCTCCTGGGTGGGAAACCAGCTGCTTTCTCGTCATGAGCTATTCAGAGGGACATCTACGGGAGACTGCGCAAATTGTCTCGAAGCTCGACGCGGCGCTTTGCGAAAAAGCGGTTGCGCTATTAGCAACCGTGCGCGCGCGGGGAGGACGGCTTTTCATACTGGGCGTCGGAGGTAGCGCCGCCAACGCTTCTCATGCAGTCAATGATTTCCGAAAGATTGCAGGCATGGAATGTTACGCTCCAACCGATAATGTGTCGGAGCTAACCGCTCGAACCAATGATGAGGGATGGACTTCGGTTTTCGCGGAATGGCTAAACGAAAGCCGACTCAATGAGAAAGATGCGGTTCTGGTTCTTTCAGTGGGCGGAGGTAGCTTGGAAAAAAATATCAGCCCGAATTTAGTGGCCGCCCTGCACCTAGCGAAGCAACGCGGCAGCGCAGTTCTCGGGATTGTCGGCCGAGATGGAGGTTACACAGCGCGAGTCGCAGACGTGGCAGTTGTGATTCCGACCGTTAACTCTGCAAATGTCACAGCGCACTCTGAGGCGTTCCAAGCCGTCGTTTGGCATCTGTGGATCTCACATCCGGTTCTAAAGATCGCCGAAACAAAATGGGAAAGCACGAAGTAGCGCGACGTGCGGTCTTTCTGGATCGCGATGGTGTACTGAACGTGCCGGTCGTCCGCGATGGCCAGCCTCATCCTCCAACCAGCGTAGAGGATTTTAAACTTTATGACGATGTTGCAGATGGCTGCGCACGACTCAAGTCGGCGGGATTTCTGCTGGTGGTGATGACGAACCAGCCGGATGTCGGCCGTGGCACGCAAAGCCGCGAAGTGATCGAGGCAATGCATGCAAAACTGCAATCGGCTCTTCGTTCGCTTGATCGTATCGAGATTTGTTATCACGCGGGTGAGCATTACGGCGAACCATGCGATTGTCGCAAGCCGCGGCCGGGTCTGATCCTGCGAGCCGCAGCCGAACTGAAAATTGACCTTCACGGCAGCTACGTCATCGGCGATCGGTGGCGCGATATCGACTGCGCCCGCGCCGCAGGGTGTCGAGCGATCTTTATTGCACGCGGCTACAAGGAAAGCTTCCGTGAGACGCCCGATTTCACAGTCGCAAACTTTCGTGATGCCGTGAATGCGCTTCTGCACGACACTCTCGTCTAATACTATTTGCTTTTGTCTCCGCGGCTCGATTTAATTTCGCAGGCATGAGTCTGCACCTCGCGGATATACCTGTGAAGATTTTCGCTGACGGCGCAGATCCCAAAGGCATCGCGGAACTTTATCGCAAGCCCTATATCCACGGTCTGACCACCAATCCGACATTGATGCGCAAGGCCGGGCTGTCGGATTACGAGAGCTTTGCTCGGGCAGTGCTGAAAGAGGTCAAGTCGAAACCCATCTCGTTCGAAGCTTTCTCTGATGATTTTCCTGAAATGCGCCGGCAAGCGCTCAAGATCCATAACTGGCAAGACAACGTTTACGTTAAAGTTCCGATCACAAATACGAGAGGCGAATCCTCCGTTGACCTGATCGAACAGCTGGCTAGCGAGGGCGTAAAAGTAAATGTTACCGCGGTGTTAACCTGCCGCCAGGTCGAAGCGGTTGCTGCCGCATTAAATCCCAATGCGCCAGCCGTCGTTTCGGTTTTTGCCGGACGCATCGCCGATACTGGTGTTGATCCAATGCCGATTATGAGGGAGTCATTGAAGATACTGCGCAGGTTGCCCAAGGCTGAACTTCTGTGGGCAAGTGTTCGCGAGGTGCTGAACGTATTTCAAGCCGCCTCGTGTGGTTGCCACATCGTCACTGTTCCGCACGATATTCTCAGGAAATTAATTCAATTCGGAGGCAAAGATCTCGACAAACTCTCTCTCGATACAGTTCGGATGTTTTACGAAGACGCCCACGCAGCCGGATTCAAATTTTAATGGGCGAGCTCGTTTGACCCTAACCAACATCGGCATCAGCCAGCTTAACGTGGCGTGCGGGGAGCGGCTTGTTTCCGGCGATATCTCCTCTTGCAATCCAGTCAATGCAAATCGCGATACTAAAAAGGGATAACATGGATAGTGGCTGAAGATAGCGAATGCAGGGCTGGGGGGACAGCGTTGTTATTACCAGCATCAGGATTGAAGCGTGAATAAACAAAAGTAGCGCGAACGATCGGCAGCGACCGAGCCATGTCGCCAATGCACACGTCAATGGCGAAAGAAGGACGATGAAATAATAGGGCCAAGACCATACAAAGTACAATTGCAGAAATGACAAAGGCTGCGATTTAATCTGTTTCACTGTTCTAAAACGGAACTTCTCAGCTAGGATTTTCACAGTATCTTCGGTCAAATTAACATAGCCGAGATCACTTCGGGCGTATTGCTGAATGGCTTGGATTTGCCAGTACCCAAGGTAAGTTTTTAAAGCAAGGTCGATAATTTGCAGCGGCCGATGGCGTAACGCGTTCATCGCCGTCTGCTTGGCCACAAGATCGCCTTTTCTAAAATTCTTCTCAATTTTCTTCCAGCGGTCGATCAGAAAGCCATGGGCAAAATGCTGGGCATTTCTTGCTCGAAGATCATTCAGTTTGAACTTATAGCCTTCAGCAATCAGATCGCGGAAGCGTGGATCCGTCGCATCACCTGGCTGAAGTGCCGGAGACCACACTGACGCAAGGTGATACCCGGTTCTGTACAAATACGCTGGCTCACGCTTAAGAAGCCAACCGTTCACGTGCATATAGGTGTTGTGCGTTACGAACATTATCGCGACACTGGCGATCACGTGTGCGCTGCCTGCCATTAGATTATGGAGCCCCGAGACTCGCGCGTCTGGTCGATTACGAAACGCAAGTAGAGCAGAGGGTGCGAATGCGATTGCTGGCAGGAGAAACGTGCAGGCCTGAACCACCAGCAGATAGCTCATCCTGAAACCGATTAATACTACAGAAAGCACCTGCACCACGGCGAGCTGCCAAATCCTGCGATTCCGTAGATAAGAAAGCGAACCGTACAGAACCAGGACGTAAACAAGGAGGCTTAACGTTTCGGTCATTACATAGCGCTCCCATATAACCTGGCAAGGATCCAGGGCGGACAATAGTCCGAAGAAAAAGGAAAGTGTTGTTGAAATCTCGAAGAACCGGCTGCAAATCACCGCAAATACGATAGCCGTGATCCCTCCGGCGAGTGCCTGAATTATCAAAAGAGGAGTAAAACTTTTCGGTAAAACGGCCAACCAACGAACTGTGTAGCCGTAGAAGTAGGGGCGATCAGGAGGAATCCAGCCAGTAAGCGCCGTCGAAATGTAACTTCCCGAGTCGCCCATGAAGAGCTTTGGCGACGGGTCTAGTAAAAGCAGTAAAAACTTGATCGTGAAAACGAGCAGGCAGAACAGCCACCAGCGACTGTCGCATTGAAATAGAGCGCTGGTACGAGCTCGTTTAGGGGCTCCTTTCTCGATGTTCATTGCTGAATAGTGCGGCGACCCATCCCTGTGACGAATCGCAGAGCTGCCGCCACAGTAAGAGTGCGCACATACTCCTACAAGCTCGCTTTGTAAATCCGCAAAAACCCAGCGACGTCGTTGAACCCGTTGTCCGTCTCGCCCCACTCACGGTTCATCGCGCCATTGGACGATCGCCTTCATTGGTCAGAACGCTGTTCCTTGCCGCAGCCTCTATGAGGGAAACGGAAGGGGTGGGATTCGAACCCACTTCGGGCACCTTGCTAAAGGCTTCCTGCTTTTCTGAATTCATTGTTCTGCTTTGGCTGCCGGACCGTGAAGATCCTCTAACCCAAAAGAGATAAGCCCCAGCTGGTGAAGGCGAGCTGAATCTGCAATCAAAGCGTCGAAATCACGTAAGAGCTACGCATCGGCGCGGTCGGTCGGCTGCACCTTGCGGTTAGGATCTCTTTCGCTCCACTAGTATTTCTTTTAAGCTGAACGTGATAGGCAACTTTACGCGAATTGTGCTGTGAGAAAGAAATTTCCA
>DATAOU010000257.1:0-3006 GCA_036265575.1 Pyrinomonadaceae bacterium
ATCTCGCGCGAGTAGTTTTCAAAAGTCTCCTTATTCCAGGGCGTCGGAATAGGCGTATCCGGCGACACCAGCTCCTTCCATTTGAGAGCGTTTCGCATGTCTCCGGGCGAGCCGGCGCTTCCGGCGCTCAATAGTGCGGTGGCGTTTGGCTCCCAGGGCTCGACGCGCTCGCTAGCCGGGGCGTAAGCGACTGACGAAGTGTAGTACTCGTCGGCGAGCCCTGCGAAGTGATGACCAAATTCGTGCACAAAAACATAATTACCAAATGCGTTGTCAGCCGCGACCGTGCTATAGAGGTTGAAGATGCCACCGCCACCATAAGTACGATTGTTGACGAGAACTTCGATGAACTCGTAAGGAGCAAATTGCGCCACTTTGCGCAGCGCATGATTATCGAAGGTCAGCACATAACGTTCAGAGCCGAAAGCATCGTAGGTCGCGCCCAAAGGAGAATCGTGGTAGACGCCAGTCGACGGTCTCGAGACGCCACTCTCCGGGGCGGGCGGGCACAGGCCCCACACATTGAAATCGCGACGATGTTCCTTGAAAGGTGAGGTGGCAAAGAGCACTTCGGTAAGGCGGCGCGCGTCAGCCGCAAACTTCCCCTGCTCGCGGACTGTGTAACCGTCACCCAGAATCACGAAATCGACTTTCGCAGCGGGATCGCCCATTTTCTGAATCGGGATTAGACGCGCCGGTGCCGTAACCTGGGAACGATCGATAAACATGTCTTTGGGATCGACGTTAGTGGTCCAGATATCACGCCATGAATTCTTGGCGTCTCTCTTCTTCAGGACGATCTCGACCGGAGCATTCGGAGCAGGGAAGCGCAGCGATTCGCTGAAGGTTCGCATCATGCTGGCGGCTTCATCTGTGGTTTCCCATTCGCCGAAAATAGAAGCGAAGCCGCGCGAATAAAGCACGCGTTTTGTCGCTTGATCGCGAACTTCAAAAAAATACTTGCCGAGGTTTGTATCGTCGATCGTCTTGCTCATATCACCCGGCCAGGGCAGTGGTTCGATATGAATGCGATCGATACTGAAAACCTCCTGCTTCGAGTTACCGGTGTGGTAGTAGTCCACGCGCATTGTTTGTGGAGCTGCAGAGACGGCGACGAAGCAAACCAGGACCGTGGCGAGCCCCAGGAAGAAAGTTGGGATGTTCTTTGTCATAGGCGCAAACATAGCCGAAAAATGCTTTCGCGAAAAGGGCGAGACAGGTTGCAGGAGGTAGTGGGCCGGAGGCAGTAGCAGGAAAGCAGGGCACAGGGACAAACAACATTTTCCATTTGTCGTCGGCAAATTCAAGTTGCAAGTGCCACCGCAATTTAATCAACAACGATCTTGGTCTGATGATCAATCAGAAGCGCGCTCATTGGAGAACCGCGAGCGGTAGCGATGCTAAGGTCAACAATGAAATAGAAGGTTTGGGCAGATTTAAATCGAGGGCTTGCATCCTAGCAAAGTTGTCTTGGCAGGAGAAGAATTAAGCAATCAGACGTTGAAACCTTGCCGGCGATTCTCACTGAACCATGAAATGCATCCGCTGCACAGCGATGTTCTTCGATTGTTTGTCGGTTGCGGTTACCTGTAGTTGATAGTATCCGGGTTCAAGGCCGGCGAGAGACAATTCGGCCCAGTAAGGTACGGTGTTGTCTTTGAGCGCCACGACAGGAACTTTGGCGGGCGGCAGCGCAACGATCGTTGCTCCATCATGTAAGACCCGCGCCTCAATTTCGATATCTGCCGCAGTCCCGCCGCTGACGTTAGAAAGGTAAGTCTGATAACGAAGCGCGGAGCTACGGTCAAAACGCCGAGTGACGTTCACCAGCAAAGAACCTGGAGCGCCGCTCGGTTCGGTATCCGCGATTTTGCGTTCGCCGACGAACAGGCTGCTCATTTGCAGCGTTCCCGGTAAAACCGGCGGCACTTCGATCCATTTTTGCACACTGCCGGTGCGTCCGCTGCCGCGCTCTCGCAGAGCGACGCGCACCTGATAGAGGCCTGGCGGCAAACGCAGCTGTTGATTCCACTGCACCGGCAGGCCCGTCTTCTGGGCGCCGGCATTTGGAGTGACCGTCAGTAATTGTTTGAAACTGACGATCACACCGCGATCGTCAACTGCGGCTCCGATCACGTCGACCTCTTTCTTCTCTTCAGTCGAAGAAGGAAAATCAAAAGCCCAGCGCTCGATTTGCATCGACAATTTAAGCGTCAGACTCTGATCTGGATTGTTGATGTAGCCGACCGCAAGGGAAGCAGGGAGAGTCTTGTCTGGGTAAAGCGACCCCAGCGCAGACAGTAACTGGACTTCAGGTTCCGGCGCGGTCTTAGTGGCAGCGCCGGTCGTGTCCGCATGAGAATTTCGGTCGGTCGGTATCTTCGGCTGATCTGAAACCGCGGTGCTGGCCAAAGGAATGTAAAAGTTTCGCCGCATGCGAACTCGCAACTCCGGATGATTCTTAAGCGAGACCCTCAGCTGCGCTTTGCCGTTCCTCTGGTCCTCCCCCTCCGGCCGCCAGGCCAGCAGATAATAGGACGACGTTTCGTCGAGCGCCTCCTGAATGCTGCCAGGAATCGAATTGGAATTTAGCAACGCGCGGCCGCCTGTGTCATCGGCCAAAATGCGCAGGGGTTCACGCATGCCCGCGCTTTCAGCGGTCCAATTTCGAGCTGCTACTCCTGAACCGATACCATCGGCAAAATCGTTGCGGGAGGCGTCCACCGCCGGGTCGTAATAAACACCGCTGGCTTCCATCGTATAAACGACAATGCCGACGCGCGAGGCAAGTTCCGTAACGCGCTTCAGCATTGTCATAGCGTTTGAGCCGCGCGTATCGGTTATGAAGCCGTCAGAAACGAGGAACACAAGCTTGCGACCGGGCAAAGGCGCCGATGAACGCATCAGGCCCAGGAGAACAGCGAGCGTATCGTCAGCTACCGATCTTGAATTCGCCTCAATTTGCCGAATCCGATTCTTCACGTTATTGACAGCAAGGCTGGAAAG
>DATAOU010000258.1:0-8059 GCA_036265575.1 Pyrinomonadaceae bacterium
ATGATTGGTTATGTCTATATTCAAGAGGCTCAAATCTCGTGTGAAGGATCTGCGGTGGGTCACGCCATGGACGTCACTAAGTATCTAATCCAGACCTATCGGCTACCCTGGAATCGAATTGCATGGCGAGATCTTGGGTATGGCGATGCATGTGAAGTATCTCTTTGGTTGTTTCAAGCCGGTCACCCGCCTCAATATGTACCGACTTATAGGCCTGCAACCAATTACACTACCCTCGAAAATTGTGAGAGCTTGATTCGCCGATCGCGCTGGTTCGAAAAACGTCGTGCTTTGCGCCGCGCGGCCAACAAGCGCTTGCAGCGGACTCGCCGGTAGCGGGCTTCTTAAGTAAGTTGCATGGGCTCGCCGCTGAAGCGCAGCGTTATGTGGCTACTAGGGTGTCGTATGGGTATCCATTCAAAGGCATGAAGCCCCGTAGGCGAACAGGCGGTGAACCATGAAAAAAGGCGCCACAATATTTCTTCAGGTATTCGTGGTGCTCATCGGCATTGGCGCTCTTGCCTTTTTGCTTTGGGAACCCCACATCGAGGGCCGGAACGCGCACGCCACTGTCTTTCAAATATACTTCCACGATCCATTCCTGGCGTATGCGTATATCGCGTCCATTCTGCTTTTCATAGCCCTCTATAAGGTATTCAAGGTGTTGGGGTACGTCAGACAAAATAAGACATTCTCACAGAAGACCGTCAAAGCTTTGCAAACCATAAAACATTGTGCAATGGGCATTATCGGGTTTGTCGCGGTAAGCGTAATTTTCATCCCGATGTCTAGCGACAATGATGACCGGCCGGCGGGCGTTTTCATGAGACTTCTCATTACCTTCCTTTGCATGGTCGTCGCCAGCGCGGCGGTGATGTTTGAACAGATTTTGAAGGATGTTGCGGATATAAAATCCGAGAACGACCTAACGGCATAACGAGAACAACACCCAAAACAAATCGTTTGCAGATGAGGTAGAAAAAAGCTGATGAGGGATACAACCACCTTAATAGCTGCTTTAGAAAATGCCCCTGCGGTTATCGTTCCCCTGATTCGTGAGGTACCGCCCCAGTTGCTGAAGCGTCGGCCCAGTCCGACGAAATGGTCCGCTTATGAACACGCTTGTCATCTCTCCGGCAGTGACGAGCCATTCCGCGCGCGCCTCGACTTGATGCTATCTACGCCAACGCCTTTTATAAGCTCCATCGTTAATTCTCCAGAGGTGGAAGCGGGAGCGTTACTTGACGTTGATTTAGACGACGCACTCGACCGGTATGTGAGAGAACGAGCCAGTCTGGTTAAGAGCCTGAAGGAACTATCGGCGGAGGACTGGCAGCGAACGGCAGAGCATGAGGCCTTCAGCCATTATTCGGTATGGATCATGTTCCGGCATCTGCTGAACCACGAGATGTTTCATGCCTACAGGATTGAAGAATTGCTGTTAAAGAAGGACTGGGAATAGATAGAGCAATCGCAGCCAAACCAGTCGTTCCGTTACACTTCACCCGCCGCCGAACGAAGCTTTGCAGCTGGCAGCGCGATAGCATCTCTCTCAATTGTTGGTTTGCTTCGTAATTACTTTGTAAGAACAAAAGGTAGGCCCTTCACCCAGGCCAGTGTGTTGGAGGACATGGTAAATGCGTCGCTCGGCTCTCTTCATTCTCATTGCTTGTACCTCATTTACGTTAGGAGTCATTGTCTCAGCGGCCTGGCGTTTTATCAGGAGTTCGCACTCGCCAGCCGCAAGCACACCAGCAACAGTAACCAGGCAACCTGGCTACGCTTCCGTACTTGCTTCGGAAGAATTTGATCTCCCGGCGGAAATTTCCTTCGAACGAGTCTATGACGGTTGTGATGGCTGTGGTGATCGAAAGTTAGTGTTTCAGCGAGCTGGCTCAAAGAGGTTTGAGGAAGCGATCACTACTGAGACAGATCTGCATTCGAAGGTGGAACGACAGGGTAAGCTTAATCCGTATTATTTCAACAACCTGTTAAGGCTCATCGAAGACCAAGGTTTTTTCGAGATGAACAACCAATACGCAATGGGCTGGGTAGACGCGGCTACGGTTAGGGTAACCGTGCGCGTGGGAGACAGGCACAAGACAATTGTCGCCGGAAATGAGGGAGATGTGCCGCTTCAACTGTGGGGAATCTACTACGCTATTGAAGGAGCCGCCGCGAAGGTAAAATGGCAAACCGGTTTAGAGGATCCCCAATCCAACAAATCCTTACGGCGTACTCATCACTAGTGCCTTTTACTAATAATTGCGCGACGCGCAAAAAGAAACCGGTTCAGAAAACCCTGAAAATCAGAAGCCCGCGCAACTGCAAGGTTGCGCGGGCCTTTTGTTTGTGAATGTCCGGGTACTAAGCATGTGTTGCTTTCCAGTACCGCTCCTGTTTCTGTTTGGCCCATCCCCAGAAGCGACTTCGTTGAACGTCCGCCCGTTCTTCGGTCCATAAATCTTTGTGCACAAAAATTGAATCCACGCCGCTGTCGACGACCGCCATCATCTCGTGATCGTAAACTAACGACGGTGCCTCGCCGGAAATCTCCTGGGCCAGGTTGTGCGCTGCAACTTCAGCCTGGTGCACCGCCATATCGCCGAACTTTGGACCAAAGAAGCTAGCGCAGTCTCCCACCGCATAAATGTGTTCTACCTGCGGCACTCGAAGGTGACGGTCGACCCGCAAATAATCTTCTTCATCGGTGATGCCCAGTCCCAGCGAAGCCCCCGGTCCGCGGAAAGGCGGGATCAGCATTCTGAGGTCGCAATCAAGCTCCCGCCCGTCGGTGGCAATCACTGATTTTGACGTTACCTCGTTGATAACAAAGCCGGACACCAATTCTATTCCGTGTGACTCGAGCGCGGGATTCAGGACCTCAGAGATTTTCGTGTCGCCAAACATTTCATCGGGTGTCTGGTTGGCGGCGATTGTGATTTGGCAGCGCCCTCGGTCGCCACGTTCTTTCAGCAGGCGGGAGAGGGCAAATGCCGACTCGAAAAGCGGCA
Source organism: Pyrinomonadaceae bacterium (assembly GCA_036265575.1). Classification (GTDB taxonomy): domain Bacteria; phylum Acidobacteriota; class Blastocatellia; order Pyrinomonadales; family Pyrinomonadaceae; genus PSRF01. The sequence goes on from DATAOU010000258.1 coordinate 3,015, forward strand.
CTGGTAACCGTGCACTGGCGCAATGACCGAGCACTACGCGACCGCTATGGAAATTTTCCAGCGCCTGGCCAAACTTACGGGCCGAGGTGATGCCCAGCAGGTGATACGCATGTTCGAAGAAGCCGGTGACCCGCTCAGTCGCCAGTCTCCTGCCCAGAGCGACGACCAGATAGTCGTAGGGCATTTCGCCCGTTAAGTCTCCATGAGAAAAGGTTACGTGATGTTCGCGTAAATTAATGCGTGCGACTTCGCCTTCAACAAACTGAACATGCCGTTCACGCATCGACTCGCGCAGGTCGAAGGTGATCTCCTCCGCCGTGCATTGTCCAAATGCCAGCCTGACCAACGCGGGATAAAAAACAAACTTGCGGCTGCGGGAGACGAGGGTGATCTCGTGTTTGTCTCCCAACTTCTTACCAAGCGTCTCGGCGGCGATCACGCCCCCAAACCCGCCACCGAGAATTAACACTTTCGACATCACGCCGCCTTCGCGTCGCTGTCACTTTTCCGCCGATGAACGACTTCGACCGAGCAGTTTGCATGCGAAACAACCGCCTGGGAAACTGAACCCAACAGCAAACGTTGCCAGGCGCCATAGCCGTGCGATCCCAGCACAATCAAATCAGCCTTCCAGCGATCCGCTTCATCCAGAATAACTTCGCGCGGCGGACCATTCACAATTTCGCCCGCCACACTCACTGATTGGGGTAGTGCATTGCGGAGCTTCGCTTCGGCCCCATCCACGATCGCCGTCGCTTGTTCTCGCGCGATCTTTTCCAGCGCCGGATAATATTCGTCGGAAATCGTCCAGACCTCAGGGGAGGGAGTGATGGGTACCTGGAAAGCTGTAACGATTTTGATTTCGGTCTCCGCGGGCCAGGGGCGCGAGCCTACTTCCGCAATAGCGAGGTCGCTGAACATCGATCCATCAACAGCTAAAAGAATTCTCACGATTCAATCCTCCGATGTGGATCGAAGTTGTTTCACAGCGTAGCTGACACCCATGTTTCAAGTGCCCTGGGCAAGGTGCTGGTTGGTTTCAGCGGACGCGTCACCAGCACCGGACAGGGCGCCTGGCGTAGGACGCGGTCAACATTGGAACCAAAGAGGGCACGACTGGCGAAACCGGCGCCATGCGCTCCAATGCAAATCAGATCAATTTCATTCTTCTCTGCATAGTTAAGAATCTCGCGATAGGCTTGCCCTTCGCAGACGGAATGCTTAATCGCACACCAGAGATGAGCTTCGGCGGGCACTGCCTTTTGCAGGCGCCGCGCTGATTTGTGATAAGCGTCTTCCTTGCCCAGCGGGTACCATGAGATTTCAGACTCATCCAGCGTCGATGGTGGCAGCACGTGCAGCAGGTGTAGTTCCGCCTGGTATTCCTGGGCGAAGCATAATCCTTGTTTCAAAGCGAGCTCAGAATAGTCAGAGAAATCGTAAGCAACCAGAACGCGTTGAACTGTGATTTTGTGACTGGAATCCACCCAATCGCGTTGGTCGCTATGCATCACCAGCACGGGGCACGGAGCACTGCGGCAAACCGCTTCTGCGGTCGAGCCCAGTAACGCCGCTCGATGTGGACGACGGCGCGAGCGCATTACAATCAGATCAACACCATGCTCGGCGGCATACTCGGAGATTGCAGTTCCCGGATCGTTGCCTTGTTCAACTATGCGCTGCCAGTCAATCGCCGCTAGTTCGGCTGAACCAAGATAGCGAAATAGCGCTTGCTCGAATAAGGCCTTAACCTCGCTCGACGCCGCTTCAAAATCGCCACCGCCTCGTTCGCAGTGAAAGGCAATCAGCTTGGCGTCATAAGTGCGCGCCAACGCCAGCGCATAACGCAAGGCCTCGTCCGACTCGGCCGTCAAATCCGTGGGACATAAAATGCGTTTGATGGGCATAACGTTTTTGGGCTTGATTTAAAGCTCCCCTCGTTGCTCGTTTGAGCAACGACCGTGCCGGAAACAAACAAGGCTTTTTGTGGGCCAGCCTCCGGTGTTTGCGAAGTAATCCCCGAATAAGGGGGGGAATTCCTCAGGCGGGTATAACACTTTCGGAACCTGGATGACGTTTGTTTACTGAATACAAGGCAATTCAACTTGGGCCGAACTTTGGCGCGCTGGGAATACTTCTTGCTCAGCCCCAGTGTGCGGGCTAAGGGCCTGCTGGAGCCAGATTATTAGCTGAGGTGATCAATATGGACGCCATGTTACTCGAGAGTGTTGAAGGTTTGGGGCATTCACCATTTGTGACCAGCCCTGGTGCGATATGGGAATCGCTGCAGTCTGAGAGAGAACGAATCGGTCGAGAACTGCTTTCAGAAGGACCGCTCTGTGAGGGTGAGACCACCGGTTTGCTGGAAAGTGAAGCTTCTGAGGAATACGCGCGTGAAATTAGATGGCGACATCGTAGTCAGTTAGAGGCTCGTCTGAGAGCAATTACCGAGGCCCAGGATCGCGTAATCGACGGGCTCTACGGTCGCTGCATGCAGTGCGGGACGGAAATTGGCAGCAAACGGCTGTTGGCGGATCCGGCGGCACTTCTGTGCATCGACTGCCAGCGAAGCGTTGAGGAACAATCAGCGCTAGAGGAACTCCGACGAGCGATAATTCACTAGAGCTATGCAAAATCAAGTTAGGTTCAACGCTTCTGTAATCCCGGCTGTGCGCGCACTGCCGCATTCAGAGGTAGCGTCTTATCCGCTCGAGCGCTGTAAACAACTGCGGCACATGATCGGCAACACGCCGTTGCTCGCCATTCGGCTTTCCTTGCGCGGCAAAGAACGTATTGTTTATGCCAAAGCCGAGCACATGAACATGACCGGCAGCATCAAGGATCGGATGGCATTCCACATTCTTAAGCAGGCTTACGGAGAAGGACGTCTCAAAGCGGGCGATACGATTGCGGAAGCCACGAGCGGAAATACCGGCATCTCGTTCGCCGCGATTGGGAGAGCTCTGGGCCACGAAGTTGTGATCTTCATGCCTGATTGGATGAGCGAGGAACGTATTGCCCTAATCAAGAGCCTGGGCGCGAAGGTTGTTCCGGTCAGTCACGAACAGGGAGGATTTCTTGGCAGTATTCGATTGAGCGAAGAATTGGCCCAACGCAAACCCGACGTCTTCTTGCCGGCGCAATTTGCAAACGATGCCAACGTCGAAGCTCATGAAAAGACCACCGGGCCCGAAATCTGGTGGCAGCTGTTCTTCAACTCGATCAGGCCTGATGCCTTTGTCGCCGGCGTCGGTACGGGTGGCACAATCATGGGCGTCGGCAGATTTCTGCGGCAACGGAATGCAGCAATTAAGATCCATCCGTTGCAGCCAGCCGAATCTCCCACTCTTTCCACTGGCCACAAGGTGGGACATCATCGCATCCAGGGAATCTCGGATGAGTTTATACCTGCAATCTTACAGCTTTCGGAGTTGGATCCGGTGGTAAGTGTGAATGATGGCGACGCGATCTTGATGGCCCAGAAGCTCGCCGCTGAGCTCGGGCTCGCGGTCGGCATCTCATCTGGCGCCAATTTTCTGGGAGCCTTGATGGTCCAGGAGGAGTTGGGTGCAGATGCCGTAGTTACCACCGTCTTTCCCGACGATAACAAGAAATACCTCAGCACCGCTTTGTTGCGCGAGGAGCCTGTCAGGGACGGGTATCTCTCGCCCGAAGTAGAACTAGTGTCCTACGAAGCTTTCAGGCGAGTCTGCCACACCTGTTTCGCGGATGATGAATAGCCGGCCCCGGCGCGTTAACTTCTGCGAGATTGAAGCAACATTCCGAATATTAATCCGGTAAACGCGCCCACCCCGGCGCCTATCGCAAAACTCTTCCAGGGATTACGCTTAATGTAATACGTCGCTTCGTCCAGGTAATCTTCGCCAGTATGGAAGCCCTTGCGCATCACGCGTTGCGCTTTCCGTTTGCCGATATCCAACAAGTCTTCGGCCAACTCTTTTCCTTCCAGCGTCCTGGCCGCCAAATGCGCGAGCTTAAAGGCTGCGCTCTCGTGATTTTCAGTTGCAACGTTCTCCATGGTTGTTCTCCTTATTGCCGGGCGCCGGTCACAATTATGAAGACCACGGCGCGACGGACGGTGTCAAAAGCGACAGTTTCAGTCACTGAAGGATCTTCTGAATGGTTATGCTGACCATGGGCACTGTTCCCGTGGTGCGATTGTAAGAGACCCAGAAGCCCAGGCTTTCATAACGCACCAGGCGATACAGCGAACCGTTAGCAGTTACTTGCAGCTCTCCGGGAACTACCGTTTTGTAATCAGGTGCACCGACGCCACCAAGATAATCAACTGAAATGCTGACGACTTTCTGATCGGCGTTGTAGCCAATTTGCGCTGTCTCGTTATCCGAGAAGACGTAATAGTCCTGCTCCTTGCTCTTGAGTGCCGGCGTGCCGAGTTTGGCGCGTGCCTCCTGTGCCGTCATGTCGAGACGGACGCCTTTATACTCGCTATAGAGCGGCTGCTGAGCCGTATTCTTACCGGCAAACGCCGCTCTGCCCTTCAGGGCTTGAGCATTCGCGCCGGCAGTGGAGCCAACAATGGCGCAAACTAACAGCGCGCCTAGTGCTAAAAAAATCCGTTTCATGTTTCTCATTTCAACCTCCTAAGAATTCCATTAACCAGCGAAGCGATCCTGGTAGCCGCGCTACCAACGCCTCACGCATTTGGATTGCGGTTGCCAATCGTTTTTCCCACTGCCCATACCTGCCCGCCTCCTCGCATTTGTAAGACGATCGGATCAAGCGGGCGCAAGGGTGGGCCAGAAACTACAAAACCAGTCCGTGTGTCGTAAGCCCCTTGGTGGCAAGGACAGATTAGACAGCGTCGCGCGGAGCTAAAGTCGACTGAGCATCCCCGGTGCGCGCACTTGCGGCCATAGGCAAAGTACTGACCATCAGGCACGCGTACGAGAACGGCCTCGTCGTTACAAGTCGGGTAACTGAAATAGAGGAACGACCCAGGGAGGATGCTCTCGGCGCCAGCGATCTTCAGTGGCGGATATTCAAGCAGCACATCCTCACGG
>DATAOU010000259.1:0-4675 GCA_036265575.1 Pyrinomonadaceae bacterium
GATATTCGTCGGCGAGGTGCGGTGCGCAATTACCGGCGTTGGATCTTCCTGAAAATTATCGGGCGGCAACCAGTTGTCTTCCGGACCAACAAAAGCCTCAAAGAAACGCCAGGTGCGTCGGGCGATCGTGCGCGCCAGTTCCGTGTCTTCGGGGTTCAGAAGTTTGCGTTCAGCCGCTCGCGGCGTGCTGACCCACCAGGCGATCACCGGCGACGTAAGCCACACGAATCCCACGGCCGCAGCCACTGGCAATGCGTCCCGGTGCACAATGAAAGTGAGCAGGATGGCCAGCACGCTGAGCAACTCGGCCGGCCACATAAAACGAAATATTGAATTAAGATTATTGCGCGCTGTCCGCTCGGCGTCGGCGGCAGTCACCCACTCCAGCAATTTCTTTCGCGAAATTAATTTTCTATAAACCGTGCGCAGAATTGCGTCGACCATCAGGTAAGCCTGATGCGGCAACAGCAACACCGACAGGAAAACTTGCGCAGTATTGGTGCGCAGGTCGCCCCAGAGACTCCAGAAGTGGCTGGTCCAGGGAATGCCGCGCGGATGAATTAGCAAGCTGGTGGTGACGTGAAGATAAACCGGAAACGCAATCGTGATTAAGGCGAACAAGCTCCACATCGATGCCGATCCGGGCAGAATGGTCCACGAAGCCAGCAACCAAAGGAACAGCGACGGCGCCACCAGACTGCGACGCAGGTTGTCGAAAATTTTCCAGCGTGCAATTAGCGGCAGTGGATTGCGCACCTGGCGCCGCGCAGCATCAGGAACAGTCGGAAACAGCCAGCGAAGAATTTGCCAATCGCCGCGCGTCCAGCGATGCTGCCGTTTGGCGTAGGCGTCGTATACCGCGGGATAGTCGTCCAGCAACTCGATGTCCGTCGTCAATGCTGCGCGCGCGAATAGCGATTCGAACAGATCGTGACTTAATAAAGAGTTTTCCGGAACGCGATCCGCGAGCGCGGCTTGAAACGCGTCAACGTCATACAAGCCTTTGCCGGTAAAATTTCCTTCACAGAAAAGATCCTGGTAGACATCGGAAACAGCGGTTGTGTACGGATCAATTCCGGTGTTGCCGGAAAAGATGCGCGCGAACCGGGAACGTGAAGCACTCTCGAGTGAAATGCTGACGCGCGGCTGAAGAATGCCGTAACCGCGGGTGACTCGACGGGTTTCGGGATCGAGCACCGGGCGGTTTAGCGGATGAACAGCGGCCCCGATCAACTTGCGGGCTACATCGCGTGGCAGTTGCGTGTCGGAATCGAGCGTTATCACATAGCGAATTTGCGCCATCAGAGAGTCAGCCGCAGTTCGCACAATAAAACTCGTATCGCTTGCGCCCCGCAACAGCCGGTTGAACTCTTCCAGTTTTCCACGCTTTCGTTCCCAACCCATCCAGCGCGCTTCGCTTTCGTTCCACACCCGCCGGCGGTGGAACAGATAGAAACGCGGCGCTTCATTTCTGTTGCCGTAACGAAGGTTTAGTTCCTCGATACCATTTCCAGCCGACTCGAGCAGTAACACATCGCCCGTCGCTTGTTCGGTGTCGGCGTCGGGAAAATCACTAAGTAGCGCGAAATAAATATTCGGGTCTTCATTGGCGAGGTAATGCACTTCAAGCCGGCCGAGCAAGTGCTTTACCTGCTCTTCATTTGAAAAGATGGTGGGCACGACGACCATCGTCGCCGCCTCGGCAGGAATGCCCGACACGGTTTCCATCTTGGCCAGAAGTCGCGGTGGAAAGGCGTGCGTGACGTCCCAATTGATAACCGTAAGGGCAAGGTCGCTGGCGGGAACGAGAGCAATGAGCGACGCGATGATCAGCAAGGGCCAAGCTACGCCCGCGATCGTCAGGGTCGCGATAAGCACCGTCAGAACTAAACCCGTCAACAAAATCAACGTGCCCAGGTAAGCGAAAGTGGCATGTCGCAGAACGAAACGCCTGGCGCGTTCCACCGGTGGCGGCCGATATCCAAATTCCGTCTCCAGCTGCGCCAGACCTGCATCGACGAGGTAATAGCCAACATGCGACCGGTAGCCGTCTTTTTGATCCGTGCCGTCCGCGTTGGTAACCGCAAGTTTTACTGCGGACCGTGCGACCGCAAGCTCGTCCGCCAGTGCGCGCTTGCTGATGCGTTCAATCACATGGCGATAACGGTCGCGCGCAGCGAAATCCATTTTCAGATAGGCCTCGGCGGGATCCTCTCCCAGTACGGGCTCGATCAAACTGACACTTTCAAAAAAGTCACGCCAGTCCAACGTCGACAACAGCCGCATGCTGCTGATGATGTTTCCCACAGTGACTTGTGTAGAAGCTTGCCGTTGATGCTCGGCATGAATGACTTGCTCGATGGTAGTGTTCTGCGCCGTAAGTTGTGCTTCCAACCATTCCATCACCGGCATGACGGCCGGGTCCTGCTCGCGCAGCCGTTGCGTGATTTGCACAACAAATGTGTGTGGAATTTTTTCGCGCTTGCCCAGGCGCTCAGCAATCAACGGCACCAGCGCATCAGGTTGTCGCGCGGCAGTTTCAAGCAAACGGTCCGCCAACTTGTCGGCGCGCTCACGTTCTTCACGAGCGCCGACAATCTGAGTCGCCAGCCGGCGTAGGTTTTCCACCAGTGCCAAACGCAGTGTGATGGCGACCGCCCACAACTCACCAATCGATAGCGGGCTGACAGTCTGATAGGCGGCGATGAAGCGGCGCAGCGTGTTGGTATCCAGGCGGCAATCGGTGTGCGCGATTAGCGCAACGGCCAGCGCGTAGATCCGCGGGTAATGTTTTAGCTCACCAGCTGCGAGCTTTGGCAATTCGTAGTAGTAACTTTTTGGGAGGTCTTCGCGGATCTCGCGCAGTTGTTCTTCAACCAGATGAAAGTTGTCGACTAACCATTCCGCCGCCGGCGAAATCCCGCGACCGCTGCGAATGGCCTCGACCAGGGAACGATAAGCAGCAACCAATTTGCGCCCGTTGTCTTCCACCCGTGGCAGCAGCTGGGCGCGCCCTTTTTTACGAATGGTCTTGTGTTCGCGTGCCAGGACTTTGGCGTATTGTTCCAAACGCTCAACACTGAAGATCTCCGCGCTCAACGGTTGCTCGTCCTCGTAACGTGAGGCCTTGGCAAGTCTTTCAGAAAGTGATCCCAGGAATTCACTCATCGATGTTTTGAAAACACTACCCGCGTTGATGAACGAGCGCTCACACGCCTTCGAGCAAAGTTATTAAAGTGATGAAAACACAAGAATATCACGAACTTGGATCGTGGGCGTCCCGCCCGCCGTGGGCGCGTAAAGCAGACAGCTAGAAACATTGCTGATAGATGCGCGTTTGGGCAGGTGTCATTGTCTGTCGACCCACGAACCTTGCCATGTAGTATTCTCCTCCGCACACCGATGTCGGTACTTCCGCAATCAGCACAAGTCATTCATCCGTCCGCTCGCTGGCGCGCACTGGCTTTACTGTCTCTCGCCGAACTGCTGGGCATGTCGCTGTGGTTCAGTGCATCGGCAGTTGTGCCGGCACTGCGCACTGAATGGCATTTAAGTGAGACGGCCGCGAGTTGGCTGACCATTTCAGTCCAGCTTGGATTTGTATTCGGAACATTGCTCAGCGCTTTCCTGAATTTGCCGGATCTGATCAGTGTTCGATACGTATTCGCGGTTTCGGCTTTGGGGGGCGCGCTGGCCAATGCAACTTTCGGCGCCTACGCCCATGGCCCGCAGATGGGAATCACGCTGCGTTTTCTGACCGGAATGTTTCTCGCCGGGGTTTATCCGCCGGGTATGAAGATCATGGCGACCTGGTTTCAACGTGGCCGCGGTATGGCGCTGGGCGTGCTCGTTGGAGCTTTGACGCTGGGCAAAGCGTCGCCGTATCTGGTTAACGGACTTGGCAGCACTGATTGGCGGGTTAACGTTTTCTTCATTTCCCTGCTCGCGATTGCGGGCGGCTTGATCGTCCTGCTCTTTGTTGACGATGGACCATATGCGTTACCTCCGGCTCGCTTTGATTGGAAGCAGGCGTTTGCAGTATTTCGCAATCGCGGCCTGCGTCTCGCGAGTCTTGGTTATTTCGGCCACATGTGGGAACTGTATGCGATGTGGGCTTGGATCCCGGTGATGATTCGGGCAAGCCTCGCCGCGCAGAATACTTCGTCAGAACTTGCAGAGTTCTCCTCGTTCTTGATCATTGGTTGCGGGGCGCTCGGTTGCATAGGCGGCGGGCTGCTGGCAGATCGTGTCGGCAGAACAGCGGTCACGTCATGGGCGATGGCCATCAGCGGCACCTGTTGTTTGCTGGTTGGGTTTCTTTTCGGTGGGAATCCGTTTCTGTTATTGGCTGTGTCAGCGGTTTGGGGAATCACGGTCATTGCCGACTCGCCACAATTTTCTGCCTGCATTACCGAATTGGGAGATCGGCAATACATGGGCACGGCGCTAACGATTCAAACGAGCATCGGTTTTCTACTCACCAGCTTTTCGATTGAACTGGTTCCTGTTTTCGTAAGACTCGTAGGCTGGCGTTATGCGTTTGCGATTCTGGCGCCGGGACCCTTTCTCGGCGTGGTGGCGATGCTTCGTTTGCGCGGCTTGCCGGAAGCGGCGAAAATCGCGCACGGGAAAAGATGAATTTGGCCGCGGACGAACGCGGATGAACGCGGATGAA
>DATAOU010000260.1:0-11398 GCA_036265575.1 Pyrinomonadaceae bacterium
CACGGAAGGTTCGTGGCAACTCGAAGGTGTGATTGCCTTGCGCAGTTTGATTCTTGCCGATCCTTCGGTGCCGCTCTCCGACGTGATGCGCACAGAATTTCAAAAGGCGGATGCGGATGAATCGGCCGAAGACGTGGCGCACCGAATTGCTGAATACAATTTGCTGGCCCTGCCAGTGGTTGATGAGGCTGGCGACATTCTCGGTATCATAACGGTCGATGACGCGATGGAGATCCTGTTGCCGAAGGATTGGCGCCAACGATTGCCGAGACTATTGGGTTAGAAATGAATTAGCCGCGGATTACGAGAACGCGAATCAACGACCTAAGAAAAAGTAGGACTCGGTCGAAAGTAAACAGTTTCCCAAAGCAGAACCAAGACGTTACCAGAATAAGTTTGACAAGGTCTTTTCCGGTTTGCGTAGTCCGCGTTAATCGGCGGCAAAGTCCGATTTGAGATCTCAGGCTTGAAATTTCAGATCTCATGAGTCATGACTGACGGAGAACCTCCAAGTGGCAGAATCACGAGCAGCGGTCAGGGCCGCAGGACGACGTTTGCTTCGTCGTGGCGCTCGTGGTGTGGGCCACACCGTCGCGCGGCGCAGCAGAATCATCGCCTTCCTGGCCTTACTTGGACCAGGGATGATTGCTGCCAGCGCGGGCAATGACGCGGGCGGCATTGCCACCTTTGCTTCCGTGGGGGCCGAGCAAGGCTACCAACTTCTTTGGATCCTCATTCCCATAACAATCAGCTTGGGCATTGTTCAGGAAATGTGCGCGCGCATGGGCGCGGTCACCGGCAAAGGGCTGGCGGACCTGGTGCGCGAACGGTTCGGTGTGCGCTGGACCGCATTCATCATGCTGGCGTTGCTGATCGCTAACGGTGGCGTGACCGTATCGGAATTTGTTGGCATCGCTGCGGCGACCGAATTGTTCGGCGTGCCGCGTTTCATCTCAGTTCCCTTGTCGGCTTTCAGCATATGGTGGCTGGTGGTGAAAGGTTCCTATCAACGGGTCGAGCGCGCATTTTTACTGATGTCGCTGGTCTTTCTCGGCTACATCGTTTCCGCATTTATGGCCCACCCTGACTGGAGCGCCGTTGCAGTTGGTTTTGTAAAACCTACTTTCAGTTTGGGCGCGGCCTATCTGTTCACATGCGTTGCTGTGATAGGTACCACGATCTCACCGTACATGCAGGTCTACGTGCAATCGTCGGTAGTTGAAAAAGGGGTGACTCCCGAGGAGTACCGGAAAACAAAAGCGGATGTCTGGGTGGGAACTGTTTTTGCGATGATGGTCGTCTTCTTCATTGTGGTCTCAACCGGTGCAACCCTGCACAGGTTTGGCATTCGCATCGAGACAGCCGCCGATGCTGCGCGGGCTTTGCGGCCGCTGGCCGGGCCTTACGCTGAAAAACTGTTCGCGGTTGGTTTGTTTGGAGCTTCGATGCTGGCTGCTGGTGTGCTACCGCTTGCAACAGCTTACTCGATTAGTGAAGCACTGGGTTTTGAAAAAGGAGTGTCGCGCAGCTTCCGCGAGGCGCCAATCTTCATCGGGGTGTTCACGTTTTTGGTTGCGGTCGGTGCAGCGATCGCTGTCATTCCCAACTTGCCTTTAATTCGCGTGTTACTGGTAACGCAGGTTATCAACGGACTGCTCTTGCCGATCATTCTGTTCGCGGTGCTGCGGTTGGTTAATGACCGTGAAATCATGGGCGCTTATGTCAACGGGCGTCTCTACAATGTCGGTGCCTGGTTAACGGTGATCATAGTCACTGCCCTGTCGTTGTTGCTGATCTCGGCAACGGTCCTTCCTGGCATTTTCGCAGTCTAGCCAATGATCACGGGGTCGTGGCGCAGCGCAAATCTCTCTCGCCAAGCCAGACGATCAGTGATAAAAGAATAGGCCGCAAAACCTTATTGCACTTGCCGAGCTCGTAAGCAAAACCTTGAAGCGCAGCCAATCCAAAAACAAAGCGGTTCTGTTCCTGGTAGCCACCACCCTCGTCGTGCTGGCGCTGTACTTGCTCTTCAGATTCGATCAGCAGCTGTTGAATCTACTGAGCTCCTTGATGGCGGGGATGTCCTTCAATCCCAGAACGGTCGTTCGAGTGTTGCGGTTGCTGTTGTTTGCGACGCTCGCCTATTTAATTGTGCGCGCGTTGAACTCCGCAGTCTTTGGGCTGGTTCGTTTCCGCCGTGACTTTGAAGCGCCCACCCTGGTGCGCAACATCTTTTCGATCATTGCTTTCACGGCGTTGTTTTTTATTATCTTCACGCAGATTTTCCCTGACGTTAACCTTGGCGCGCTGTTCACTACCTCGGCAATCTTCGGCGTAATCCTTGGACTTGCTTTGCAGGACACGCTGGGAAACTTCTTCGCCGGGATTTCGCTGCAAGCTGATCGGCCATTCCAGGTCGGCGACGTGATCACCGTGGGCGGCCAACATACTGGAGTGGTCGAAGAGATTACCTGGCGCGCTGTCAAAATCAGAACTTTCCAGAATCATGTCGTGCTCATTAGCAACAGCACGGCAGCGAAAGAGCCAATCGAAGTGAGCCCGCGCGACAACCTCAATGCGCGGTTGGTTTTCTTTAATACCTTGTATAGCGACTCGCCGGCCAAGACGATTCATGTGGTGAGGGAAGCCGTGCGCGAGGCAGACAATGTTTCGCAGAAAATCACGCCGATCGTGCGCATCCGCAACATGGGTGATAGCGGCGTTGACTACGAAGTCAAGTACTGGCTCGAAGACTATGCCAAATACAACGACACCGATGCTCTCGTGCGGCAACGAATTTGGTATGCCTTTCGTCGCAACGATTTGAGCTTTGCCTTCCCGACGCGAACGTTGTTGGTTGAACGTCGACCGAAGACCTCCACCAGCGACGCAGCGCCAATCGTCGAGCGGCTCGCAGCGGTTGATATTTTCGCGCCACTCTCGACCGAAGAAACGACGATGCTGGCGCAGGCGGCGACCAGTCATGTTTTCGCGCCAGGGGAAACAGTTATTCGCGCCGGCGATCCCGGTTCATCAATGTTCGTGGTCCATAACGGCCGGGTTGCAGTCCAGTTAAATGAGAACGGGCGGGCGCGGACCGTCGCCACACTCAGCGAAGGCGCCTTCTTTGGAGAGATGGCGTTGTTTACCGGCGAACCGCGAACCGCCAGTATCGTCGCCCAGGAAGAAACGGAAGTTTTGGAGATTGGTCATCAGGCGATGAAACTGGTTTTCGATGCCAACCCAGACCTGGTCGAATCGCTGAGCCATATCATCACCGAGCGACTCCAGGGCTTGGCGGCCACCGCGAATCAGGGAGACACAGATATCGATAAATCGGAGGGCCTTCTGTCCGCCATCAAACGATTCTTCGGCCTCTCTTGAGCCGTATTCCTTCCCTCTTCAGCAATCAGCAATGTGAATTTTGCCCTCCTTTTGCTGGCATTTCTACACCTCCAAGGGAACTTGACAGAACCCCACTCAATCTTTATTATTGTCTTGCGCTCACGGGCGTTCCCAACAAACTGAATAGCTCGAAAGCGCGAAGAGAAATAAAGGAGGAAATTTGTAATGACCATAGTTCGTTATGACCCCTTCCGCGATCTTCGCACCCTCCAGGAAGAAGTAAATCGATTGTTTTCGACGAACCTGACTCGAGGCTTCGGCGAAGAAGGTATTGGTCGCGGCGCCTGGAATCCCAGCGTCGATATTTATGAGAACAAGGACCACATCGTTCTTGAGGCCGAATTGCCCGGAATGAAACGGGAAGACTTTGAATTGTCAGTTGAAAACAATGTGATTACTCTGCGTGGTGAACGACAGTTCGAAAAGAAGGAAGACACGGACAATTATCACCGCGTCGAACGCTCGTACGGTTCGTTCACGCGTTCCTTCACACTGCCGCAAACGGTATCTGCTGAAGGGGCAACTGCTGAATACAAGAACGGCGTGTTGCGCGTGACGTTACCTAAACGGGAAGAAACAAAAGCGCGGCGCATTGAGATTAGTGGCGAAGGTGAAGGCACTAAGGCGAAAACGATCGAAGCAAAAGCCGAGAACGTGAATAACGCGACGAAGTCTAGCCAAGCCGCCGGCGGCCGCTAAACCTTCGCGCGGTGTCAAATACAGGCGGGGTCTTCGGGCAGTCAAACGCCCGGACCCCGCTTAAAGAATAAGAAAACATGCGATTAGATAAATTTACGCTGCGAGCGCAGGAAGCCATTCAGGCCGCCATAGAACTCGCAGAAAAAAACCAGCATCAACAAGTCGAACCGGAACACTTGCTCGCGGCTATGCTCGAGCAACCCGAAGGAATCGTGCGTCCGGTTCTCGGCAAACTCGCCGTCAACGTTCCGGTAGTACTCAACGATTTGCAGGCGGCGATTGGTCGCTTTCCAAAAGTCGAAGGTGGTCAACAATATTTCAGTTCACGGCTCAGCCAGATTTTTACGGCCACGCAGAAACTGGCCGACAAGATGGGCGACGAGTTTAACTCGACCGAACATCTGCTGCTGGCGATTGCAGACGAAAAAGACGGCGAAGCGGGGAAGATTCTGCGCCAGCATGGCGTCAAGCGCGACGATCTTTTAAAAGTGATTGAGCAGATGCGTGGTGGCTCGAAGATTACTGACCCGAACGCGGAACAGAATTACCAGGCACTTTCAAAATATGCGCGTGACCTCACTGAACTCGCGCGCAAGAACAAACTCGATCCCGTGATTGGTCGTGACGACGAGATACGAAGAACTATTCAGGTTCTTTCGCGGCGTACGAAGAACAATCCCGTTCTGATTGGCGAGCCCGGCGTCGGCAAAACTGCCATCGTGGAAGGCTTAGCACAACGCATCGTTTCCGGCGACGTGCCTGAGACGCTCCGTAACAAGCGACTGGTTGGGCTTGATTTGGGTTCGATGCTCGCAGGCGCGAAGTATCGCGGCGAGTTTGAAGACCGCTTGAAAGCAGTTCTAAAAGAGATTGAAAACGCGCAAGGGCAGATAATTCTTTTCATCGACGAGCTTCATACTTTGGTCGGAGCAGGCGCGGCCGAAGGCGCGATCGACGCTTCGAATATGTTAAAGCCGGCGCTGGCGCGCGGTGAGTTGCGCTGCGTAGGCGCCACCACGCTCAACGAATACAAAAAATACATTGAGAAGGATGCGGCACTCGAGCGCCGCTTCCAGCAGATTTACGTGGGCGAGCCCAGTGTTGAAGACACGATCGCTATCCTGCGCGGTTTGAAAGAGCGTTACGAAGTGCATCACGGCGTGCGTATTAAGGATTCGGCAATTGTTGCCGCCGCTACGCTTTCCAACCGTTACATTACGGATCGCTTTCTTCCCGATAAAGCGATCGATCTAATAGATGAGGCGGCTTCGCGGCTAAGGATCGAGATCGATTCGCTGCCACAGGAGATCGATGAACTCGAGCGCGAAATTCTGCAACTGGAAATCGAGCGTCAGGCATTGCAACGCGAGGAAGATGAAAAGTCGCGAGCGCGGTTAAAGGAAATCGAGCAGCGAATTGCCGATCTGCGCGAAAAATCTTCGGGCATGAAGGCCAAGTGGCAATCGGAAAAAGAAGCTATTGAACGCATGCGGACTGCCAAGGCCGAGCTCGAACAGTTGAAAATGCAGCTCGAACAGGCACGAAATGCAGGTGACCTCGCGCGCGCTTCCGAACTGCAGTACGGCCAGATTCCGGAACTTGAACGTAAGTTTGCCGACGAGCAGGCCAAGCTTGCGGCCTTCCAAAAAGACGGCGTCATGCTCAAAGAAGAAGTTGATGAAGAGGATGTCGCGCAGGTAGTCGCTAAATGGACCGGCATTCCAGTTTCAAAAATGCTGGAAGGCGAGACGCACAAGCTGGTGACGATGGAAGAGCGTTTAAGCAAACGTGTGATTGGCCAGGACGAAGCACTGGCGGCCGTGGCGAACGCAGTCAGACGCGCACGCGCCGGTCTTCAGGATCCGAATCGCCCGATTGGCTCGTTCATATTTCTTGGTCCAACTGGCGTCGGTAAAACTGAAACTGCGCGAGCCCTCGCTGAATTTCTTTTCGACGACGAGCGCGCGATGGTTCGACTGGACATGTCTGAGTACATGGAGAAGCACGCGGTAGCGCGCATGATTGGCGCTCCGCCGGGTTATGTTGGGTACGAGGAAGGCGGGCAACTTACAGAAGCCGTGCGTCGCCGTCCCTATGCGGTGATTCTTTTTGACGAGATTGAAAAGGCGCATTCCGATGTTTTCAACGTGCTGCTGCAGATTCTCGACGACGGGCGCTTGACCGATGCGAAGGGTCGCACCGTCGATTTTAAGAACACAGTTCTGATCATGACTTCAAACCTCGGCTCGCGCGAGATTCAAGCGGCTGAAGGCGATGAGTCTGCCGTGCGTGAAGCGGTGTTACAGGAATTGCAGGATCATTTCAAACCGGAATTTCTGAATCGCATTGATGACATTGTGATTTTCCACCAGCTTTCGCGGGAACAGATCGTGAAGATCATTGACGTGCAGTTAGAGCGGCTGCGCAAGAGTCTCGGCGAAAGAGGCATTCAAATCGTTTTGGACGATTCGGCACGTCAGCTTTTGGCCACCGAAGGATATGATCCGACTTACGGCGCGCGACCACTAAAACGGGCTATTCAAACGTTGGTACAGAACCCGCTGGCAGTGAAACTTTTGAATGGCGAAGTGCTGCCGGGTCAAATCGTAAAAGTGTCGGCTGAAGACGGTAAGATGGTTTTCAAAAACGAGGCAGCCGCGGCAAGTGCGTAATTGTCCGACTGTGGAGAATTGGGTTGTTTCCCCTCCTTTTGGGAGGGGTGAGGGGAGGGTGCGAAGCTTGTCGCGCACCAGCCCTCTCCCTAACCCTCTGCCAGAGGGAGAGGGAAGAAGACTTTACAAAGAAGAGTGATCGAACAAATTTCCGAACAGCAGGAGAGAATTACTAGATGTCTCAGTGGAATCCTTTACACGACCTGGTGACTTTGCAGGATCGAATGAACCGTTTGTTTGAAGACGCCACTCAGCGCCGCGCCAGCGAAGCGGAAAAGAACGATGAATTGGAACGCGCGGATTGGTATCCGGCTGCGGACGTTTATGAAAACGACAACGCGTTCATGGTGGCGCTCGACTTGCCAGGAATTGATCGCGCGAAACTGGATATCAGTATTGACGGCGATAACCGTTTGACGATTAGGGGCGAGCGAGTGGCTCGTGATTCCACGCAGCATCGCGGAGAGTGTCCGAGTGGCAAGTTTTTGCGGACCTTCAGCGTGCCCGCTTCGGTCGATCAAAAGGACATCAGGGCAAGCTACAAAGACGGCGTGCTCGAAGTGCAACTGCCAAAGCGGGCCGAGCGCAAACCACAGCGCGTAGAGATCAAGGTTTCGTAGTTGTAAAGCAAACTGTTAGTTTGCGATGTTCGTTACGAAGAATATACGGGCGGAAACAGGTGGTGTAACAAAATGAGCAGATTTGGCAGGGACCGTCGCGGCGCCTGGGACGAGGATGAGCCGCGAGACATCAGGGTAACCGATCGTCGCCGCATTCATTTGGATGACGAGGGCGAAACCGCCGCACCGGCCACCGAGGTTCCTAATCTTAAACCAACCTACGTGGAGGAATTGGAAGCACGAACCCGCGCCGCCGAACAAAAGGTCCAGGAGGTGCAAGCGCGTTTTGAACAATTACGCCAACAACTTCAGAGCGAGACTGACGAGACACGCCGGCGCTTGAACAAGGCCGCCGACGAACGCGCGCACCGCGAGAAAGCAAACTTTATAGAAGCGCTGTTGCCGGTGTTGGACAATCTACAGCGTGCTACCGAGTCGGCTCAATCGGGCGCCTCCGCCGAGGATGTGGCCGAAGGAGTTCGTCGTACGGCAGCCAATTTTGAAAATGCGCTTGTCGCGGCCGGAGTCGAACCGCTCGAATCTGTCGGTGAACAATTTAATCCGGAACTGCACGATGCAGTTGAGACAGCCGAAGTTGAACCGGAAGATGAAGGGAAAGTGCTCGAGGAGTACGCGCGTGGATACAGAATAGGAGATCGCTTGCTGCGGCCGGCGCGCGTCAAGGTGGGTCGTGCTTCTGCTCGCGCGAAGGCGGTGGAGTAAGTTCAGATTTGAGATCTGAGATTTGAGATTTGAGATCTGAGATTTGAGATCTGAGATCTGAGATCTGAGATCTGAGATCTCAGATTGCAAAGCAAACGCAAAGGCAAAGGAAACGCAAAAGCAAAGCGCAAACGCAAAGCAAACGCAAACCAGAAACAAGAGCCGAGCTTCACAGAAGAAAAAGAAGCCGGTAGAAGCAAAAGAAAAGCGAGAGAAGTAGCAAGCGTTAACAGAGCGAAGGTTATCTGACAACAGGCGAAAGTTACTGACAACAGGGCGAAAGTTACTAAGGAGAAACCAGAGTGGCTGCAAAAGAATTGAAGTTTAGCGAAGACGCGCGCGGCGCCATGTTGAAGGGCGTAAACACGCTTGCCAACGCAGTGCGGGTGACGCTTGGGCCAAAAGGCCGCAACGTGGTGCTGGGCAAAAAGTACGGTTCGCCCGTGATAACGAAAGATGGCGTCACTGTCGCCAAAGAAATTGAGCTCGCAGACAAGTATGAAAACATGGGCGCGCAGATGGTGCGCGAAGTGGCGGTCAAAACCAACGACACGGCAGGCGACGGCACCACTACCGCAACTGTCCTGGCGCAGGCCATCTTTCGCGAGGGCGTGAAGAACGTCACTGCCGGCGCCAACCCGATGTCGTTGCAACGCGGTATCCAATTGGCCACCGACGCTGTGGTTGCCGAGCTCCAGCGCATCTCAAAGCCGGTGAAGAACAAAGAAGATCTGATGAACGTGGCCAGTGTTTCCGCCAACAATGATCGAGAAATCGGCAAGTTGATTTCCGAAGCGATGGAGCAGGTGGGGAAAGACGGCGTGGTGACGGTTGAAGAAGCAAAGACCCTGCAAACTGAGCTGGAAATTGTGGAAGGTATGCAGTTTGACCGCGGTTACTTATCGCCTTATTTCGTTACCAACGCCGAACGCATGGAAGCCGTGCTCGACGATCCGTTAATCCTCTTGCATGAAAAGAAAATTTCCGCGATGCGCGATTTGTTGCCGATTCTGGAACAGAGCGCGGGCGCGGGACAGCCGCTCTTGATTGTTGCCGAAGATATCGACGGCGATGCGTTGGCGACGCTGGTAGTCAACAAGCTGCGGGGAACAATAAAAGTTGCTGCCGTAAAAGCCCCGGCCTTTGGCGATCGTCGCAAAGCGATCCTGGAGGACCTGGCAATACTGACAGGCGCGCGCGTGATCACTGAAGACTTGGGAGTCAAACTTGAAAACGTGGAATTGGCGGACCTCGGTAAAGCGAAGCGCGTGATTGTCGACAAAGACAACACGACCATCGTCGAGGGCGGTGGCGAGCGTAAAGCAATTCAAGGCCGCGTGGCTACGATTCGGAGGCAGATTGAGGAATCGACTTCTGACTACGACCGCGAGAAGCTGCAGGAGCGTCTGGCGAAACTCGCGGGCGGCGTTGCCGTCGTTAAGGTTGGCGCGCACACCGAAACCGCAATGAAAGAAATTAAGATGCGAGTCGAGGATGCACTTAACGCCACGAAAGCAGCGGCGCAGGAAGGCACCGTGGTAGGCGGTGGTATCGCATTGCTGCGCGGAGCTAAGGCGCTGGACAAAATTTCGAGTGATGAACTCGATGTGCAGACTGGAATCAATCTTGTGCGACGCGCACTTGAAGAGCCCCTGCGACGCATCGCTGAAAATGCCGGACTCGACGGCGCAGTCGTGGTCGGGAAAGTTGAAGAGTTGAAAGGCAACAAAGGTTTCAACGCCGCAACCGGCGATTATGAAGATCTCGTCGCCGCCGGCATCATCGATCCGACCAAGGTTGTGCGCACTGCCCTTCAGAACGCAGCTTCGATTGCGGGATTGTTGTTGACCACCGATGCGGCCATCACCGACGCGCCCGAACCGAAGAAAAGCGCGCCGCAAATGCCGGGGGGCGGAGAAGATTACGACTATTAAGAGGTAGGTAGCTGGGAATATTGACGCAGTGCGCTCCGGTTTCTCGGAAAAAGCCCTTCAGGCTGGCCGCATATTTGCTTGAAGGGAAGCGGCGAGAAATCTTATTGCATTGAAACGCAACGGCGAATATGCTCGGCACATCTAACCGCCAGAGTAAGGCGGTTTTTGCAGTTTCCGTTTTGAAAAAGAAGAAGCCTGCCGTCACGAAATAGTGCACGACGCTTCTTTTGGGAAGTACAGGTTAAGAAAATGGTTGATCTGGGTTCGTATAAAGACAAATTTGGGGATAGCGGCCAGCGCGTATTGGAATACGCTTTGAACGAGTCCCGGCAACGTGATCAGAATTTCGTCGCCGTCGAGCACATTCTCCAGGCGCTTATGCATGAAGAGCCGGACATGTTCAATTCTACGATGCGCGACCTGTCGCTGGACCCGGTCAGCGTAAAGTTCGCCATTAGCCAACGGCTGAATACCAGCAAGCAGCAGCACGTCGGCAAAGGTTTTCGCATTTCTCCTGACACGACCGATCTATTTAAGCGCGCGATGGAACGCGCCCGCGCCCAGGGCCGCAAGACAATTGAGGCTACAGATATTTTTTCCGCGCTTTCAAATCAGGAGAGCCTGTTCCTTGATGTATTGCGAACGATGGGCGCTAGCCCTGACGCCATCGCAGAAAATGTTCAAGCGCAAGTACAAAAGCGTGAGCGCGAGGAAGAGCAGTATCGTAAGAAATTTGAGCTGCCGCCTTATTTGAAACATTTTGGCGTTTCACTTAACCGGCTGGCGCGCGCGGATAAGATTCCGCCAACGATTGGCCGCGAAAAAGAAATTCAGCAGATCGTCGAAATTCTTTGCCATCGCGAGCGTGCAAACTCGCCGATGCTGGTGGGCGAACCTGGCGTCGGCAAGACTGCGGTCGTCGAAGGATTGGCGCGGCTAATTGAGTTGGAACCCGACAAAGTGCCGGCGCGTTTGCGCGGCAGCCACGTGGTGCAACTGCAAATGGGGGGTCTGGTCGCCGGCACAATGTTGCGCGGCATGTTCGAAGAGAGAATCAAGGGCATCATCGACGAAGTTAAAGAGAAGGACAATTTGATCCTTTTCATCGATGAGGCGCACACCATTATCGGCGCCGGCGCGGCGTTGGGTACGTCTTCCGATGCGGCAAACATGTTCAAGTCGGCCTTGGCCCGCGGCGACATGCGCATCATCGGCGCTACCACCAATTCGGAATACAAGGAATACATTGGCGAAGATGAAGCGCTGGCCAGACGTTTCCGCCTGGTGAAGGTTAGCGAGCCATCAATCAGCGAGACGCGTGAAATCCTGCTCGGCCTCAGGCCGC
>DATAOU010000261.1:0-3105 GCA_036265575.1 Pyrinomonadaceae bacterium
CGCGCCCGCCGCCGGATTTATTGACCGGCAACGCCCGCGTCCGGGGCGGCCGATGGCGCATTTGTCATTTGACCCGACTGCTGGGCCATCGCCTCGGTCGGGTTCCGCTTTGGCGCCTGCTGCCGGCTTGGAGCGCGTTGATGGGCGACGCCCTGCATATCGCGATGCCTTTCAGCCGCATTCGGCGATGAGTTGGGCGTCGCGCGCGGCTCGTTGTCCGGCCGCGCAACGGCCGTGTCATCGATCAGCGCTGCCGGCATCGCTCTTTTGGCGGGCGCCGGCTCTGGCGCAACCGCTCTTGTCTTCCCGTTGATCGTGCTCGTCGTCAGGCCGGTGGTGAGGCCCGGCGCGTCTTGCTGCAGTCTGTCCTGCCGCGGCTTCTTGGCCAGTTCGACCCGTTTCTGGTCCATGAACTGAACCACCAGGTCGACCTGCCTGCGCAGCTCTTCATAAGTCACTTGCTTGCGTCCGATCATGTAGGCGAAATAATTGCTGGTCGCGAGCACCGATACGGCCGCAACGACCATCAGAATTGACCTGGCAACGAGCGTTGCATCCCGTGGGGACCGCTCCCTCCTCTCTTCTGCCGGGCGTGACGGACGCCGTGGTTGGCGATTGCGTACCGAAGACGAGATCGACATGCAGGGCTCGGTGCGGGCTCACATGTTGTCTAGCCAAACCATCCGCGCTTTTGTTTCGCCTGCTCAGACTTTGTCGTAACTGGCATACGCACGAATTGCACAACTGCTTTTGTAATTTGGATCGCCTGGTGGGTTACCACATCCCATTTCCATCCTGTGTCTTGGCCGAGGAACTCTACCGGTCGGACAGTGATATCGATTAGGCAATCGCTGTATTCACCTTGGCGAACTTGTTCCCAGACTTCAGAAAAATCGTTAGTTCCTAAACTGATCCATCCGCCGACGAGTCCTACGTCGTGGTGCAAACAGCCGATCGCGCTTTCAAGCGGCGTACCATCAATGTTTGTAGGTTCGCTGGTATCGAAATCTAAATAGATCTTCACGTCCTCAATTTCTTCGCCGCTGGTTAGATGCAAAGTTGGGCCGTTATCAGACAGATTGATATTTTCTACGCGACCTAACGCGCGCAGTTGCCATCCAACTGGTTTTAGTCTGTCATGACGGGAAATATAATGAGACCAGGTAGTCGGCCTCATACGAATTGCACAGTGCGCCATTCCTCGCGTCCCTAGGTAAAGCTTACCCCCAACAGAATTCAAGGAGATGCTACAACCCAGCACGCAGCAGTTAGATTGCCGCCTTAAGTTTCTTGGCGGGTCGGAATGCCACCTTTTTCCCAGCCTCGATTTCGACGATCTCACCGGTCCTGGGATTGCGACCGATACGCGCAGGCCGATCGCGGACCTGTAAGACACCGAAACCGGCGAGCTTCACTCGCTCACCTTGCTGAAGATGTGTTTTGATCATGCCGATCAAATCGTCGAACAACTGCTGACTTGCACGCTTGCTGAGACCGTGTTGGTCAGCGAGAGCCGCGATTAAACGTTCCTTGGTGATCGACCTGCGTGCTTTGGCCGCAACCGTCTGTTCTGCTTTTGCGAGCGCCGCCATTGACGTGCTCCCTTGGCGAGTCGTGACAAGCACCATTAAGCAGGTACAGATTCGTTACTTGTCGCAAGGGCTAGTTGTTCTTTTCAGTGATTTGCCCACAGAAATCAAAAGCGTCTCCGCGCGAGCATTAGGTCTTATTTACCATATTCGACCAACTATTTGGATATCGGACTTAACAAGGCGATCGCAGGACCATGCAGGACACATGCCTCATAGATCATTTGTTGGAAAATTCGATTCCGCGTTTTCTTTGCCGTGCCTGTCACCCCGAACTAAATGTACGCGTTGAGATTAAGCCACCCGCCACCGAACAGCACGAAGAAGTCACACATCGGCAAGCTTCATTCCAAAGCGCAGTCGCAGCTTAAGCGATCCAGTCGATTGTCCTGCTAGCGTTCTTGGATGCGCGCCGCTCAATCAGTCATGTCTGGAAAAGCGTTTAGAATTTGCAGGTCCCCAGCAAGCTCATAAAAGCATTCGAGCGGCACAGAGTAAGTTCGTTCAACGCTGGAAAATTTCGTCGTCAATGATATGACGATCGTTTTGTCGCCGGGAGAGAAGGCCTCCGCTCTCAGAGCTACCACGCTTATTGGAATGGCAAACTGCGGAATAGCCTTGTTGACAGGCAAGTTGGGCGCTGTGGGCATTGCGTTCGCTCCATCTGCCATGGGCGCTGCAAATCTAGGTCGACGTTAGGGAAATATGATTAACAGTTCATTAAGTTAAGTTGCCACCCGTTAACGGGCGCTTCTCTCTTACACGAGTGCGGAACATAAGCGCGCTGTCGACACGACAGCGCGCTTTTTTACGCGCGTCGTCTCAAGATTTTCTCCGGCTCGGCAAGAGGGAGTTTCAGCTGCCCTCGCGGCGGTCGTTTGCGCTTTGGCCGAAGCAGACGGAGAATTTCCGCAATGGCCTGATCAACCTGATCAAGCCTTTTAGCGCGCTCTTCAATCTTCGCGGCTAAGTCGGCGACGAGGGCCATAGTTCGCTGTCCTGGTGCGCGAATCACACCGCCAACGATAGGGCCAGGCAAATTTCTGATCAGTTACTAGCGTGAGGTTTGGGATTACCCGCATACGGACGAAGATTTTAGAACCAAAAATGGCTTCGTTTTGTATCGCGGCGAACGCTTACGCGGAGCCAGCCGAAGCTGCTGCCTAACTTTTTCCATTCATTGGAAATTTATCGGGACTTTTTGAGGCGCTGGCTCTTGCGGAGCCGCACGCCCGGGCCGCCGCCATTTTCGTCGATGAATTCGACGCCCGCATGCATAAGCGCCTGAAATATTGCCTGTATAGCTTCTACTGAGACCTCACGTCGCTTTTTTTCAAAATCTACCACTGTCGAAAGCCCCAACCCCGCAGATTTGGCCAACTGCGTCTGCGTGATCTCCAACAGTGCACGCCCAGCTCGGCATTGACTTGGAGATATGTTCTCAACAATTTTTGTTGACACGGCAGCCCCGGATCCTCTATAAACATTTTTTGTTGATCGCGTATCCAAGTCCAGT
>DATAOU010000262.1:0-5819 GCA_036265575.1 Pyrinomonadaceae bacterium
CAACCCTAACCAACGAGCAGTATGTCGATAACCTGCTTGCGAGCGCCGGACTTTCTCCGAGCCAGGTCCGACTCTTCGTCGTCAACCTGACTAATTCGCAGGAAGTTCCGCCGACGGTTCCGACAACTACCGGAGGCGTGGCCAGGCCCGCTTCGTTTGGAACTGCGAGGTTCCAGTTTAACGACGCCCAGACAGCGATGACGATGAACGTCACTGCGAACAATATCGACTTCACCGGCTCGCAAACTGCAGACACGAACGACAATCTGATCGCCGCGCACATTCATGCCGGCGCGTCCGTAGCGCCCGGTGTTAACGGGCCAGTCGTCTGGGGCTTCTTCGGAAGTCCTTTCAATGACAACAATCCAAACGATCAGGTGGTCACGCCGTTCAGTAGCGGCGTCGGCGGCTCGATCAAGGGCAAGTGGGATGCTCCAGAAGGAAATGGCACAACGCTGGCCGCACAGTTGGCCAACTTGCGTGAGGGTCGTGCATACATCAATTTCCACACGACACAATTCACGGGCGGCGAAATACGCGGCAATTTTCCAGCAGCGGACGCCTTCCGCAATTCCCTCGTGGCGGGACTGAACGGCGGGACGGAAACGCGCGCGACCGTGCTGCGTAAAGTCGCCGAACAGGAAGAGCTGCAGGTGCGCGAGACCAACGCGGCCTTCGTGCTGATGGAATATTTCGGCTACCTGCGCCGCGATGCTGACACGGCGGGCTTCAACTTCTGGCTGAACAAGTTGAATTCCTTTAACGGCAACTTCATCGATGCGGAGATGGTAAGAGCATTCATCGAATCGTCGGAGTATCGCCAACGCTTCGGGCCCTGAGTTAGTTTCGCCTCAAGGGCACCACTAAACTAGCCGCGGATTTACGCGGATAAACGCGGATCAGATCTAAAAGCCTCAAAACTTTTTCTGATTCGCGCTAATCCGCGGAATCCGCGGCTAAATATTTTTGGAGCACACTTCTGCCTTCTGCCCTCTGCCTTCTGCTTCTAGCTTCCCTTTCCTCACTTCTGCTACATTCAGCGCATGTCTGTGGCCCTGCGCGTCGAAAGAGTTTCCAAGCAATACCGCATCTATGAACGCCCCGGCGATCGCCTGAAAGAATCGCTCACTCGCGGTCGCCTCCGTCGTCATAAAGAATTCTGGGCGCTGCAGGATATTGACTTCGAAATCGAGGCCGGCACAACTGTCGGCATTGTCGGACCTAACGGCTGCGGCAAGTCAACGCTGCTGCAAATTATTTCGGGCACGCTGACGCCGACCCATGGCGACGTTTGGCATGAAGGTAGAATTGCGGCGCTGCTCGAGCTCGGCGCCGGCTTCGACCCGGAGTTTACCGGCGTCGAAAATGTTTATATGAATGCCGGGTTGTTGGGACTAAGCCGGCGCGAAACGGACGTGCTGTTTCCGGCAATTGAACGCTTCGCAGAGATCGGCCAATTTCTTTATCAACCGGTGAAAAGTTATTCGAGTGGAATGTATGTGCGCCTGGCGTTTGCGATTGCCGCCAGCGTTGACCCTGATATTCTGATCATCGATGAGGCACTTGCCGTTGGCGATGCTGTCTTCCAGCACCGTTGTTTGCGTCGCATCAAGGAACTGCACGAGCGCGGCACCACGGTGCTGTTCGTATCGCATGACGCAGCCGCAGTGCGCGCCCTTTGTTCGCGCGCTTTGTTGCTGAAGGCGGGGCGACTGTTGGCGGATGGAAAGCCTGCGGAAGTGCTGAACCAATACCAGAAAATAATTATGGAGCGCGAGCGCGCTTTTGAAGCCGACACGGCTGCGCCCATGCCACCAAAATTTCCTACCGAAGAATTTTCACGGCCACTCAACTATTCCTACCGGCACGGCGACGGCAGCGCGGAAGTCTACGGTGCGACATTTAACGATGCAGCCAATCTGGAGCTGCACGCCGTGGAGAGTGGCGCGAGCGTCAACTTGCGAGTGGTGGCCCGATTTCTCCGCGACGTGCAAGATCCGGTGATCGGGTTCCTGATTCGCAACCGCCACGGCATTCATGTTTATGGCACCAACACCAGGGAACAACAGCTTGAATTCGGTGACGTCAGCAGTGGCGAGATCGTCGACGTCACGTTCTCATTCGCGTGCTGGCTTGGCAGCGATGAATATTCAATCTCCTTAGCCGTGCACAGCGGCGACGGTGAAGCCTACGACTGGTTAGACGCCGCGCTGTTTTTCAAAGTTACGAATGTAATGTTGACCGAGGGCATCGCTAATCTCAACGCGAGCGTCACCGCAACTCGGGGCCTTGCCAAAGCGGGTGAAGCGCGAGAGCCGCATTCCGTGGGAGCGCATCATGGCTGATACCGAAGTCGAAAATATCTTGCGGGAGATACGCGAACGCGTTTACGCGGAAGAGGAGGCGGCTGCCGCTGCTCGTGAAGGCAGCTCGAGTGGCGTTTCGGCTGCACGCGAAAACGGAGCGTCGCCAGCAGCGGGTTCGTTGCCGCGTCTTGACTCTTATCTAACTACAACGGCGCGCGCGTGGGACCGCCTGCCGCCCCTCGTCAGTAATCGCAGCGGCACTACCGCGCGCCTTGAGTTATGGCTGAAGGGATATTTCAAACGCGCCACGCGCTGGTATGCCTGGGAGCAGGTGAATTTCAATGCCGCGGTCCATCACGCCCTGAGCGAGCTGGCGCAACTGCTGTCAGCCAATGAGAAAACCGTTGCGACCCTGCGCGAGCAACTGGAGGCCGAGAAAACTGCGCGGCAGAGCGAACTGCAACAGCAGACTGCAGCAGTGGGTGCGTTGAGATCGGAACTGGCAACGCAGCAGAGGTTCGTCGCAGCACTGGACGGTCGAACGGTTGAAGTTGATAAGCGGCTTGCTGAGATAGTCAACGAGTTGCGTGAAGGCCTCGCTCGTCTGCATGACGAATTACGAGTTTCGTACAAACAACTGTCCCTGGAAAAAAGTGAAGCAGCTGTACTCGAAGATCGGGCGCGTCGTAAGACTGAGGCTTTGCTTGAAGAACTCGAACGCCGCGTCAACGAACTCGAGAAGCGATAAATCATAAATCAAAACTTGGACACGATTAACATGATTGACACGATAGACAGCTTGCTCTCAATTCGACCGTTATTCGTTTGCTCTAGTAAATCTTGTTAATCCTGTTAATCCTGTTTAATGCTTGCTCATGGCTAAAGGAAATCTCTACCAGCGCGCCGGCATCGACGATGTCGCCGAGTTTTATCGCACCAAGTTCGCTTCCGACGAGGTGCTCGACTCTCGCTACTTCAAGGCGCTCGACCGTTTCGACATCCGCTTCGCCCGCACGATGTGGGTCTACGACAACGTGCGGGCGCGCGCCGATGTGCTTGAGCTCGGCTGCGGCGCCGGAATGCTGGCGCTGTTGAAACGGAAGAATGTCACGCTGGCCGGCGTCGATCTCTCGGCGGAGTGCGCGATGGCAGCGTTCCGAAACGGATACGATGTGACTGCCAGCGCGCGTCTTACGAGTTTGCCTTTTGCAGACGCGAGCTTTGATTACGTGGTCAGCCTCGATGTGCTTGGTCACATCGAAGCCGAAGAAAAAGATGCGGTGTTGGCTGAAGTAAAGCGCGTGCTTCGACCGGGTGGGGTCACCATGCATGGCATCGAATGCACCGATCATTCGGCACAGAAGACCTACGATGAAATGAGTGCCGAGGAGTTGCGGAACTTCATCGAGGTCGACGGACATGTCGGACTCGAAGAAGAACAGGAACACGCATCGAGATTTCAGAAATTCTTCTCCTATGTTGCCTGGGAACCACGCTACGCGCTCACGCTCAGCAGCGAAGAATTCCTAAAGCAGGCTGATAGATACGGTCTTGATTTCGAAGATGATTTTCTCGATTACCTGCGCGGTCTCTCATTCAAAGAGCGACGCGCTTTCGACCTCGCGATGGGCTATGTCTTTGCCAAAGTTTCTGATCTGAACATTCATCTGCCAAAGAGCGGCCTGTATGTCTTTGTCAAAGCCTCGGACGCGCCACTTGGTCCGTTCTATAACGAACACCGCGATCGCCGAGAGCTGTTTTCAGCAAAGACTCAAGACCTGGTTTCAGCTGCGCGCACAACCACCGCTGAAAGCCAGCTTTGTCTGGATCGCGACATTGAAGTTGAATTCGACGATGGTTGGTTCGAGCCAAACGTGTTGCCGCCAGTCGCGCGCTGGATGGGCCAACACGCGGCGATCAAGTTTCGCGCTCCTAAAGTTTCGGAAATTTGTTTCGATCTCACTACGCACTTGCCGGATCTGCACGTCCGTCCGCTGGGCGTAGAGCTATTCCTGAACGGTGAGCGATTGTGCGCCTTTTCGCTCTGGCGTTACGGCTGGCTGGAGCTACGTGTCCCCGTTTCCGAGGATTTGATTGAACTAGCAAAGGGCGAGTTTGAAATGGAACTCCGTACTGATCGCACCTGGCAGCCGCGCCCGGTCGCAGACGAGACTCGCGACGACCGCGAACTATCAATAGCCGTCTGCAATATCGTTATTTGGTAGGGATGTCAGTTGTCAGTGGTCCGTTGTCAGTTGTTCGTGTTTGAACTTTGCACTTGGTTCTTTGTCTTTTGAAAGGCCGACAGTGAGGACAGTGACTAAGTACGAAGCACAGAATTCAAAGCTCAAAGTACAAAGTTCAAAGTACTAGTCGTTAACAACTGACAACGGACCACCGACAACTGACCAAACGAATGATCCGCAACGTCCTAATCTGCACAACACAAGTTCCCTTCACCTCCGGCGGCGCTGAGTCACACGTCGCTGGTCTGCGCGACGCGCTGATCGAAGCGGGTTACAACGCCGAGGTGGTGGCGTTGCCTTTTAAGTGGTACCCACCTGCAGAGATCATGCAGAGCGCGCTGGCCTGGCGTCTCCTCGACCTGAGCGAAGCTAACGGAAAGGCCGTCGACCTGGTCATTGGTATGAAGTTTCCCGCCTACCTCGTGGCCCACCCACGCAAGGTGCTTTGGATCATGCACCAATACCGCGCTGCTTATAATTTATGGAATACACCGTTCGACGATCTCTCCCCCTACCCCGATGGGCCGCAGGTGCGCGAGTGGATCCGGCAGGTGGATAATCGACTCATACCACAAGCGAAAAAAGTTTTCGCGAATTCGAAAACTGTCGCTGACCGTCTTCTCCGTTACAACAACATCGAAAGTGAACCGCTTTATCATCCACCGCCGCGCGCGCAAAGTTTGCGCTGCGGCGAGCAAGGCGACTACATTTTTTACCCCAGTCGTCTTGAGCCACAGAAGCGACAGGAACTGCTGATTGAAGCAGCACAGCACCTGAGCACGCCGCTGAAGATCGTTCTGGCCGGCGGCTCTGGTGATCCCCAGCGGTATGAAATGTTGGTTAAGAAATACGGTGTTGCCGATCGCGTCTGCCTGCGTGGGTTCGTGTCCGAAGCGGAAATTATTGATTTGTACGCAGACGCACTCGGTATCTGTTATTTGCCGTTTGATGAAGACTACGGGTACGTCACGCTTGAGGGAATGCTCTCGGGGAAGCCCGTGCTGGTGGCGCGCGATGGTGGTGGTGCGGCGGAATTCATTACTCACGACAGCGAAGGATTGATTATGGAACCGGAACCGAAAGCGATCGCCGCGGCGCTCGACTCACTCTATTCAGACCGAGCGAAAGCGCGTGCAATGGGCCAACGCGGACGCGACAAACTGCTGGCAATGAATCTCTCCTGGTCCAACGTTGTTGAGAAATTAATCAGCGGCGCCGGGTGATGAAACGCAAACTGTTAGTTTGCTGGTGCGTTGACATTCGAGTT
>DATAOU010000263.1:0-7149 GCA_036265575.1 Pyrinomonadaceae bacterium
AGTTGAGAGGACTGCAGAGTTCAACCTTAGGGCCCAACATGAGGGTTTCCGGTTTCCATTGTGCTCTCAGGGTCGAGCATTCGAAAGCCTTGGCGTTGTCTCAATTGGAAATTGAAAAGCGCGAGCACAGTAGCCCGAGAAAATTGCTGGTTGACCCTCTCAGTATCGTCGCGTAGCATGTGCTCCAACCCCTACAACCGTATTAAATATTCTTTCCGTTTTGAGTTGGAAATTGGAAATAGACGACGACGCAAAAGAGATTGTTCGCGAGATTGGCACGGCCATTAACGAATCGGTCGAGAACTCGTCGAAGGTTGCCGAAGCGATCGAACGCCTGCGGGATGCCGGCTACGAAATGGAATTAACGCTGCGCCTGGAAATTGGTCTGAGGCCTCACGCCGGCGAACAAGATGAAGAAGGCGGCGACGCTACACTTGATCTTACTGACGAAGACGTACAGGTGTTGCAGCGCATGAAGATTAGAATTGATCCTGAAGAAAAAGAGTAGCCGCCGGTAACAGCTGCTAAAAAGCCCCGCCGCTTATTTTAAGCAGCGAGGCTTTCTTATTTGACCGGGATCACCTTCACTGCGCAAAGCGGTGATTGTATTCAATTGAGATGGTAAATGCCTTGACCATCTCAGCGCCAACAAAGTTGCCGTTGAATAGGTTGAGCTTGTCCAGCCAGAAATTGTACCCAGCGAAATCAGTATCTGGCGCGTCGTTCGGATTACGGCGCATATAGCCGAAGTATTGCATCAAGACGAATGCCTTGTTGGATTGGCGCGTGCTGAAGAGCGAGTTTTCAGCCACAGACCTCACTACCTGGGCGCGTAAACTTGCTGATGTAGGGTCGCTAGATAACTGGCTCACCAGCGCGTCTCGTTGCGCTTGCGTCAAGGCTCCGCCCGCACCCGGGTTGCGCGGGTCATAAGTGTTACTGTTCAGCGTGTCAACAAATTGTCCCGCTGACATGGAGGCGGGAAATGCGGCAACGAATGAGGCTTGCTGCACGAAGTTGCTGAAGAACCGTTGCTTGTTTTGCTCGAGTAATTCACCGGCACCCGGTTGACCAATCACGACCCCGCGACCAATCTCCTGAGTATCAGCCAGGAACTGACGCATCCTTAGAGTTTCGCCAGAATTGAATGCCGCCTGATAGGACTTATAAACAAGGTATCCCGTTTCCTGAAACTCTATTGAAAGAAAGAAAGCCGCACTCACGTTGACGCGCTTAACATCGCGGCAGGCTAAGTCCGGGCATTGATCAATCTGACCCTTCCAGTAAGCGAGTCCTCCAGCGTCAGGTTCGCGATTGAAGAAATCGTAGTATTGCTGGCGCACGAAAAAGTCGCTACTAAAGGTTGCATCATCCAGCGGGTTCGGCCCGTTGACTGACTCATCACTGTTAATTGTTACGGCAACTGCTGCTGGTGAGCCGAGCGTGCAGTTTATTGGATTGCTCAAGGTAACGTTGAATGTTTCCGGTGCCTCGCCATAACGATCATCAACAATTAAGACGCTAACAACCTTCGAGGCTTCGCCGGCTGCAAACCTCAGAGTTCCCAGGGTCGCCATGTAATCGGAGCGCTCGCTCGCGGTCGCATCGCTCGTCGCATAATCCACCGTAGCTGCTGCCGATGTGTTACCGGTCCGAGTTACAAGCAGATCAACTTTGCTGTTCTGACCTTCAGTCACACTGGCGGTGCTGCTGGTAAATTGCACCGTGTTAACACTAGGTGTGGGAGTCGGCGTGGGCGTGGGTGCCGCGACGACCGTGTAACCCAACGAGTCCATAACGCTCACGTCGTTCGCGGTGATCGTTTCACGCGTATTGCGATTGATGCTGGGATCCATGATGCCAATGTAATTAGCGCTGACACCGAGATCGTCGCGCCAGTGACTGGCTTGATTGCCGTCACCGCCGGTGCCGTCTGGTCGGCCGGTGGACAAACCCAATTCTGGACCACCATTAAACTGAACTTGCAAGCCCCCTGACGACAGAATTCGCTGAGCACTGCCAAACGTATTCAAGTTCGCGGTGGCTGGTCGAAAGCGAAATAAATCCCAAACTGTGACCGCAACTGGTTGCGATGAATTCAGCTCGCGAACGCCCACTTCTGAACCAATCCCGAGCACATGGCCAATCTCGTGCACAGCGACAGCGTCAAAGTCAGTTAGATTGCCGGTTATGCCGTCGCTCGGATCAAAATCAAAACCGAAGGCGGAGTTAAAGCCGATTTTGGGCGCTCCCCCATATGGTTCTGTGTCGGGACTGGCAACCGGACTGATGCCGCCAAGCGCGCGCAGTATCGGACTGGCAACGAAAACCGTGCTTGTATTGCCGAGGTCGGTGGGTATGCTGCCGATCGGCAGCGCATTATAAATAGCACTTTCTGACGGGCTCGAAGCGTGACTAACCAGCCGGCCGCGAATGTCTGAATAATTTCCAACGTAGTAAAGCTCTTGGGTTGCAGTCAGTCCCAGAACATTTGAACTCGGAAACGAAATCCCAAACACAGTTGGACCATAGTCCACATCGATGACCACGGTTATCGGGGTTGCTATTATGGCTTCCCATTTGGCAGCGGCTGCGATGAAGGCCGCCTTCGCTTGGGGATTTTGATCCAGTTGAGAGCTCGCTCTTAGGACGATCGTCAGCCCGGCGCCGGCTGGAACTTCGCCTGAGCCGCTACTGGCTAGCATAGTTTGATTCTTTAGATGGTTGATCTGACGGAAGCCTGTAGAGCTGGCGCTGCTCTTGAGTGCGCTTCCTTCTGCAAGAGTGGCATCACGGCAAACAGTTTCGCCGTTAGGGCCTTGATAAATGACGAAGGAACCGTTTGACGAAACTTGGTAGGAAGGATTCTGAACGGCAGAATCACTCTGCGCAAAGCCATAAAAGGGCAGGGCTGCCAGACCGGCAACTGCGACCATTACCAGGGCAGCACGCGACCAATAGAAATGTATTGAATATTTTTTCGCGCTTGAGACACGCGTAGGCACACGAGGTTTCGTCACGAGGGGAATCTCCTTGCTGATTTTGGGGGAAGTAGTTTGGTTAGCTGACTAGTGGTAGGGAGGGACTAAAAGGTGCGCGAAGCATGGCCGCCTATACCGCTGACTACAGCTCGCGCGTTTGGCTTGCAAGAGAAAGTCCTGCTAAGACCGGAGTCAAAATAACGGGTCCGACCCTGACGTATGCACGGAACAAAATTCCGGTGAGTGAGGAGGGGTAGGCAGCTGTAAATGCTGCATTAGCAGATTACGGCAATGAGTGTAAGGAATTCAATATGTAATTTTTACCCGGCAAAACAGGCCTGAATCAAGGCCCAAACCGATTTTGGTATTCGATGGAGACGATGAAGGCTTCCACCATCTGTGCATTCACGAAATTACCATCGAACTGGTTCAGCTTTGTCAGCCAAAAATCGAAACCAGTATGGTTTGTATCCTGGGGATCATCCGGGTTGCGTCGCAAGTAGCCAAAGTATTGCATCAGCACAAACGCGCGATTTCTTTCATTCTGGTTCAGGGTAGGATTCTCTGCCACTAATCTCAACGCTCGCGCGCGTGCGGCTGCATCGGCGATCGTTCCGGCTCCGCCAAATTGATTGATAGCAGCCGTGCGTTCTGCTGCCGTCGGCATTACACCGGCGTTTGCAAACAGCATGTCCACAAACACGGTTGGCGTCAGTGACGCAGGAAATGCATTCGTAAAACGAGGGCGCTGCACGAACCCCAGAATGAAGGCCACCTTATTATTTTCTAATACCTGGTCCCAGCCAGGCGTTCCCACCACCAGATTTCTTCCAATCTCCTGGCTGTCAGGCAGAAACTCGTTGAGTCTTATGATAGGCACTTTGATCGGGTGGGCACTTGGGTAAGTATCCAGCTGCGACAAGCCATCAGCGTCGCCGTACGCAGCTTTGTAAAGACGTTCAACCAGATACCCCGTCTCTTGAAACTCAATCGACAGGAAAAAAGCCGCTGACACGTTAATCTTTCGAAGATTGCGGCAGGCACTGTCGGGACAACTGTCGATCTGGTTCTTCCAATAAGCGAGACCGCCGTCATCTGGTGCTCGATTAAGGAAATCAAAATAGTTTTGCCGCACAAAGAAGTCGGTATCAAAGCTCGCGTCGTTTACCGGATTCAATCCGTTAACGGCCTCGTTACTGTTTATCGTGATTGTGAAAGATGTTTGCGACCCCAGAGTGCAGCCGACTGGGTGGGTCAGATTGAGGTTGAAAGTTTCCGGTCCCTCACCGAAGCGATCGTCAACAATCAAAATCGAAATCGTCTTAGTACCTTCACCGGCACCAAACTGTAACGTGCCAATAGCGGCTTCGTAATCCGAGCGAGCGCTGGCGGTTAAATCTGACGTCGCATAGTCGATAGAGGCGGCGCCGGTAATGTCACCGGTCCTGGTCACTGTCACATCAACCTTCGCTGTCTGATTTAAGGTTTCACTCACGCTCTGACTACTGGAACTAAACTGAACGGTATTGGGACCCGGCGCCGCATTAAGCGATATCTCCCACATCCCGCGGCCATGCGTCGCCACGCGCAGGATGCGGCTCGTCGGTTGAATGGCGATGCCGAAAACTGCAACGCGCGGGAGTCCAGTGCCGAATGGCGCCCAAGTGGCGCCGCCGTCAGTGGAGTTGTAAACGCCAATATCGGTTCCAGCGAACACGTTGTTGGAATTTGCAGGATCAATCGCAAGCGCATTAATTGGAATGCTTGGAATGCCGTTGCTTGCCGGCACCCAGTTCGGCGCCGCCGCTCCCGCACCAGCAGCGCCCAGATTGGTGATCTTCCAAATGCCCTGGCCCGCTGGGGCGAAGAAAGAGAACGAAATGTAAGCAACGTCCTTGTTGGTAGGACTCACCATGGCTCGACCAACAAAAACGTTAGTCGTACTGCCGTTGGGGTTTGCCGGAAATGAGCCGCTGGTTATGTTCACCATCGCGGATGAACCGGTTGAAGTTGCCCACACCTGGCCGTTTTGCATGCCGATGATTCGATAGTTATCGTCCTGCGGGGAAATTGCAATCGTGCTGATTGGTGTGCCTATAGTCTGGGCTGCACCACCACCGAGGGGCGTGCGTGTGCCGTTCGGTTGCAGCGGCGATTGACTGACAATCGTCATATTGTCACCGCGATCGGTTGATCGATAAAGCCGATCAGTTCCGAAATACAGAGTATTAGGATTGCCCGGGCCTAAGGCCATCGGCGCATAGAACAGCACGTTGTCGGTCAACTGGATCCCGTTGTTTTTCAGGAAAGGCAGATTGTCGCAGTTGGACGCCGACGTATTATCGTCGGCGCATAGCGCCGTACCACAGGCTATCGCGCCGCGCGACGGCCAGGAATTTCGCACGTTGAGACAACTCGTAAGCGTTGCGCGATCAAAGAAAATCTGGCTGTTGGATTCATTGAAGAACGTCAAATACATGGTGACGTTCGTATTGTTAGTAGCGTTTTGATCAATCAGCGTATAGCCACCATCGCCGCCTTCGGCGTTGACCCAATTGCCGGAAGAAGTTTGTTGTGCTTCGGTGCCGTTGTCCTGCGTGCCGCCGATCGTGAAAAACTGATCCAGCGGGTGTACTGCGATGCTTTCAAATTGCAAAGTGCTAACCGGCGAACGATTGAGGTTGGTCCAGGCGCTTCCGGCACCTGAGCTCGCACTGCGCTTCCAAACTCCGCCATCATTTCCTGTATAGACAAGCCCCGAGGTATCAAAAACCAGAGTGTGCGAGTCGGCATGCAAACCGTTGTCGTCACGCTGAAAAGTGCTGCCGCCATCAATTGATTTCTTCATCGCATCCGAACACTGCGTGCCGCTGGCTGTCCCTCGTGCGTTGCCGCCGAGATAGACGACGTTGGCATCGTTGGGATCAACGGCGACTGTAATATCGTAGAAACACTGACCACCGCAGAACCCTTGACCACCAGTTAGCTGGCCCGTCCACGACGCGCCGCCGTCAACGGATTTATGCAGTGCACCCTTAAAGTTTGTGGCGCAGGCTGTGGTAACGGTGGGCGTTTCGCCAGTTGCCGCATACGCGGTCACAGTTGAGCCCACCTTATTGATCGTTAAAGCCGTTCTGATTCCCGACGGCACTGAGAGTGTTTGCGAAAACACCGGACTCGCAGCCATTGCGTTAGTGGTCCGAAAGACGCCGCCCGTAGTGCTGGTGCCGACTACCGCAACAAGAATGTTGTTTGGATTACCCGGCTCCATCGCCACGTCGGTAGTATCAACGTTACCTGTGCTCGGGCTGTCCGGGCTGTTGTCGGTAGTGACCACAAGCTTCTGAAAAGATACCGAGCCGGCGGCTGCCGTCGCGTTCGTAGAGCGATAAAGGCCGCGCGTGGCAATCGCCGGAACCAGGCCCAACGAGTTCGAGCCCTGCCCACCCACTCCTCGACCAGTGCTCACAAAAATTGTTCCGGCGTTGCTGGGATCTACCAGAATCTTCGTAATGCTGCGCCCATTGAAGATGTTGTAAGTAAGATTGCTAATGGTCTGTGAAGGGTTGATTGGACCAACGAGCGTTGCGGAAGTATCGGCGTTGTCAATGCGATACAAACCTGCCCCAAAGAAGCAGTCACCGCAGCCATTAAATTCGCCAGTGCCGACGTAGAGCGTGCTCGGACTCGACGGCGCAATTGCAAGTGCGCCGATGGCCAACGATTGGGCACCGTCGAATATCGGACTCCAGTTCACACCGCCATCAAGTGAGCGCCAGACGCCGCCTTGCGCGGTGCCCAGATACACTTTGTTAGGGCTGATCGGATCGACAGCCACAGCGGTGACGCGACCTGACACTGCGACGATCCCGTTTTGTGCGGATCCATTCGGTAAAGGTCTTGGTCCAAGCTCAGCCCAGATTGAGGCCAACGGAGTTTCCGATCCAAAGACACTTGTCAATTTGTTGAAGAAAGAATTTTTGTTGCTTTCGGCCTGCAGAGTTTGAGCACGCTCCATTTGGCGGATCGCTCGCCCGCGCGCATCGGGATCGAACGGTCGGCCCGGTTCGATACCGCGCAGTCGCGCAATATATTCGTCGCGCAAGCGCAAATAAGCGCCTTCGTCAATGTTGCCCCGTCGCCCCTTTGGGAAGTCAGGTTCGGTTTC
>DATAOU010000264.1:0-10720 GCA_036265575.1 Pyrinomonadaceae bacterium
CTTATCGCCGCTCTCGATTGAAACTCGATAACGGTGCGGCGCCGCCGGATTCAGGTGATAGCCAGCCGGTAATTCGACGGAGATCAACAGCGCGCTATCAGCCGCAGCGCGCAAAGTCTGCGCCGGCAATTTAGTCTCTTCGGCGTTGGGCGTACCATCATTTTCACTCGAGGCACTTGTCGCAATTGCCGCCGGTGGTTGCAGCCCCTTGATGTTTAGCGTCGAGGTCTGTTTCGTCTTCAAGTCCACAACGCGCACCGCCTGGTTATTTGTGTCCGCGATGTAAAGCTTGCCGTTAGCGATGTTCAAACCTCCGGGCTCGTAAAAAGCCGCATTGGCGCCATCCGTTTGCCCGGGCTTGCCGGTTCCGAGAAAACTTTTGACGGTGCGCGCCTGCGGATCGAGTTCTTTGATTTTGTGATTGTAGGTATCGGCGATGAGCAGTTTGTCGCCGTAAGCCACGATGCCAAGCGGATGTTGCAGGCGCACTTCGTCTCCGCTGCCGTCTTCGTCGCCAAACTCGAACAAATCGCCGCCGGCCAAAGTCTCAACGGTACCCCCTACGGGATCGATCGCGCGAATGATGTTTGATTCGCTGTCTGCGATGTAAAGACGTTTGCCATCAGTCGTTATGCCTGAAGGCTGCGCAAACCCGGCGTCGGCGAGTGGTCCATCCAGACGTGCTTCGCGGCCTGAACCTGCAAAAGTGGAAACCTCGTTCTTATCCAGATCCAATTTCCAAATCTGATGCATGCCCGCCATGGTGATGAAAAGCTGACGGCCGAGTAGTTGTAAGTCCCATGGTGAACTGAGGCTAATGGTGCGCGCTGGGCCTTTTAAAAAGTATTCACCTGCTTGCTGGCCTGTGCCCGCCGCGGTTTGGACGGCTTTTGTTTTGATGTTGATCAACCTGATTAGGTGATTCTCGGTGTCGGCTACGTAAAGGTTATCGCCATCGAGCGCCAAACCCTGCGGTCGGTAAAAGGTCGCTTTGTCAAAACCGCCATCAGCCGAACCGCGCTCGCCCGTGCCGATCGTCTCAAGCAACGTTCCATCCAGTTTGGTAATGACAATGCGATTGTGGTTTGAGTCGGCAATGAACAGCCGATCACTACCGGCGTCGGCCAGAACTTTCCCCGGAAAGGCAAGCGGTAAGTCGCCCACCTTAGCGCGTTCGAGAGCCAGCTTTAAGGGCTCTTCGTTTAACTCGCCGCGCTTGCGAAACTCAGTCACGGTCCTCGCAATTGTTTGATCGAGAATGGCAGCGTTGCCTTCGCCCTCGACTTTTCCAATTACATAACCCGCTGGGTCAATCAGGTACTGCGTGGGCCAGGCGCGCACCGCGTAGCTTTGC
This sequence comes from Pyrinomonadaceae bacterium, assembly GCA_036265575.1. Lineage (GTDB taxonomy): Bacteria > Acidobacteriota > Blastocatellia > Pyrinomonadales > Pyrinomonadaceae > PSRF01. Next base: position 1,355 of record DATAOU010000264.1, read on the forward strand.
CAAACTTTGAATTCAGCGTCGTTGTAAACCGGATGTTCGATCTCATAACGCAAAATGATTCTGCGAATGTTTTCGGTGTCCTTTTCGTTTTCAAACTTTGCTGAGTGAACTCCGATAACAACCAGCTGGTTCGCGTATTTGTGTTCCAGCATCTTGAGATCGGGAATGATGTGAATGCAGTTAATGCAACCGTACGTCCAGAAATCCAGCAGCACGACTTTACCTTTGAGCGCTGCGAGCGAAAGCGGTTTATCGGTATTCAGCCAACCGCGACCGCCCGTGATTTCCGGCGCGCGCACACGTGTTTTTTCCTGTGCTGACATCTCCTGGCCTTTCGTGACGTTTCTGTTCGCGAGGCACGACAGTGACAAAGTCAACGTCGCCATCACCGAGATCAAACGCCTGTTGTAAGAATTCCTTTTCAAAATTATAAGCCGCGGAATTTTGCGGATGCACGCGGATCAGAAATCAACCGTTTAATAATTACAACCATTCGCCTTCGTTGCTTGTCTTTTTTAGATTCTTCTAACCGGCGTTTATCCGCGGCAAAATCTCAGTCGTGCGTGTGCGGCTGCGCATCGTCGGGCCTGCCGGCAAGAGCCTGATCCAGACGATCGATTGCGCGCCGCAAATGCGGGATCGTGATCGAGCCCCCAACTACCAGCGCCACGTTGAAGGTATCCAGAAACTCCGGGCGCGAAACGCCAGCCGCGACGCATTGTTTGATGTGATAGGTGACGCAATCGTCGCAACGCAACACGATTGAGGCGACCAGGCCGAGCAGTTCTTTAGTACGCTTGTCGAGCGCGCCGTCTTCGTAAGCCTGCGTGTCAAGCGCAAAGAACCGCTTGATGCCGAGATGGTTGCTGCCAAGCAACTTTTCATTCATGTCAGCACGATAACGATCGAATTCATCCATCGAAAGGCCTTTCATTTAACTGTGCGCGGTTGCGCCGGCGCCCATATCAATTGGATCAGAAGGTTCGACAGCATTGTATCCTGCAGTCAGTTTGCCTGCCACGAGCCGAGTGTTTCTGCGCGGTGCTTGTGTGAAAATGGGCCAATTCAAATCCTGACGCTATAATGCCGGAGCCATGGAGCAACAACCGCGAACTTTACAGTTATTTAGTTCTGGAGGAGCGCGCTACGCTGTGTTTGCGGAGCAGGTGATGACTATCACTGAATGGCGCGAACCAGCTGTGTTACCGCATGCGCCTGCTTCAGTTCTGGGCGTTGTCAGTATCCACGGAAGAATGTTGACAGTATTGGATCTGTCTCAGTTGCTGGAGACGCAACGACGCGCTATAAGCCCATCGCACATTTTGGCGTTGACCGGCGACGAGCAATTGGCATTGGCAATCGATGCCCCGGGCGAAATGATCGAGATTGGCGCTGCGAATGCCGAGGGTGATTCCCAGCAAATACCAGATGGCAGCGGCAAGCTGATTTCTGGAATGATTGACCGCAACGGCGACGAAATCCGAATCCTCAACGTCAAGGAACTTTTCCCAATGGCCATTCAGGGCCGCGAACGCCGGCGCCGCCGCTTCTAGCTTGTTGAGTTCCTGCCAGTAACCCGCCCGACGAATGTGGAAAACATTTCTGAGTGTTAGAATCAGTCAAAGAAAGAATTCTAAAGCTTTGTGATCTGGCCGCAGTGCAATTACGCAGCACTCAGTACTCATCACTCGTGACTTTTCGTTAAGACATGCAGGATCAGGCATTCACCATTCTTGAGTACCGTGAGCTGTTGGCGCTGGTAAAACGGGGCGCGCAGACGCCGATGGGACGTTCGCGCGCGGAAGCGTTGACCCCTCTCGACGATATCGAGACCTTGCGCAAGGCTCTTGACGCATTGGCGGAATGCATGCAACTACGAAAACGCGGTGTAGCTTGGAGCTTCAGCGAGCTGGAGGATCCTGCGGAACGAATCGCTTTGCTGCGAATCGAAGGCGTTGGACTTGAGCCGTCGGCGATACTTGAGCTCTCCGTTTTGTGCGAACAAGCGATGTCCGCGCGGGCCTCAATTCTCGCCGAACGCGATGCTTCACCAGTACTCTGGAGCCTGGTCGAGAAAATCCCAACTGAGTTAAATCGCCTTAACGCGCACATCGCCAACAAGATCTTGCCTAGTGGCGAAATCGATGATCGCGCCAGCCCTGAGTTAAGCCGCATCCGTCATGAGATTACGGTCCTGCGTTCGCGTATTGCCCGCACGCTTGAAAGCGTGATGCGCAAGTCAGGTGAGGCTATCCAGGATGAACTCGTGACGTTGCGCAACGATCGTTTTGTCATTCCCGTGAAATCCGATCATCGTGCGCGCGTGGCCGGCGTCGCCCATGGATATTCATCTTCGGGGGCCACCGCCTTCGTCGAGCCGCTGGAAACTATTGACGCCAACAACGAACTGCAGGCGCTGCATGAAGAAGAAGCGCGTGAGATCGCGAAAATTCTTTTTGCCCTGACCGAAGAACTGCGCGCGCAGCTTCCCGCGATTGAAGCAGCGGCCGCAGCCGTCACCGAGCTTGATTTCATAAATGCTAAGGCGATCTTTCAACAGCGGTTTGCAGGCGTAATTCCCGAGATCGGAGTAGCACGGACTTCAGTCGGTGCTGCCCGCGCCAGGGACGACGGCGCTGCAAAACTCTTATTTGTCGAAGCACGTCATCCCTTGCTTGAAGAAAATTTGCGCGCAGTTGGCGGGGCTGTTGTCCCTGTTTCGTTTTCGCTCGATGACCAAAACAACACAATGGTTATCTCCGGGGCCAATGCCGGCGGCAAAACCGTCGTTCTAAAAACCGCGGGATTGCTTTCGCTGATGGCGCTGTCCGGTTTGCCTGTGCCAGCACGCACGGCACGCGTGCCGTTCTACCGTTCGGTGCTCGCAGACATCGGCGACCATCAATCGCTGGCCGCAAACCTGTCAACCTTTACGTCGCACGTTGCTAACATTTCGCACATGATCGAGCTGTGCAAAGCGCCCGCGCTCGTTCTGTTGGATGAAGTGGGAACTGGAACCGATCCCGAAGAAGGATCCGCACTCGGTGTCGCCGTCGTCGATCACTTCCGTAAAGCTTGCGGCGCGCAGGTTATGGCCACGACGCATTACAGCGGCTTGAAGATGTACGCCGGAAATGAAGCAGGCGTGCTAAACGCGAGCGTTGAGTTTGACGAAAAGACGCTACAACCAACCTACCGTTTGATTGTTGGCGTTGCCGGTTCCTCATCAGGACTCGAGATTGCGCGCCGTTTTGGTATTCCGAACAAGGTTATTGATGGTGCGTTGGAGTCGGTAAAGGATTCGACGCGCCAGGCGGCAGAATATCTGCGCCGGATTAAACGCGAAGCGGAAGAGGCGGAAAATCTGCGCGCGGCGCTTGAGGAAGAACGCACCGCAGTGGCGGAGAAGTTTGCCACGCTCGACAAAAAGGCGGAACGTCACGAGCGCGAGCGGCAGGAAGTTTTTCAAAAAGCTCTGGATACTACCGTGCGCGAATTTGAAAAGCGGTCGCGCGAGTTGGTTGCCACGATTCAGGACCGCTCGGAACGCTTAAAAGTTGAACGCGAAGCGCAACGGCGGGTCTCGGAACTGAAGCGGGAAGCCCAGCGCGCGACCAGCGCGGGAGACAAAAGAGAAGCGATATCAGGTGCAATGGCGAGCACCAGCGGACGCGGCGTTCGGGTAATGCGCGACGGTCTGGTCGTTAAGAAAGAGAAAGAGTTTGAGGAACCTCGCGCTGTTGAAGAAGAGTATACCGCTGCGGCGCAAAGCGAGATTGCGGTTGGCGATAAAGTAAAGCTGCGCTCGTTTGGTTCGATCGGAATTGTCGACAGTATTAAAGAAGACGAAGCCGAAGTGCGCGTGAAGTCCCTTCGCTTTCGGGAGAAACTGGAGAATCTTGAACGTGTCGAGCTGTCATCGCCGGCCAAATCGAAGGCCGAAAAGTTTGCGAGCCTGCGCAAATCGCCCGGCACTGAACTACATCTCAAGAGCGCGGAGGGAAACGGGCGTTCCGAATTAAACGTCATTGGGCGTACGACGGACGAAGCAGTTGACGCGGTTGACAAGTTTTTGGACGAGGCGTCGCTTGCAAGTCTCAGCCAGGTGCGGATAATTCACGGGCACGGCACGGGAGCATTGCGCCGCGTAATCACAGAAATGCTGAAAGATCATCCGCACGTCGCGCGCTTCACCGCGGCGCCGCAGGAGCAAGGTGGTTCCGGAGCGACTCTCGTCGAGTTAAGACAATAAATCAATGCGCTACCCCCAGACATTCATCGATGATCTAAAGCGCCAGGCAGACATCGTTCGCGTTATCCAGGATTACGTCCAGCTAAAAAAGAAGGGCGCAAACTGGATGGCTTGCTGCCCCTTTCATAAAGAAAAGACACCCTCATTTTCTGTCAGTCCCGCCAAGGAAATCTTCTACTGTTTTGGTTGTCATAAAGGCGGATCGGTTTTCACTTTTGTGATGGAGATGGAGCGTGTTGCGTTTCCGGAAGCGATCAAGATCGTTGCCGAGAAGAGCGGCATGCCTTTACCCAAATTGGTCGATGACAGCCGCTTTGAAGCGAAGAAGGCAGAATCAGATCAGGTTATTGAGTTAAATAAATGGGCGCTTGAATGGTGGGAAAAGCAACTTGAGTCCAGCCCGGAAGCCAGAATCGCGCGCGACTATCTGAAGCGCCGCGAAATTACCGACGAAACTCGACAAACATTTCGCCTCGCCTACGCGCCGGACAGTTGGGACGCGCTCTCAATCTACCTGCGACAGAAAGGCGCCACCCAGGAACAGATTGAAAAAAGCGGCCTGGTCGTTAAGAAAGAAGAGGGTGGTTCATACGATCGCTTTCGTGGCCGGCTGATTTTTCCCGTGATGGATATTCAGGGACGGCCCATCGCGTTTGGCGGGCGCACACTGAAGGATGAAGATGCGAAATACATTAACTCGCCAGAGACTGCGGCCTATGTAAAAGGTCGAAATTTGTTCGGACTCAACCTGACGCGCGATGAGATCAGGCGCCAGGGTTTCGTAATTCTGGTTGAAGGTTTTTTGGATCTGATTGTGCCGTACCAGTTTGGAATTAAGAACGTAGTTGCGAGTTTGGGCACCGCTCTAACGCCGGACCAGGTGAAGTTATTGGGACGGTTTGCCCGCAAAGTCGTCGTAAATTATGATGGCGACCCCGCCGGGGTGCAGGCGTCAAAAAAAGCAATCGAAATGCTGCTGGCGGAAGATTTGGAAGTGAAAGTGCTGTCGCTTCCGGATGACGCCGATCCGGATGAATTCATAAGAAAGTTTGGGCTGGCTGAATATCAACGACAGCGTGGCGAGGCGCAATCACACATTCAATTTGTGATCGATCAGGCCGTTCGTAATCGAAACCTTCACCGGCCTGCTGAGAAAGCTGACGCAGTCGAGGAAGTGCTTCCTTACATTCGCGCAGTTCACAGCCGCATTCAGAAGCGCGAGTATTTTGATATAGCGATGGATTCGCTGCGGATTTCGGACGCGGCATTGCGTCGCGAATTGTGGCACTCGTTGAGAGCTGGACCAGACAGCGCGCGCACCCAGCATAATATTGGGCGGCGGACTCAAGTCAAACCCACGGTTGCGGAAGAACAATTGTTGGAACTGCTACTTGCGGATGAAGCTCTGCGTCATAAATTTCTTCCCCGCCTTGAGCCGGCAGATTACGACGACTTGCCAACTGCTAGTATCTTTCGCGCACTGGTCGAAAGTGAATTGTCAGGAACCGAAGTTGATTTTGATTTCTTGAGCAAGAGCACGGAGGGAGATCCGATCGCTGACTTCTTGCCGGCGTTGTTGATGAGCACGCCGGAAGATGAAGCAACAGAACAGACCGAAACACGCGAGTCGAGCGCGCAAAAATGCATTGATGCGTTGCGCTTGATGCAGGTGGACAGGCGAATTAGCGATTTGATGGCAGAGATGGCGGCGGCTGAGCGGAGCGGGGCAACCGAATTGCTGGACAAGCTTTCGACTCAGCGTTTGGAATTGGCCCGACGGCGCAGCACGTTATTGCCTCAGGCGCAGGCCGTGCAAAGCGGACAATAGGCTGCGGCGTTCCGTTGCTGACAAGTTTTGCGGACTGAGCTTTCTCACAAACTACGCCGGTAACACGTATTCCTGGGGTTAGAAATTGAGTACTGAAGAAAAAGATCGTGATGATGTAATGGAGCGTCTGCTCGAACTGGGCGGCGACAAAAAATATCTTACGTTCGACGACCTCAATCGCGAATTACCTGACAACGTCGTTTCTCCCGACGATATCGAAGACGTTCTGCAAAAACTCGAAGGTTCAAACATTCCGGTCGGCGATTCGGAGCAGCGATTACTCGAACAAGCGGCCGCGGTTGTGACCGATGATGGGGATGCTTCCGATCAAGATGTCGAACTGGATCTTTCCGCCGGCTCACTGGAAAAAACCAACGATCCGGTTCGCTTGTACCTACGGGAAATGGGAGTGGTTGCCCTGCTAACTCGTGAGGGCGAGGTTGCCATTGCCAAAAGAATTGAGCGCGGCCAGTTAAAAACTCAAAAAGCGATTACACGTTCCCCTATCGCGGTCAAAGAGTTGTTAAAAATAGGTGAAGAACTCCAATCCGGCGTCGCGAATATTCGTGAAATTGTAATTTTCTCGGAACAGGCAGAACTGACCGGCGATGAAGACAAGGCCGAAGAATACAGAGCCTGGACCATCGAAGGCATCGAGAACATTCGCCGGGTTTTTAAGCAGGGTTTAAAAGATTGGGAAAAGTTGCGCGCAGAGGAAAAAGCGACGCGCGGCAAGAAAAGCAAAAAAGTAACGCGATTGCGGCGCAAAGTCGCGCGCATGCGATTGGAGATTGCCCAGGAAATAGGCCGCCTCAACGTCACCGAGCGCGCTCGCCAACGTTTGATCAATAGTATTCGTGCGGTCCAGAAGGAAGTGCGTGACGCCGAACGCGAGATCGAAAGCTTTACCGAGAAACTTAATCGCAAACGCATCAAGGCCGACGATCAAAAAGAGTTCAAGCGTCGCATTAACTCAGCAAAGAAACATTTGCAGCAGATTGAAACGTTGCACCACATTAGCCCGGTGGAGATCAAACGCGCATTGCAAGGAATTGTGGTCGGCGAGCAACAAACCGGACAGGCAAAGCGCGAACTGGTGGAAGCGAACCTACGACTGGTTGTTTCAATCGCCAAGAAATACACGAATCGCGGCTTGCAATTTCTCGACCTCATTCAGGAAGGCAACATTGGGTTGATGAAGGCGGTCGATAAATTTGAATGGCGGCGGGGCTACAAATTTTCCACCTATGCAACCTGGTGGATTCGACAGGCAATCACGCGCGCTATCGCCGATCAGGCGCGCACCATTCGCATCCCTGTCCACATGATTGAAACCATCAATAAGTTAATCCGAACCTCGCGCGCCCTTGTTCAGGAACTGGGCCACGAACCGACAAGCGAAGAAATAGCATTCAAGATGGATATTCCGGTTGCGAAAGTGCGCAAAGTTTTGAAGATAGCTCAGGAGCCCATCTCGCTGGAAACTCCAATAGGCGAGGAAGAAGACTCGCATCTCGGAGACTTCATCGAAGACAAATCGATTCTGAACCCGGCGGATGCGGTGGTTGCTTCAAACCTCCGGGAGATTACCGACGAGGTTCTGGCCACACTTACGCCACGCGAAGAGAAAGTCATCAAAATGCGTTTTGGATTGGGCACTACCGGTTCGGAACACACGCTCGAGGAGGTAGGCCAGCACTTTGCAGTTACGCGCGAGCGCATCCGGCAGATTGAGGCCAAAGCTCTGCGCAAGCTGCGACACCCTTCACGTTCACGCAAACTCAAAGCGTTCCTGGAACATACCCAGCTATGATTTCGTGCAATACGGAAAGCGAAAGGCGCCTCGGATAATCATCCAGGCGCCTTTCTTACTCTAGCTTGATTTGCGCTATTTGATCGTAAGAAACGCCGTGCTCTTGGCGGTATGATCAAAATTGTAGACATACGTGTAGCCGGGAAACTCAATTGGAATTACGTATTGAACACTCACCTCGACACGGTTATCTCGCTGAACCGGAGTAATCACTGCATCTGCAGGCACGCCAAACTCGGGCGCGCTTTTTACCAACTGATCCTTTACCCAGGTTGGCGGATAGCCTTGAGTAGAGGCGACATCTACGTCGTGCTGCATTAAGTCTTTGAACAAATAAGCCTGATAGGCGACAGGGAGAAACATGTAGCCGACATATGCAATGATGCCGATGATGGTCATCACGAGAATAAACTTTAACCGCGCGCCGCCCCGCTCATCTTTTCTCCCGTTGGTGTTCATTCTTGATTCCTCGGTTTCAAGGCTGCTCGGATGGATGTCTTTAAACTGGCCACGTCGATTTCCTGGCCACTGACAATTCGAGGCCTTCCGATTCGCTCCAGCAGCACCCACTGCACCAGGCCGCGCGTACTCTTCTTGTCGCGCTTTACCGCCCGGATAATTGCGTCTACATCAATATCTTTGGCTGCGGGCAACGGGCCGCAATGGCTGATACCCACTCGCAGCAATTCTAACTCCGATTGATCGAGCAGGCCCAAATTTTTTGAAAGTTCGCCAGCGCATAACATTCCCCATCCGACCGCTTCGCCATGACGAAAGCGACTGTACCCGGTCAATTGCTCTAACGCATGTCCGACTGTGTGCCCGAAATTCAGAATTCGTCGCGAACGTCTATCGTTCCGTCGAGGATCCTCTCGCAAATCCGATTTGACGATAGAAGCCTTAAAGGCGGCGTGAGCCGCTATGATGCTTTCGAGTTGTGAGGTAACTACCATCTGCTTAGTCTTATTCTCGGCCAAATAGGCGATGGTCTGTTTGAAGAGTTTCCGGTTGCCGATCGCACCTTGCTTTACGCATTCGCACCAGCCCGCAGTTAACTCGCGAGGGGCAAGCGTGTGCAGAGTTTCGAGGTCGGCAATGATGATACTGGGTTGGTGAAAAGCACCGGCGCGATTCTTTCCACTCGGAAGGTTGACTGCCACTTTGCCCCCGATCGATGCGTCTATCTGTGCTACCAGCGTGGTGGGAATCTGTACGAAAGAAATCCCGCGCAGGTAAATCGCAGCCGCAAAACCTGCTAGATCACCAGTTACTCCGCCTCCTAGGCTAATAACTCCATCCGTTCGTTCAAGGCCCTGCTCGCTGAAAAACCGTAATGCTGCTTCCGCTGTCTCGAGTGATTTGTAGCGTTCGCCATCACCCATGAACCAACATGAAACTTGAAACCCGCTGGCTCTCAAGCTTTCGACCACAGGTGAACCATAGAGCTTGAATACTTTTTTGTTAGAAATAAGA
>DATAOU010000265.1:0-4011 GCA_036265575.1 Pyrinomonadaceae bacterium
GTCGAAGGAATGCAGTTTGATCGCGGCTACTTGTCGCCTTACTTCATTACCGACACGGCCAAGATGGAAGCAGTGCTGGAGAATCCGGTTATTCTGTTAAGCGAAAAGAAAATCTCTACCATGCGAGACTTGCTGCCGATACTCGAACAGGTCGCCAAGTTGGGCAAACCGATCGTAATTGTTGCTGAAGACGTCGACGGTGAAGCGCTGGCTACTTTAGTAGTGAACAAATTGCGCGGCACGATCAACGTGGCCGCAGTCAAAGCGCCTGGCTTTGGCGATCGACGCAAAGAGTTGTTGCAGGACATCGCAATTTTGACTGGGGGAAAAGTCATTAGTGAAGACCTCGGCATCAAACTCGAGAACGTCAAGGTGGAAGACCTGGGACGCGCCAAGAAAGTCACTATCGATAAAGAGAACACGATCATTATCGACGGCGGCGGCAACACAGACGATTTGAAGGGCCGCGTGAAAACGCTGAAGGCCCAAATCGAAGACAGTTCGTCAGACTATGATCGCGAGAAACTGCAAGAACGGCTCGCGAAACTCGTCGGCGGGGTGGCGGTCATTCGCGTCGGTGCGGCCACTGAAACTGAACTGAAAGAAAAGAAGGCGCGCGTTGAAGACGCAATGCACGCGACTCGCGCAGCAGTTGAGGAAGGAATCGTAGCCGGCGGCGGTGTGGCCTTGATACGCGCAGCCAAAGCGTTAGACAAGTTTAGAGTGTTCGAAACGGACGAAGATGGAGAAACGACCGGCGATGCGGATGAGCAGATTGGTGTGAACATCATCAGGCGCGCGCTGGAAGAGCCTCTACGGCAGATCGTGCAGAACGCCGGCCAGGAAGGCGCGGTGATCGTCGAGAAAGTTCGCGCTAACAAAGATCCGAACTTCGGCTACAACGCGGAGACGGAAACCTTTGAGGACATGGTGGCTGCCGGGATTATCGATCCCGCCAAAGTCACGCGTTGTGCGTTGCAGAACGCCGCCTCAATTGCGGGCTTGATGTTGACGACCGAAGCGTTGATTTCGGAGCTACCGCAAGATGACAAGCCGCACGCAATGTCCGGCGGCATGGATATGTAATTCCCCCAGCTTCCTTTTGCAGCATTGGGAAGTGATAAAAGCCTCCGGCGGATATTTCGCCGGGGGCTTTTTTTTGCGCTAATTCGAGTCACTATGCTCCGGTAGGTGCCATGCTTGTGGAACCTAGGCACGGTCCTTTCGCGTCACGGCTATGCCGTCTGATGTGCGGAAGGGCTCGGCCCTTCCGATCCGCTTTCAATAATTCTTGGGCTGCGCCCTTTATGGGGGCATAGCCCCAAATCCATCTTATGCTTACCGGAAGGGCTGAGCCCTTCCGCACATCAGGCGGCATAGCCGGAACGTGCAATTTGCGGTCAAGGAGGAATTTATTTGGAATTTGCCAGAATACAGAATAGATCTCGTCCCTGCCTCCGGGTCGGCAACTCAACGCCCTCTTAACAAATAGTAATAGCCCGTTATTCCATTGAGCACATACTGCACGGCAAGCGCGGCCAGCACGATACCCATCACGCGCGTCGCGATGTGAACTCCACCTTCACCGACCACACCAATTAAGCGGGCTCCCAGATAAAGCACGACGAATGAAACCAGGAACACGATGGCGATGGCCACTCCGATGGCAATCAACTTTTTCGTGTCGCCGCCGGCTTGTGAGGTCAGTAGTAGGATAGTGGCAATCGTGCCTGGCCCAGAGAGCATTGGCATCGCCAAAGGGAAGACGGAAATATCTTCACCAACCGATCCTTGTTCTTTTGGTTCGGGCGATTGCAGGCCACCGCGATGGCCAAACAACATCGGCATCGCCGCCACGAAGAGGAGGATGCCGCCGCTGATGGAAAACGCATGGACTGTTACCCCGAGATAAGAAAGCACGGCGCGACCGGCAATCAGAAAAAATATCGCGACGCCAAAAGCGATCAGAACGGCGCGTATGAGAATTTTTTGCCGCCGCGATGGATGCTCGGCACTGGTCAGCGCGACGTAAATAGGCACCACGCCTGGCGGGTCTACGACGACAAGCAAGGTTACAAAAGCAGCGAGCCCGAATCGCATGAGATCTGAATCCATGGCAAGAGAGAATAGTATAGGACGGGAGCTCGGCACTAAAAGCTTCATTCAGGAGCTTGAAGCGTAGGCTGGTTTAAAATTCAAGAAGGCTGGCTGTGTTGTCGCGCCTATTTAATCCTGCTGCTGGGGCACGCGAAGCGATCTCATTAGCACCGCGGCTTCAGCCCGCTGGTCAAGTTCACCAAATAATTTCTTGAACCGTTTCCAACGGTTTCTCCTGATCAGCCAGAAAGGAAAACCGTTAGAAACGGTTTCTTCCTCTTTCCCTATTTACTGTAACCGGGCTGAAGCCGCGGTGCTAATGAGATCGCTTCGCGTTTCCCAGCGCCGCTTCCATTTAGCAACCGAACTAACTCAACTGGACCGGGATGTTTATAGACTGGTTGTGAGTGAGGCGTTATGCTTCCTCTTCATCAATGAACAAGCTCAGCTCGCGACAGTGGTTGGTAGTGTTGGCATTTGTGCTGGTGGTGTCGTTCACCGGTCTTTTGCGGTGCGCACCGTGCGGCCCATTCGGCCCTGGATGAACCTTCGTTACACTGCGCATTCGTACAACGTACCGCCCTTGGTGTTGGGTCTCGCCCTTTTCAACCACTATTCCCGATCCAAAATATATCCTGCATTTGACATATGGCCGGGGTTAGCGTAGGGTGGATGCCGAACCGAGTTCAGCTTACTCCGCTCTCAGCTCCTCTGGCACTTTCCAGATCACCTGATAAATTCAACAAGCTCAAGTTTAAGAAGTTCCAAAGTGTCTATCTATCAGTCTGAGGCGGTCTCACGCCAGAGATGAGCACAGTGCTTGCCGCGATCGGCAATGCAACCTCAAATCTGACGGGCCCCAATGAAAATGCATCGGCTGGATTCCGTGGCTTCTGTTCCCAAAGGGGAAAGGTAAAAGAAAAAATGTCTACAAAACTTTATGTTGGTAACCTCTCGTTTGAAACCTCGAGCAACGACCTCGAAAACCTGTTCGCGAAAGCGGGCACGGTCCAAAGCGTCTCTTTGATCGAAGATCGCGAAACCGGTCGCTCACGCGGCTTTGGCTTCGTCGAAATGCAAACGAAAGAAGAAGGCGACGCCGCAATTGCGCAATTTAACGGTACGGAATTGGGCGGTCGCACCCTAAAGGTCAATGAGGCCAAACCCCGCGAGAACCGCAACAGCGGTGGCGGTGGTGGCTTCGGTGGTGGTTCGCGCTACTAATCGCGAGTTACCCATTGTCACGGCCCCCGGCGGATTTTTGCCGGGGGCTTTTTTATTACATAGCTTGGCCCATGTGACCTTTAAGCATACGTAATGACGCGTGATTCGCCACAAAAACCGCCCAGGTTTGCCGCCGCCGGTGGGCACGGGGCTTGCTCCATTCAGGGCGAATCGAGATTCGAAAGGGGAATTGAATGAGTACTAATATTGCTGTACAGAAGACGAAGCGGGCGCTGGCAATAGTTGCAATGTTGCTGACACTGGTCTTCGTGATGGAACCAATCCTGTCGATAGTGCCGACTGTCTCGGCCCAGACGACAACGAGAACCAGGCGCCGCGTTCGCCGGCATCGTAGTTTTTGGCAGAAGCACCGTGACAAGTTAACGGTGGCGGGAACGACCGTCGCAGGCGCGGGGATCGGTGGAATTGCTGGGGGCAAAAAGGGCGCGCTCATTGGAGCGGGCGTCGGCGCCGGTAGCGGCGCGCTATATACTTATAAGATCCGTAAACGACATCGCCGCCGCTATTAATTGCGATGTGAGATTTTTGCTAAAGGCGTTTGCGCTTGCGCAGACGCCTTTTTTCTTTATTGAACGAGCAATGCGCGGTACGCCAGGCTGACCGCATCAAAGTCGTCAGTTCTTGCAGCGTGGGTCGGCAAATACAGAGCGACCGGGTCTGCCACTAAGG
>DATAOU010000266.1:0-5852 GCA_036265575.1 Pyrinomonadaceae bacterium
TCACCCATTGCGGACGAAGGTGTAATCGGGTAAATCGCGATCACCTCGTTCGTTTTGAAAGCGACATGCGCGGCCGCTTCGTTACCGTCAATCGTTATTTTATTGCTCATAAACTTCGTTCACTCTGATCAGCCAGGAGCGCTCCAATTAAAAATAAGCCGCAGGCAGCTTGCGGAAAACTACCTGCGGCTTCAATGGCTACATCGCGATTGGCTGAAGCGAAAAGCAAACTTGTTAGTTTTGCTTTTCGCCGAGCCGCAAGTTTGAGCAGCTCACGCCGATGTTGCCGGCTGCCCCGGGAGTGGCGCACCGTGAACGGCGCGAGCGTGCTCAATCTCTTTGATTTTCGTTCGCATCCACTGCTTCAGTGTTGCTTCCAGCTTCGCCTGATTGTCCTGAGCTTCAAGATCCTCAATCGTCTCGCCCGCTTCATTCAAAGGAATGTAGTGGCACGGAACGTCCTCACCTTGATGCTTTTCATCGACAAAGTCTGTCAGGTGACATTCGCTGCACGGATGCGCGCGATACGGATAACCATAGTTAAGGCAGGTCAGGGAGTCCTGAAAGGCAGATCTTGGTAGCCACGGCGTGCGGACCGAGCGTCCGTAACCGCCTTGCTCAATGAAGGCCAATTCTTCCTTAAGCAGTTCGAGGATGTCCCGGTCATCTTTTGCCATGGTGTCTGCCTCCATTTCTCCCTGACTCGCTCTCTGAGCAGCCAGCCGCTGCTCCATTCGCTCGAGCTTTGGGTTCCCGACACTACAGGAGCAACGCGCATGCCGCCCACCGGCGCAGCTCGGATTGGGAAATTTGGTGAATCCCCTTCAACTCTGGACACTTTTGTGGAAACTTCCACAGTGCATTGGGCGAAAACTCCCATTGAAACGGCTGATAGCGGCTAGAGATTGTTCGATTAGAACGCCTTGGTAAGTCGGCACGGCGCTTGCCGATGGGGGGCCGGGCGACCAGAGCTTGAGAATTGATACTTGAAGGTCCTTAGAGTTGTTAGCTCATTTAATGTGTGTTTGAGCACATACGCAGACTGTCGAACGATTTATCTTGTTTGCTATTTGTATTGATTAAGAAGATCTCTTCGACAAAAGTCGCGCCGAATCGGTTAACACTGGGGAGACTCAAACACTCGCCTTGATTTTCTTAAGACTTACCTGAACTTTTCGGAAGCGTCGAATAGGCTTTTCAGCCCTGTAAGGAGGCCGCGATTGAAATTGACCAAAGCGTTCAAGCTGCTGCTGGTCTGTGGTTCCGTGTTAGGCATTGTGCTGTGGCTGGCTGCGACCAGGAGTTCGCAAGCGTTCGGGCCCGGCGACGATCCCAAACCCACAAGCACCCCTACCGTCGAGAATGGCTATATCGGTAGTGAAGCTTGTAAAGACTGCCACGAAGATCAGTTCAAAAACTACTCGCACACATCACACGCCAAGCTGGCAACAATAAGCTCATGGAAAAAGAAAGTGACTGGATGCGAATCCTGTCACGGTCCTGGTAAGGCGCATGCTGAAGAAGCTGATCCGGCGAAGATCATCTCCTTCAAAAACAAGTCGTCGAAAGAAATTTCAGAGACTTGTCTTACCTGCCATGCCGGCAAGGAAGAACACAACAACTTCCGCCGCGGCGAGCACTGGCGCAATGACGTCGGTTGTACTGAATGCCATTCGCCTCATGACAGCGTGGCCGGAAAAAATCTGGCCAGCTCCAACGTTTTCGTAACCCGCGCGAACGCGGAAAAGCCGGGATTCTCCACGCTGAAGATGTTGAAAAACAGCGAGCCCCAGCTCTGCCTGAGCTGTCACGGCGAGGTGAAACCAGCGTTTAGTGCCCCGTTCCACCACAAGGTTCTCGAAGGCGCTATGAAGTGCAGCGATTGTCACAATCCGCACGGCGGCTTTGAACTTAAACAAACGAGATTAGCTACCGGCGCCGATGCGGCATGCATCAAGTGTCACGCTGACAAGCAAGGTCCGTTTACTTACGAACATGCTCCGGTGAAGACTGAAGGTTGCGTAGCCTGTCACACACCGCATGGGTCGTCGAACCCCAGACTCTTGAGGTTCAGCGCGGTAAACCAGCTTTGTCTGACTTGCCATAGCGTGGCCCATGATGTGGGGGCCCTGGAGCCGGCTGGTCCGCAACATAACCAAAATGCGCAGTATGGAAACTGCACGGCCTGTCACGTGAAGATTCATGGGTCACATACCAGTCCCGTCTTCTTCAGATGAGTCGTGTCCGTGGCGAATTTCCGGTGAGGCCCTTTTGGTCTCACCGGAAAAGGAAACGCATACATGATCGCGAGGATTGACAGATGAAAAGCAACGTCGAAAAAGTGCCGCAAATACTGGCCGGAGTGGCACTCAGCATACTGATGTTTTCAAGCGCCGTAGTGGCGCAGACACCCGCGCCGTCACCGACTGCAAAGAAGGCAGCGGAAACTCCAACAACAAGCACGGCTGCAAACGACGATACGGAGGATTACACCGTGACCGGCAGTATTGAAGTCGGCTATCGCGGCCTGCGCGTTAACGGTGACATCAACAAGTATCAAAGCGATCTGAACTACAAAGCGGGGCCGCGCATATTCGATTCCAGCTTTTTAATGCGGGCAAAAGAAGGCAAGGGTGTCTTATTCGAGAACCTGCTGGTAACTTCCACCGGTTGGGGCGCCGATCCCTACAGCCACCTGCGAATAAACGCTGAAAAAGCAAAATGGTATCGCTTTGACGCGAATTATCGCCGCTTCAAATATTTCAGATTTCTCAACAACCTGGCGAACCCAAACTGGGTATTCTCGCCGGCGAACTTCAGTGTGGCGCCTAATCCAGTAACTGGCGAGCACGGTTACAACACGCGAACGGAGATGGGAGATTTCGATCTCACCCTCCTGCCCAAGAACGAAAAGATCAGATTCAATATTGGCTTTTCGCCTGAGAGATATAGCGGCCCAGCTTTCTCAAACTATCATTACGGCGGTGGCGAGTTTAACTTTCTTCAGAACCTGCGCTCGCGGGCCAACGATTTTCGCCTCGGCGCTGATGGGAGAATTGGCTGGCTCGATTTTTCTTTCCAGCAGGGCTTTCGCCGTTTTCGCGACGATAGTTTTACCAACCTAGGAGCTGTGCCCGGTATAAACGTGAATCCTACGGCGGCGTCGTTAACAAGCTTCACCCGCAATGAACCTACAAGAGGTAGCGTTAACTATACGAGGTTTAGCGCGCACACGCTGGTGGCGAAAAAGCTGGATATTACCTCACGCATCGTTTACAGCAAGGCGACTTCGGATTTTGCTTTCATAGAAAACTCCACCGGACGGAACATCAATCCGAGAATCACCGGATGGCCTCCCGGTCCTCTTGCGGCGACCCCGAATATTCTCAACCTGGGAAATTACACCATTACTGGAACCGCGACCCGGCCAAACACACTGTTCGATTTGGGCGCGACTTATTTGGCGACAGATAAGTTCCGCATCTCAAACACTTTCAAGTACGAGGATTTCACCATCGACGGCACCTCGGTGTTCAGCGATTTCTTTTCGATAACCAGGGGTTCGGGAGCAACGCTGAGGACTGACACCATTTCCTTTAGCAACCTGGATGCGCGCAAGGTTACGAAATACAAGAAATACCAGGACACGATTGAAGGTGACTACCAATTCAACGCTCGCTACGCAGTGCATTTTGGCTATCGCTACGGTAACCGTCGAATCGACCAAAGCTTTGATGGTTTCAATCTCGGCTCGAGTGGCTCGGTAACGCCGCCTCCGGCCCGCACCACCGAAACGGAATCAGAAGAAAACCACACGCATGCATTCTTTGGCGGGTTTAAGGCGCGGCCGATCCAGAATTGGACTATCTTCTTTGACGCCGAACACGGCACTGCTGACAATGTGTTTACTCGTATTGGTAATTACAACTACACCAATATCCGCGCCAAGAGCAGGTACTCGCCCAACAAGAAACTGTCTTTCAACGCGTCGTTAATTACCAGGAACAACGCTAATCCTTCCGAAATCGCCGGCGTCTCACTGCAGGATTTCGGCGTCGACGTTAAATCCCGCCTGTTCACGACAAACATTGACTGGACGCCGAATTCACGCCTGTCATTCAGCGGCGGCTACAATTACTCCTGGGTGGATAGCGATGCCGTGGTTGATTATTTCTACAACAGCATTAGACATCCCCAGGGCCATAGCCTTTACTTCGTGAGGAACAATTTCTTCTTCCTCGACACAACAGCAGTACTCGCTCGCCGCCTAACGTTGTTTGCAACGTACCGAGTAAATCAGGATGACGGCCAGGGTAGTCGGATTGCCGATCCCACCGGCACGCCGGGAATATTAATCAATTCGTATCCCATGAAATTTCAGTCACCGGAAGTTCGGCTCGCGTTCCGGGTTAACCGGCACCTTGATTGGAATTTGGGCTACCAGTATTACAGTTACACCGAGAGCCTGGTGGTTGGTCCACGACCGCAGAACTATCACGCGCACATGCCCTACACGTCGTTGCGCTTTTACTTTGGACGAAAGGAATAACCACGGGCGCGTGACAAAAGTTTGAGGCAGCAAGCTCCAGCTTCGGCATTCGCGGCTGGAGCTTGCTGTAAAGGCGAGAGCAAACGAAATGAGGTATTTGCCGCGTTACCAACGGCGCAATAAGGCGAGGAGGAGGCCATGAAAGGGCTGCGTCTCAGCACAAATTTTACTATCTTCGCGCTGTTTTTTGGATTGGCAACCCTTGAAGCGTTCCAGACGCAGAACTGGATAAGAGCCGCATTCTGGGTGGCCATTGCTGTGGTTTTTCTGGTGGCAGACCGGCCGCGAAAAGTTGCTTGAGGCGAAACTGCCACGGCGCTTATCAATGCTGACCCGGTAATGCAGTCACCGGATCAACGAGGTTAGGTCTGCGCGTTTACTGCTCGAATCCAACTCAGGGAGGCTAGAACAAATGGGACAGAGTTCCCTGCCCCGCCCTAACCATATTTCCTCCG
The DNA here is from genome assembly GCA_036265575.1 of Pyrinomonadaceae bacterium. GTDB lineage: Bacteria > Acidobacteriota > Blastocatellia > Pyrinomonadales > Pyrinomonadaceae > PSRF01. The sequence continues at coordinate 5,005 of DATAOU010000266.1, forward strand.
CTGCGCCGCCGCCATCACCAACTCGACGGCGGTTTCTCGATTATCTGCTCGGCACCAGCGCGTTTGCGACACTTGGTGCGATTCTTTATCCAATCTTCAAGTTCATGCAGCCGCCCCGGATTATTGAGTCGGCTGAGAACTCGGTAATCGCAGCGAAATTGAGTGAGGTGCCCGTCAACTCGGGAAAGATTTTTAAATTCGGCAACAAGCCCGGCATTCTCGTTCACACTGCCACCGGAGAATTTAAAGCGCTATCCGCAGTCTGCACTCACCTCGAGTGCATTGTGCAGTACAAACCGGAAACCAAACAGATCTGGTGTGCCTGCCACAACGGTCAATACAACTTGAGTGGCAAAAACATTGGGGGGCCGCCACCGCGTCCCCTGGAAGAGTTCCAGGTGAACACGCGCGGCGACGACGTTGTTGTAACCAGATCCTAAACAATCGTGAAGATCCAACCCATCGTTGACTGGTTTGATGAGCGCTTGTCTATCGGCACGCTCGCAGCGATGGCCAAAAAGAAAGAAGTTCCGCTTCACCGCCATTCGATCTGGTACTACTTCGGCGGCATGACGCTGTTTCTCTTCACCGTCCAGGTGGCAACCGGAATCCTGCTGCTGCTCTACTACCGGCCCAGCTCGGAAAATGCCTTTGAGAGCGTGCAGTTCATCATCACCGAAGTAAAGTTCGGCTGGCTGATTCGCTCAATTCACAGTTGGTCGGCGAATTTAATGATTGCCACGCTCTTCATTCACATGTTCAGCGTGTTCTTTCTGCGCGCTTACTATCCGCCACGAGAAATAACCTGGATCAGCGGCGTGCTGCTCTTGTTCATCGTCATTGCTTTT
>DATAOU010000267.1:0-25022 GCA_036265575.1 Pyrinomonadaceae bacterium
GGAGCGGGGGCAAGCCACCCTTCCCGACCTGTTAAATTCTGCTTCTTGAATTATCCCCTTGTCATCTCTGGTTAACCGTCACGTGGGGGCTGTGATACTCTAACGCCCTCCTGAAGCATTCTTGTTTACGATCCATTGCTGAACCTATGTTGAATGACGCCGTCACGCGTTATCACGAACTTCTCCGCGACAGCGAGCTGGCCGAGTCGTCGCGAGCCATGCTCGACGAGGGACTCGAGCAAGCGAAACTGATCTTCGGTGGCCGCCGGCTGTCGCCTTATCTTCGCCCACATTTTGTCGCTGAGGACGACTTCGCGTCGATTCGTATCGCCTGCGAAACCGTTTGGTCCGCCATCCAGAAAGTAAAAGATGCTGCCATCGGGGACGACTCCATCGTCGTAGACCTGGGCGTCACCGAAATTGAAAGGGAACTGATCAGCATCGATCCGGGTTACATAGCCGTTTCACCAACGGCGCGATTGGATTCGTTTCTCACTGAAAAGGCTTACAGTTTTGTGGAGTTGAATGGAGAGAGCCCGGCCGGCATCGCTTATGTCGACGCGGCTTACGAAATTTTTTCGCGGCTTCCGGTCATGAAAAAGTTCGGCGAAAGCTATAACGTTCGGCCACTCTACGGCCGGCGTTTCATGCTTGACGTGCTGCTCGATTCTTATGAAGAGTTTCTCGGTCGCACGCCCGACAGCACGCCGCAGATTGCCATCGTCGATCTGAAAGGCCTGCCAACGCAGAACGAGTTTGAACTTTTCAAGGAGTACTTTGAAAAGGAAGGATATCCGACGCGGATCTGTTCGCCCGACGAACTCGAATTCAGTAACAACAGGCTGCGCGCCGGCGATTTTCAAATCGACATCGTTTACAAGCGCTTACTGGTCAATGAATATTTACCGGTCATGCGCGAGTATCCGGCGCTGTTGGACGCATATCGAGCCGGCGCCATTTGCATGGTAAACAGTTTTCGCTCAAAGCTGATTCACAAAAAGGCGTTGTTTGCGGTGTTGACCGATCAACGACGCGCCTCGTTGTTTTCTTCCGCGGAACAGGAGGCGATCCGCAAACACGTTCCCTGGACCAGGTTGGTGCGCGATGAAACGAGTGACTATCACGGCGAACAAATCAACCTGCTGCAATTCATCAGGTCAAACAACCAGCGACTGGTGTTGAAACCCAACGACGATTACGGTGGTCACGGAATTACTATTGGTTGGATGGCGGAGGAAAACGCTTGGGACAGCGCATTGAGCGAGGCGCTGAAGGTGGGCGACTATCTGGTGCAGGAACGCGTGCCAACCGCTCGCGAGACATTTCCGGCTTTGCAAGCGGACGGGACTTTCGAGTTTGCCGAACAACTGGTAGACCTGGATCCGTTATTGTTCAATGGCAAGGTAAAGTCGGCTTTTACGCGGCTTTCGTTCACTGAACTGGCGAACGTCAGCTCCGGCGGCGGCATGGTCCCTACCTTCATAATCAGCGAAAAAGACTCTTGAACGTGTACAATAGGCGAAACATCTGCGGAACTCAGGAGACTCACAGTGGTTGATGATCTCAACGAAATCCAGGAACCAGAGCCGGATGATCGACGTCGCTATGACCGTTCGCGATTGATCGTCGATGTATTTTTTGACGGCACTGACGCGACCGGTGTCGCCAGCACGAAAGACATTAGCGTCGGTGGCTTTTACATGAACACGCAGGCTAAGTTGCCCGAAGGCGCATCCCTGCTGGTTCGCATTCCGCTAACAGATGGCAAGCAGGTAGTCGCCAATGCGGAGGTCGTTTACAACAACCCCGGTCGCGGCGTGGGGCTACGATTTCAGAACCTTACTGACGAGAACCGTACGTTGATTGAAAGTGAACTCGGAAACGGTTGAGACAGACGTTAAGCAACTAGCATGGTCCGAGTTGGCTCCTGAGTTGCGCGATGCTTTCGGCGGCAAGCTCGCCGGCCTTTTTGAGGCAGCCACGGATGAAGCGGCCTTCAATGCGCTGTCCATTGACAAGCAACAGGCGCTGCTGCTCCTGCTGACGAGATTACAAGCCAAAGATGTTTGGCATCTCATCAGAAACATCACCAATGTTTACGGTGAGGGCGGAGTTGGCATCGCGTTCAATTGCTGGCCAATGCTGGAATGGACCTTGAGTCGCCGCAAAGACTTTACCCGACGCTGGGCCAGACATGGGGACACCAGTGGCGGCTTTTACGAAAAGTCGCGCGCCAGCGCAGTGCTGCATTTTCTTTATGTAAACGGAACGCCGCGAAGCTGGTTCGTGCACTTTGATCTTTATAGTCCGGTGTATTCTCCGGCCAGCACTTTCAAGCATGTGCGACATGAGTTCATTCGCAAGCTAACGCCCGACTGGCGCATGATAAAAGAGGCGCTGGCACACACCCAGAGGTAAGCAAGCATCATGTTTAGTACCTTCACCCTCGGCATCGAAGAAGAATTTCAGATCGTAGACCCGCACACGCGTGAGCTGCGTTCCCACGTTGTCGAGATCCTGGAAGAAGGCACAATGCTGCTCGGCGAGCAGATCAAACCGGAGATGATCCAGTCGATGGTGGAAGTGGGCACCGGAGTTTGCAAGAACATCGAGGAAGCGCGCGTCGACATCACCCGGCTGCGCAGCATCATTTCAAGCCTGGCGAACAAGAATGGCCTGGCAATTGTGGCGGCGTCGACGCACCCGATTTCACGCTGGCAGGACCAGGAGATTTTCGATGACGAACGCTATGAACTACTGGTGCAGGAACTGCAGACGGTGGCGCGGTCGCTCTTAATCTTTGGGCTGCACGTTCACGTCGGCATGGCAGACCGCGAACGCGCTATTCACATCATGAACGCCGCTCGTTACTTTCTGCCGCACGTCCTGGCACTCACCACTTCTTCACCTTTTTGGATGGGCCATAACACCGGCCTCAAATCCTATCGAACCGAGATCTTCAAACAGTTTCCGCGCACCGACATTCCCGATCATTTCGATTCGTACGGCAGTTTTCAGCGCTATGTAGAACTGTTGATTAAGACGAAGTGCATCGACAATGGCAAGAAAATCTGGTGGGACATCCGGCCGCATCCGTTCTTTCCCACACTTGAGTTTCGCATCTGCGACATTCCCACGCGGGTTGACGACACGATCGCGATCGCCGCTTTGTTTCAGGCGATTGTCGCTAAGCTGAACATGTTGATCGAGAAGAACCTGGGCTTTCGGCTCTACCGGCGCATGTTGATTCAGGAAAACAAGTGGCGGGCGGTTCGCTGGGGTTTGGATGGGAAGATGATCGACTTTGGGAAGCAGAAAGAAGTCCCCGTGCGCGATCTGATTCTCGAACTCTTAGAGTTTGTTGACGACGTGCTGGATCCCTTGGGGTCGCGCAAGGAAGTCGAACACATCCACACCATTCTCCAGCGCGGCACTTCCGCGGACGAACAGTTGGAGGTTTACCAGCAGACCGGCGATCTGAAAGCAGTAGTCGACAGACTGATCGAACGGACCATGGAAAACGTTCCGCTGACGAAGCAGATCGATCTCACGACGCTCAAACAGATGACCACGTCGTCGACGATTTCAAAATAACTAGTCTAAGTAACGCAAACTAACAGTTTGCTTCACGACCTTGCCGTTTGCGCCAATCCTTGTGATGCGCCAGGTAGTGCTGCCACAACATCCTCGCGGCGACGGAACGAAAGGGTTTCCAGCGCTCGCCGATCTCATTCAGCTCGTCTGAAGCGGGTCGCACCTTCAGTCCTTTTAATTCCTTCACGGCGATAGCGATCGCCAAATCACTCGACGGCCAAATATCCGCCCGGCCCAGGGCCATCAGCAGATAAATGTCTGCGCTCCAGGCGCCGATGCCTTTCACCTCCATCAGCCGCGCCTTCGCCTCTTCATCGCTGGAACGTGACAACTGAGAAAGGTTTAAGTGTTTTTCGTTCAGCAACTGCGACAAGTGCAAACAGTAGGCTGTTTTCTGTCGCGTCAAGCCCAGCGATTTTAGATGCGGTTCACCGAGCAGCAGCATCTGCGCCGGCTGAAAGGGAACAATACTTTTGTTCAAGCGGGCGAAGAGCGAGGCCGCCGATGCTAACGACACTTGTTGCTCGAGGATTATTTGGACCAGCGTAGCAAAGCCCGGCTTACGCGCCCAAAGTGGCGGTGGTCCATGTTGTTTAAGAATGGAGGCGAGATCTTTGTCGCGCCGGGCTAGTAGTTTGGCGGCACGACTCAGGCTTCCTTTAGTTAAGGGAACTGGGGGCGATGGGTCTCGATTCGAAATGACCAAAGTGCTTGGTTACTTGCCGCGGGCCAGCGCCTGGAACAGAAAGTTCTCGAACAGAATGCGGCCGTCGCGCGACTCGTTTTGATGTTCCCAGCGGGTGCGGCTCTTGTTCCAATCTTCGAACGATTTTTCGAGGTGGAACTGCACCGTGTAGATGAGCTGGTCATCGTCGCGCTTCACCATCATCTGAATGCGGCAGAGATACGATGTCGCCAGAAGTTTAAAGCCTTCTGGAACCCGATCGAGTTGCAGGCCGTGATTCTGCCAGACACGCAGCACACGCGCTTCAGTAGTCTCATCCCACGCACCGGTTTCAGGATTCTTCATTCCGTGAAAGATGGGATCGCCAGGTTCGGTAATGCGAATGAACCGGTACTGGTATTCAATAGGGCGATTCTCACGCTGCTCGTGCTGTTCCAGACGGTCCAGCGTCACCACCTGTGCGCCAAAACTAAGCCCAACCAGTTGATGGCCACCGCATATTGCGAGCACCGGAATCCTGGTGGCCCTGATAAATTCGCCAAACGTGTCCAGCACTGACGGGTTGTAGTAATCAAAGTCGCGCAGCGTGCCGCTGAGCACGATCGCGTCGGGATTAAACTTCTTCGCGGCCGTAGCAATGGTCCCCAGGTGCGCCACCTCAGTTACCGGTTTCTTAACCAGGCCTTCGACGTTGCCAAGAATATTTTCCATGGCCAAGCCGGCGATGTAGCGTTCACGCTTAATTTGAGCTGCCGTGGCGCTGCCCCAATCGTGACGAGCGAGGTCGGAAAGATCGTCTTCATCGCGCAGCAGGCAATCGACTACGAGCACGCGCGCCCGGTCGATACGTTTCTCGATCGGCTCGTAACGGCAGAAAGTATGTTTGATCGGAAAGGGAAGCAGGACGTCGGCTTCGGTCGAATGTGGTTCGCTGGTTATTAGTTCCATTGGCTCTTCAATCATCGGGTTATTAAACTTCGATTCGTTATTGTACGCAAGCCGTCAAGTGTGCATAGAGAGTGCTTAGTGGCATGAACTTTAGTCTGTGTTTGCCAAGGGGGTAGACTAAAGTCTGTACCTCTACGATCGTTGTTTAGTTGTTTGCTTAAACTCGGGAACAGCTGCTCCGGCGCCCGCCGCCGCAACCTCTTCTCTAATAGTTTCTAACAGCAGTTTCCTGATTCGATTGCGAAAAGCTTCTGACTTTTGCGCCGCCAGATGGTCAACCAGCAAAAGCATGCGGTGCCATGACGATTCCAATTCGTCCGCGAGTTGCGAAATCTTTGTGATGTCGTAAGGCACTGCCAACTGCTCGCAGCCGGCGCGGGCGAAAACGGAAAGGTAACGGGCGGTCGCCAGATCCGGACACAAAAGTCGGCGCGAACCGATCTTCAATTCCACGCCCAGCAGAGTGTGTTGAATCTCGATGCGTGCTCCTCGCTTGAGTTGCTCAAAGCTGTAAGCGCGCGTGCGGGTTTTGCGAACTCGTTCACGATAGATGTTTGGCAGCCATGCTGATCTGAGTTCGGCCTGAACGCGAGTGGCATAGTCAGCGGCGGTTACCGGAGACGCTGTATTTGATTGAGAGTTGTCCAATATGAAAACTCGGTGGTGGGAGGTGCAGAACCGTGAACGAGACTGTGCCGCTTGCTTCGCTCGGGAGGGGCGAGACGTTTATAGACCCGCAACCCCAATTATTGTTTTTCTGCCGCAGCTTCGTAGGAGCGCAACTGCGTTTCCCCGAGAGCAAAGGCGCCGCGGCCGGTTTCGCCCCAACGGGGCGAAGAACTATTAGGGGGCGCTCGTGGCTATAAACATCTCGCTCCTCCGGAGCGAAGAAAATTCACCTATGGCCCAGCAACTGGAATTGAAATTGTTTCAAGCCTATCGCTGGGAGACAGAAACCGGACGCCGTGTTTGCAAGGCATCGATGACGCGGCCGGGAAACAGTCCAAGATAAAGGACGCCCAGCACCGTCAACACTAATGCCACACCGATACTTGCCGGAATTCGCGGCGCGTCCCACGTCGTAGTGCGCTCGCGGAAAAACATCACAATGATCAGTCTTAGGTAGTAGTAAGCCGAGACGGCAGAGTTCAGTACCCCCACCACAACCAGCAAGTAATAACCCTGGTCGAGCGCGGCGCGAAAGACCATGACCTTGCCGATGAAACCCGCGGTCAAGGGCATCCCCAGCAAACTTAGCAGGAACAGCGACAGGGCAAACGCCAGCCATGGCGTTTGAAAGCCAATGCCGTTGTAGTCTTCAACTTCAGTTCGTCGATCGCCGGTGCGTGAGATGAGCTGGACCACCGCAAACGCGCCCAGGTTCATAACCGCGTAGGCCAGCAGGTAGAAAATGACTGCAGTGATCGCTGCGTTGCGAAGCTCCATGTCTGCGGCCGCACCGGCGGCAATGAAGCCCACCAGGGCATATCCCGCGTGCGCAATCGACGAATAGGCAAGCATGCGCTTTACGTTGTTCTGCGCAATCGCAACCACGTTGCCGACCGTCATCGTCAGTATGGCCAGCACGCCCAGCGCTGTGAGCCACGCAGTATGAACCTGGCCGCCAACTGAACCAGCGACTGCGACAAAAGGAAATGCAAAAACAAAAACGCGGATAAAGGAAGCAAAGCCGGCGGCTTTTGGACCGGCAGCCATGAAGGCAGTAACGGGCGTGGGCGCGCCTTCATAGACGTCGGGTGTCCAGACATGAAAAGGCGCGGTGGCAATCTTGAATCCAAAACCCACCAGCATCATCGCTGCGCCGGCGAACAGCAGCGCCGGATATTGCGCAGTCGGAATGCGCCGTGCAATTTCGGCAATGTTGGTGGTGCCTGCAAGGCCCGCCGCGGTGGAGGTCGCGCCGTATGTTAAGGCAATGCCGTAAAGCAGAAACGCCGATGAGAAAGAGCCGAGAATAAAATATTTCATCGACGACTCGTTTGAGCGCACGTCGGTGCGGCGAAAACCGCACATGACATAGGTGGCGATGGAGAGAATCTCAAGTCCCAGGAAAACAATTACCAGGTCGCCGGCCGAGGCCATAAACATCATGCCCGCTGTGGCAAACATCAACAGCGAATGAAACTCGCCGGCCGGGAGTCGTTCATTCTCAACCCAGACCATTGAAATCAAGATCGTCAACGCCGACACGACCAGGAAGACGAGCGTGAATCCAAGTCGCAATTCGTCCAGGACGATCATACCGTTGAAGGCGCTGCTGACGCCTTGCCAGGATACCCATAACCAAACGGAGGCGACGGCCGCAGCGGTTAGCCCGGCGAGGGAAATGGCGCCGGTGACCCAACGTTGAGTTGGCTTCGCAAAGGCATCAAACAGCATTACGATCACGCCGACCAGGCAGATGATTAACTCCGGCAGGATTAAGGCCAGGTTAACGTCAGGCTGCGAAAGTTGAAGGGCAAAAAAATTCATTTTGGTTGGCTGATTTAGACCACATTGATCTTAGATAGATAGATAGGCTCACAGTCTCGATTTAGAGATTCCAGCTGGAAAGGCTGCAAGTAGGGAAGGGCGCCTTGCCCTCGCCCGTGATGAATGCCATTCAAACCAAGCGGGGGCAAGCCACCCTTCTCTACTGGAGCTTCTCTATCTTGAGTCATTAAGTGTTAGGGTGCCAGTTTGCCGTGTCCGTTCGGCTTAGCACTCGCAAACGATCCACCTGTGGGCGGCGCCGCTACTCGCGTGCGAACATCATTGACGCTCGCCGCTGAGCGATCCAGAAATAAACGTGGAAAGACGCCCATAAATAACATTAGCAGCAGTAACGGCAGCAACAGTCCAAGCTCGCGCGCGTTGAGATCTTTCAGCGTCGCATTTTCAGGATTTGTTACTGGTCCAAAGACAACGCGCTGCAACATCCACAACATGTAAACCGCCGCCCAGATGACTCCGGTGCCCGCCAGCATCGTTGCAATCCACGCGGACTGAATGGCAGTTGAAGTCCAACTGCCAATCATTATTAGGAACTCGCCGACGAAACCATTCAGAAACGGAAGACCGATCGATGACAGAGATGCAATCACGAAGAGAGTGGCGAACCAGGGCATCGGCGTCGCCAGTCCACCAAATTCTGAAATCTGACGCGTATGCCGGCGCTCGTAAATAAAGCCGACAAACAAAAACAGCGCGCCCGTCGAAACGCCGTGACTCAACATTTGATACAGCGCGCCCTGCATCCCCAATTCGGTAAATGAGAAGAGTCCGAGGATGACGAAGCCCATGTGGCTCACCGACGAGTAAGCGACCAGTCGTTTGACGTCAGGTTGGACCATGGCCACCAGCGCGCCGTAGATAATGCCGATGATTGCCAGCGTGATCATTACCGGCGCGAACTTGCGCGACATGTCGGGAAAGAGTCCCAGGTTAAAGCGCAACAGACCGTAAGTGCCCATCTTCAAAAGCACGCCGGCTAGAATCACGGACCCGGCGGTGGGCGCTTCTGTATGCGCGTCCGGGAGCCAGGTATGCAGCGGGAAGATCGGGACCTTGATGCTGAAGGCAAACGCAAAGGCGAGGAACAACCAGAACTCTGCTCGGGGCGCGAGGGTCGTTGAGCCTGCCCGCATCGCCTCAAGAATCGTGACGTAATCAAAAGTTCCGTAGATATAGAAAAGCGCGATGATGCCCACCAGCATCAACAAGCTGCCGACCGACGTGTAGATAAAAAACTTAATGGCTGCATAGATGCGGCGCTCGCCGCCCCAAATGCCGATCAAAAAGAACATTGGCACGAGCGAAGCTTCAAAGAACAAATAGAACAGCAGCAGGTCGAGGGAAACAAACACCCCAACCATTGCTCCGGCCAGCAGTTGCAGGAACAGGTAGTAGGAAAGTTGCCGCTTCTTGATTGCCGTCCAACTGGAGAGGATCGCGATCGGCATCAGCAGCGTCGTCAACAAGACCAGCCAAAGGCTGATGCCATCAACGCCAACGTGATAGCGCGCGCCGATTGCACCAATCCACAAGATGTTATCGACGAACTGAAAATCGCGTGTGCCGGCGCCTACACCTTTGATCAGCAGCAATGAAATAAGGAAGTCAGCAACCGAGAAAGCCAGCGCAATCCATTTGTAATTCGACTCACGCCGCCCGGGCACAAGACTGTAGGCCACGATGGCGAGCCCGCCAATTACCGGCAAAAGAATAATGGCCGTTAAAAGATGCTGCATAAGATGCTGTGTAACTAGGGCAAAAGGCGCATTGCGTGCACGCCGTAATAAGCAAAAAATCCGATCACTGCTAACGCTCCGAGCAAAATAATGGCCGCATAGGCTCGCACGAACCCGCCCTGTACATGACGAATAGCGCGACCGCCTTCCAACACAACCTCGCCGATTGTGTGCAGGAAGCCATCAATCACGCCGACATCGAAAATCTTCCAGAGGCCTTCGCGCGAACCGCTATTAATCGGGTTGATAACTGTAGCGTCGTAGATTTCGTCGACGTAATACTTGTTCTCGAGTATGCGCGGCAGGGCCAACAGCGGACGCCTTTGAAAGATGATCCAGCCGAGCGCGATTCCGAGCAGTGCAATCACAACAGAGACGAGCGCCAACAGGCGTTCAGCTCGGATCTCTTCCGGAGAATGCGAAGCCGCCGGTTCGTCCAACGAAACAAACGCGGGTGCCCCATCCGTTGGTTGCGGCGGATGCGAAAGCCAAATAGGTTCGGCCGCTGCGTGCTCGCTCTCTGTTTTCTCGCCCGGGACCTTTGCAATTACCGGATCGAGTGTTTGCTCGATGTAATTCGTTGGGTGCAACCCGACCAGCGAGCCGAGCGCATAAGGCACGCCGATGAACCCGCCGATGGTCGAAAGGATTGCCAGCACAACCAAAGGCATCGTCATCAGCCACGGTGATTCATGTGGTTCGTGAACAGCGTGATCGGAATGGTGCGCGTCGTCATGAACCCCCTGCGTTCCATCTACGTGGTCCATATGCTTTTCGCGAAAGCGTTCGCTGCCCCAAAAAGTCATCACCATCATGCGTGTCATATAGATCGCGGTTAGCAGCGCAGTCAGTGCGCCGATGAACCACAGCGCTTTGCTCCAGGCAGGTCCCGGCAACGCAAATGTTCCGGCGCTCCAGGTGCGCCACAGGATTTCATCTTTCGAAAAGAACCCGGCGAAGATTGGTATACCCGAGATCGCCAGCCAGCCGGTCAGCATCGTCGCGAATGTTATGGGCATGTACTTCTTAAGCCCGCCCATCCGCCGCATGTCCTGTTCGTGATGCATGCCGTGAATGACTGAACCCGAACCGAGGAAGAGCAGAGCTTTGAAGAATGCGTGCGTGATGACATGAAAGATTGCCGCCGTGAACGCGCCGAGACCGCACGCCAGAAACATGTAACCGAGCTGCGATATCGTCGAGTAAGCCAAAACTTTCTTGATGTCGTTTTGAGCTAAACCGATCGTTGCCGCAAACAGCGCCGTCGCCGCGCCGATCACGGCGACCACAAACATTGCTGTCGGTGCGTGCGTGTAAATCGCTGAACAACGCACGATCATGTAAACGCCCGCAGTCACCATCGTGGCTGCGTGAATCAACGCTGAGACCGGCGTCGGACCGGCCATCGCATCCGGCAGCCAAACATAAAGTGGGATCTGTGCGCTTTTTCCCGCCGCGCCAATGAACAAAAGAATGGCAATCGAGGTTACGCCGCCGGCGAAGATCGCGTGCCAAGTGAAAGGATCGACAGCCGACATCCCGGCGATGGTTTGCAGCGCGCTGGTGACACCGTGCGCCGGTTTGTTAAAGAAACTGATCGAGCCGGTGAGAAAGAAGGTGAGCATTATGCCCATCACAAAGCCCCAATCACCTACGCGATTTGTGATGAACGCTTTCTTGGCCGCGTCGCCGGCTTCCCTGCGGTCGATGTAGTAACCAATCAACAGGTAGGAGCAAAGACCGACGCCTTCCCAACCGACGAACATCAACAGGAAGTTGTCGGCCAGCACGAGGGTCAGCATCGCAAACATGAAGAGGTTGAGGAACGCAAAGAAACGATAGAAGCCCTCGTCCTTGTGCATGTAGCCGACGGCGAAAACATGTATCAGGAAACCGACAAACGTGATGAATAGAGCATACGTGCCGCTCAACCGGTCCATCGCCAGGCCAAAGTCCGCGCGAAACTTTCCTACCTGTATCCAGGTCCAGAGGTGATCGAAGACCGGCTCAGTCGAACGAAGCGCGCCGCCGGATTTAAAGGCGAGATAGAAAGCAACAACGGTGGAAACGGCGACCGCGCCACAAGCAACGACGCCGATGAACCTTTCGTTCCGCAGGCGCCGCCCGAGAAACCAGTTGATCGCCGCCCCGGCAAGCGGAGCGAAGATTATTAAACTTAAGAGATTATTATCCTGCATCGAAACCGCTTTTGACCTTTGTACTTTGTGCTTTGTACTTTCCCTTCCGCCAGACCCTGGTGTGCGGCGTGAACAAAGTACAAAGCACAAAGATCAAAGTTCAGAGCTTTAAGATTGACGCGTCATCAACATCCAACGATTCGCGATTGCGAAAGATGGTAATGATGATGCCCAGTCCCACCGCCGCCTCGGCTGCCGCCACCGTCATAACAATGAATACAAAAAGCTGTCCGGTAACGTCTTGAAAGAAACTCGAGAACGCGATGAACGTCAGGTTCACCGCATTCAGCATCAACTCGATGCACATAAACATGGCAATGACGTTCCGCTTTATGATTACGCCCGCGGCGCCAATCGTGAACAGAACAGCCGAGAGCGCCAGATACCAGGAAAGTTGTGGCTCCATCTTTTTACTCGTCCACGTTTCGCATTTGATCAACTCCGAGCAAGGCCGCGGCCTCGTCGGTTGTATTTGTTTCCACGGGTCGCAGGTCACCAACCGCCCGAGGATTTACGATATCCATCGCCAGCACCTGCGTGCCCGGAACTACGCGCACATTGCCTGAAAGCAGGCCGCTTCTCCGCGCCAACGACATCGCACCAACAATGGCCATCAGCAACAGAATCGAAGTGATTTCAAAAGGCAGCAGGTAAAGTGTAAACAGTCCCTCGCCAATGGAGTGGGTCAAGCCCACGTCTGAAAGCGTCCGAGATGTTTGTCCGGAAGTCGTCTGCACGGAATAGAGAATGAACGCCGTTTCGCCAATCAATATCGCCGCCATAACGAGGGCCGCCGGTACCAGAAACTTCAATCGCTTGCGGCGCGGCTCTTCGTGTTCGACGTTCAACAGCATGATCACGAAAATTACGAGCACCATGATGGCGCCGGCATAAACGATGACCTGGACCGCCGCGATAAAAGGCGCCGCGAGGGTTACATAGATGGACGCGAGCGCGATGAAGACACCTATCAACGAGATGGCGCTGTACAGCGGATTACGCTGCGACACCACGGCAATGGCGCTGCCAATCGCTAAACCTGCAAAGACTATGAAAAGAAGGGCGCTCATTTCGTTGTCGTCAATAGTTTCGAGTTTCGAGTTCCGAGTTTCTAGTTCGGAGTTAAGTTGAGCCCTCTCGGCGCGAAGATCGGCTAACGTCTAACCCGAAACTCGGAACTAGAAACTCGGAACTTCCGGCTGCTAGCCGGAGGTGAAAAATACAATCGTCGCCGTCAGGACAATATTAAGAATTGCTGCCGGCAACAGAAACTTCCAACCAAAACTCATCAACTGGTCAAAGCGAAAGCGGGGCAACGTTCCGCGCAGCCAGATGTACAAAAACAGGAAGAATAAAATCTTCGCAAAAAAGTAGAACACGCCGAGCAGCGGGAACTGTGCGACGCCAGGCCCGTTCCAGCCGCCAAGAAACAACGTCGTGGCCAGCATCGAAACGGTGATCATGTTGATGTATTCAGCGTTAAAGAACAGCAGGAACTTGATCGAGCTGTATTCAGTGTGAAAGCCCGCGACCAGTTCAGTTTCGGCTTCCGGCAAATCAAAGGGCACGCGATTGGTTTCGGCGATTGCGGCAATCAGATAAAGAATGAATCCCAGCGGCTGGTAGAAAATGTTCCATTGCAGGCCATACCAGCCGGATTGCTGTTCGACGATGGCGTAGATGTCCAGCGTGCCGGAAATCAGAATGACGCCGATTAATGAAAGGCCGAGCGCCAGCTCATAAGAGATCATCTGCGCCGAAGATCGCAGTCCGCCCATCAAACTGTATTTGTTGTTTGAGGACCAGCCCGCCAGCGCGATGCCGTAAACCCCAACGGACGTGACGCCCAATACGTAGAGCAAGGCAACGTCGAAGCGCGCTATTACGAGTTGAAAACTGCCAAGGAAGGGAAGCGTAACTGTTGGACCAAACGGGTAGACGATCAGCGTCATAATGGCCGTGACCACGGCAATCATCGGCGCCAGCAGAAAAACAAAACGCGTTGACTGATCAGGGACCAAGTCTTCCTTCATCATGGTTTTGATGAAGTCCGCAAACGGCTGCAGCACCCCGCCAAAGCCGACGCGGTTTGGTCCCACGCGTCCTTGAATAAACGCGAGCACGCGCCGCTCGGCCAAAACCGTGGCGGCCACCAGCAGCATGATCGTCAGAAAGGCAACAGTGATTGCCACGATCAGCGTAACTGCATGAATGTATGGGTTATTCCAATCCATCTGGTTCGTAAATCGTGAATCGTGAATAGAGGACGCACGCCGCTGGATCCAAACTAGTTCCGATTCATCTATAGTCGTGGCGAGCGCTCAAGCAGTTCAGAGTCCAAGCTTTAGCTTGCCTGTGCCGGGAGTCGCAACCTAAAGGTTGGACTCTGAACTGCTTGAATGATCCTCAATCGCCGGCGACAGCGGGCTCGGCTTGCAACTTCGCGTCTACGGTTATCTGGTAAAGCGGCGACACACGGACAGTGTCCGGTCGCGGATTGCCGGCTGCCAGCAAATGAAACTGCGAAACCTTGTCGGTCAAAGTTCCAATCTTAAACAGTTCGTGTCCGACCTGGGGCGTAACATTCAACTTCTCACCATTGTCAGGCAACGCTGCAACCGACTGTTGCAGTTCACTAAGCGCTGCCGATAAGTCGCGCGGCTCGACTATGTTGTAACGCGCCTGCACCGGGTTTGACTCGTCTTTCAAGATGGGATAGCGCAATCCTGAGTACGCCGGAATTCGTTCCGCGATCTCGCGAAAGACGGCGCTCGCCGACATCTCAAAACCAAAATCTTTGCCTAGTTCAGCAGCCAGTGCTGCGGTAATCATCCAGTCCGGCTTTGCCTGATTAACTGGCGCAATCGACTGGCGCACGCGTTGGACCAGGCCATCGTTGTTGGTGAACGTGCCGTCGACCTCGGCGAACGATGCCGCAGGCAGCACTACGTCAGCGAATGCCGTTGTGTCCGTTTCGAAAAGTTCCTGGACCACCAGAAAATCAAGTTTAGCCAAAGCTTCTTCGCGGCCACGCAGATGCTCGGGCAGAAAACTTCCAGCCACATACAGCGCACGTACTGAGCCACCCGCGGCGTCCAGCATCTGGGCAACCGACATTGCCCCGTTCATCATTCCCATGTCATGGACGCCGACGCTATTGTTGTAAAGCGGAAGCGGATGCAGCAGCACGCGACGCGAATCGGCGCGCAAGGTGTTCGCTAATTGAGCAACAACAGTCTGCGCGCTGGCGTTCAGTTCGCCGCCGAACATGATGATCAGATCGCCTTCAGTCTCGCTGATTGTTTGGCGCAGCGCCGACAATTCGTTTGCCTCGACGCCCATCTTTGGCGCTGCGCTGGCTTCGTTTGAACCGTTAGCCAATGCCCAGACAGCCGCGTTCTCAGTTCCTGGTCGAATGTGAACGAATTGAACCGCATGCTCAACGAGTCTGATCGGCACGCTATTGATAATGATCAGTTTGGCAGCGCCATTACTGACAGCCTGGCGAATTTGTTTTGCGGTCAGCGGCTGCAGCTCTTCAGGCTCACCGCCAATCAAGACGATCGTTTTCGCGTACCGAATGTCGCGATGCGTTGCCAGAGGAGCGGCGAGATTGTCGAAAAATGGTTTCAGGCTGAAGGCGTCAGTTGCCGCATAATTCTTTGTCCCGGCAACTTCGTTTGCGAATTTATGGAGCGCGTAGTTTGACTCGTTCGTGATACGCGGACTGCCAACCACGCCCAGCGCATCTGGTCCATTCGCATCGGTTACGGCGTTTAGCTTCTCGGCCGCAAAACGAATCGCTTCATCCCAGGTCGCCGGGATCAGTTTGCCGCCTTTTTTGTAGCGAATGAGTGGGGTGCGGAGACGGTCTTCGTGGTTCACAAAAGGATGGCCAAAGCGTCCCTTGATACAAAGAAATTCGCCGTTGTGGCCATTGACGTAGCGATCGCGGGCAACGATGCGCATCAACTCGCCGGCGCGCGAGCCCAGCGACATCTCGCAACCATCCGAACAATAGCTGCACGTGGAAATTGTTTGCGCCAACTCCCAGGGCCGCGCCTGGTGACGATAGGTACCGTCGAGCAACGTTCCGGTGGGACAAACTTCAATGCAGTTGCCGCACTGCGAGCAATCGAGCCAGCCGCCGTACGTACCGATGACGGTATTCGCGCCGCGGCCGCCCGCCTCGATCGCGTCTTCGCCCATCCACTCGTCGCAAACGCGCGTACAGCGTTTGCACAAAATGCAACGCTGCGGATCGTTTGCCACCATCGGCGACAGGTATCGCTCCGGCTGGTAATTCTTTTTCTCGATAAAACGTTCTTCGAGTCCGCCCCAATCGAATGTCATTTCCTGTAGTTCACATTCGCCACCGCGATCGCAGACCGGGCAATCAAGCGGGTGATTGGCGAGCAGAAACTCCAGCATCGAACGTTGCGCTTTTTCGATCTCCTCGGTTTGGGTCTCAACTACCATGCCGTCAGTGCAGATGATGGTGCAGGACGTTTGCAGCTTCGGCATCTTCTCGATACGCACGAGGCACATTCGGCAGGAAGCCTGGAGTGCGAGATCCGAGTAGTAACAGAACGAAGGAATGTCGAAACCCTTGTCACGACACACGTCGATCAGTCGCGCGCCTTTGGGCACTTCGAATTCTTTGCTGTTGATGTTGACCTTGATTACTTCTGTGGACATTTGGTTAAGTGGGCTTAATGAATTCGTTGATTGTCAGGTTTGCCGAACGAATTAGGCTCCTCAGCGTTCCTTTCGCGACTTCCTTGTGATCGGGAATCGGAAGTGTAGCCATTAGGCCGCCACCTCAACCTGCTTTGTCTCAATGGTTAATGGAAGTCCCTGTTCTCCGCGCACCTCAAGACAGAGTTTGATGGCGTCCTTTATATTTTCCAGGGCCTCGTCCTTAGTTTTGCCCTGACTAACAGAACCCGGAATCGATGGACACTCAACAATCCAAACTCCGTCTTCATCCCTGTGAACCGTGACATTGAAAACCATAACAACCTCCTACTCAGGACGCGTTGGAATTACGCAGCTCCTGAGACTAAATGCTTTCTAAAATCCTCGGGAAATCGTTTTATTGCCGACTGAATCGGCCAGGATGCCGCATCGCCTAAGGGACAAAACGATTTACCCTCGATGTTGTCGCAAAGGTCGAGCATCAGCTGCGCATCTTCCGGACGGCCATTGCCGGCAG
The DNA here is from genome assembly GCA_036265575.1 of Pyrinomonadaceae bacterium. Classification (GTDB taxonomy): domain Bacteria; phylum Acidobacteriota; class Blastocatellia; order Pyrinomonadales; family Pyrinomonadaceae; genus PSRF01. Next base: position 16,891 of record DATAOU010000267.1, read on the forward strand.
CGATGCGCTTGAAAACTTTCACCAGCCAGTCGGTGCCTTCGCGGCACGGCGTGCACCAGCCGCACGACTCATGCTTGTAAAACTCAGTCAGATTTTTGGTCGACTCAAATACGTCAACCGTCTCGTCCATCACGATGAAGCCGCCGGAGCCAACGCTCGAGCCGGCCGCAACGATGCCCTCGTAGTCCATGCGCACGTCTTTGCCGATAATTTGATCGGCACGCATGATGTAAACCGACGAGCCGCCTGGAATCACCGCTTTCAACTGTCTGCCGCCGAGAATGCCGCCACAGTCATCCATGATGAACTTTTCCATGTCGTCATAACCCATCGGTAGTTCATAAACGCCGGGACGATTGACATGGCCGGACACGGACCAGACTTTTGTGCCGCCGCTCTTTTCCGTTCCCAGTTTCTGATAAGCCTCGCCCCCCATCTTGATAATGTCCGGCACAGCGGTCAGCGTCTCAACGTTGTTAACAACAGTTGGGGCCGCGTACAAACCGGACACGGCAGGGAAGGGCGGCTTCATTCGTGGATGGCCGCGCATGCCTTCGAGCGAACTCAACAGCGCCGTCTCTTCGCCGCAGATGTAGGCGCCGGCGCCGGTGTGCGTGTAGATCTCGCAACCAAAGTCACTCCCCAGAATCTTATTGCCAAGTAAACCCGCGGCGCGCGCTTCATCAAGCGCCACATCCATGATGTCGATCAGGTAGCGATATTCGCCGCGCGTGTAGATGTAATTCGTCTTTGCACCTAATGCGTACGCTGCGATCAGAATGCCTTCGATCAGCATGTGCGGATCGCGCTCCATCAGGTAGCGATCCTTGAATGTGCCTGGTTCGGATTCGTCGGCATTGCAAACGACGTACTTGGGCTTTGGCGAATCTTTGGGGACGAAACTCCACTTCATGCCGGTGGGGAATCCAGCGCCGCCACGCCCACGCAGGGCGGACTTCTTCACTTCGTTGATCACGTCGTCGGGCGACATTGAATCAAGCACTTTCTTGATTGCTTCATAGCCGCCGTTCTTGCGATACACGTCGAGGCTGCGCGAGTTTTCCAGATGAACTCTCGCGAGCTGTAGCGGTTCACATCCTATAGCGCCAATAAACATCTCGTTTGTCAGTAGTCAGTAGTCAGTAGTTCGTAGTCAGTAGTCTTTCGTCGTCGACAGTCTTTTGCAACTGACGACGGACAACTGACCACTAACATTGCTCAAGTCAATGAATCCAAGATCTGATCAACTTTCTCTGTGGTCAGATTCTCGTAGTAGTCAAAACCAATTTGAAACATTGGCGCGGTGCCGCAGGAGCCAAGGCACTCGACTAATGAAACAGTAAACTTTCCGTCCGCAGTGGTTTCCCCCGGCTTGATGCCGAGCTTGTTGCAAACGTGATCCGTAATGCCGGGCTCACCCATAATCTTGCAGGAAAGCGTCTTGCAAATCTGAATGTGATATTTGCCGACAGGCTGGGTGTAGATCATCGAATAAAACGTCGCCACTTCCCAGATGTCGGTGATCCGCAATCGCAAACGCTTAGCGAGATAAGCAACTCCCGGCGGGTCCAGGTAACCACGCTCGCGCTGCACGATGAACATCAACGGCAGAATCGCTGAGCGCATCACCGGATACTTGGCCAAATGCGCATCGATCTCCCCCTCAACTTCAGGTGAAAATGACGCCACCTCGTCGCCGATATCAACCGGCTGCGACAATGGTTGAATTTGGATGGGTTGAGTGCTCATTTTTTCTGGTCCGTCGTCAGTTGTTCGTGATCAGTTGCACGCTACCCCAGCGAGCCACTGACAACTGACAACTGACCACAGACAACGAACTGTCCGACAAACTAAAGTTTGTCGGACTCCATTTAACGATCAATCTCGCCAAGAACAATATCCAGCGATCCAATGATCGCCACAATATCCGCGACCATGCAGCCTTCTGACATGTGCGGCAGTGCGGATAGATTCACAAAACTCGGGCCACGGAAATGCACACGCGACGGCTTTGGACCACCATCGGATCTCACGTAAACGCCCAGCTCTCCTTTTGAAGCCTCAATCGGGTGATAGACTTCGCCGGCAGGCACATCAAAACCTTCGGCAACGATCAGGAAGTGATGAATCAACGCATCCATATGCGTCTTCATCGCTTCGCGGTCCGGCAAGACAACTTTCGGCGCATCGGCTTTCACCGGCCCCGGCCGCAAACGGGACAACGCCTGCGCCACAATCTTGTGTGACTCCTTCATCTCACGCATACGCACCATGTAACGCGCCCAGACGTCGCAATCGCTTTCAGTTGGCACTTCAAAATCGTATTTCTCATAACCGCTGTAGGGATTCGCGCGGCGGATGTCCAGATTTACGCCACTGCCACGCAAGCAAGGACCAGACAATCCCCAGTCGATCGCATCTTCGGCGGAAATGTAACCAACGCCCTGCGTGCGTTTTTGAAAAATCCGGTTTCCAGTCAGCAGGGTGTGAAACTCATCAACCGCTTTTAGAAAACCATCCTGGAACTGTTGCACGCGCCGCTCAAAACCGGCGGGCAAGTCCATCATCAAACCGCCTATACGGAAATACGACGGCGTCAAGCGGCCGCCGGACGCAGCTTCGATCAGGTTGAGAATCTTTTCCCGCTCGCGGAAGCAGTAAAAGAAAACGGTCATCGCGCCGATATCGAGCGCATGCGTTCCCAGCCAAACCAAATGCGATGCGATGCGTTGCAATTCGCAAGTCAGCACGCGAATTGTCTGCGCGCGTTCCGGTATCTCCAGTTGGAGTAGTTTCTCCACCGCCATCACGTAAGCCAGGTTGTTGCCAAGTGGATTCAGATAATCCATTCGGTCGGTGATGACTATGCCCTGCTGGTACTTTTTGTATTCAAAGAGCTTTTCCATCCCCGTGTGGAGATAACCGATGTCGGGTGTTGCCTTGACCACCATCTCGCCGTCAAGCACCAGCTCCAGACGCAACACGCCGTGCGTAGACGGATGCTGCGGCCCCATCGAGATCGTCATCTGCGTGTCGAGCGGACGATCGACGACTTCAAACTGCGGCGGAATGTTTACGGAACTGCTCATTAGTTTCGAGTTTCGAGTTTCGAGTTTCTAGTTCGGGTTTCGCTCTTAACTCGAAACTCGGAACTCGAAACTCGAAACTACTTCAAACTGTACGGCTCATATCCACGCAATGGAAAATCCTTGCGCAATGCGTGTCCCTGCCAGTCATCCGGCAAGAGAATTCTGCGCAAGTCCGGATGGCCATCAAAAATTATTCCCATCAAATCAAAAGTTTCGCGCTCGTGCCAGTTAGCTGTGCGCCACACCTCCGTCACTGTCGGCACATGCGCATCCTCTTCGTTCAGCACAACCTTCAAACGCAGGCGATGATGTTTCGTAGTTGAGAAGAGGTGGTAGTTCACTTCAAAGCGCGGCTCTTCTTCAACGCCGCGGTCCGCGCCACAAATATCTGCGAGAAAATCAAACTGCGCTTGCGGCGCTGTTTTCAAGTGCGAGCACACTGAAACTATGTGTTCGCGCGGCACCACCACCGTTGTTTCGCCAAACGCTTCGTTGGTCGAAGTGATCCATTCAGCATTGAGCTGCTGCAATATGTCTGCGAAGGGTGATTTTGGAGTTTGATCAATCGCCGCGTTTTCCGGCAGATTGTCTTCGCTGTTTGCCCCAGTCGTCATCAACTGTGTGCCGAACGTTCGATCTCAGGAAAGAGCTTAGGAAGAACGTCGCCTTTCGTGCCGGGAAGCTATGGAATAGGGCCGCGATTCGGGGGGTAAAGTGCTGGCTGCGGTTGAGCCGTCAGTGATCGGCAAGGTGCCGGGAACGAAAGCTTCGCGCGCCTCTTGCTCAGGAACGTCGCGTCGATCACGCGATGACTCTTTCATGACCTTGTCCTGCAACATCATCACAGCGTGGATCAACATTTCGGGCCGCGGCGGACAGCCAGGAATATAAACATCCACCGGCACAATCTTGTCGACGCCCTGAACGATAGCGTAGTTGTCAAAAACTCCTCCCGAGGTAGCGCAGGCGCCCATGGAAATTACCCACTTTGGTTCGGGCATCTGATCGTAAATGCGTCGCAGCACCGGAGCCATCTTGCGGGAAACGCGGCCGGAAACAATCATCACATCAGCCTGTCGCGGGCTGGCACGAAAAACTTCCGAGCCGAAACGGGCCAGATCATTGCGCGCCGAAGTAGCATTCATCATTTCGATCGCACAACAGGCCAAACCAAACGTCGCCGGCCAAAGGGAAGACTTGCGCGCCCAATTTATTAAAGAGTCCAGCCGCGTAGTCAAAACTTCCGGCAGGGCTTCGGCGATAATGTTTTCCAGTCCCATATCAATTCGTAAATCGTCAATCGTAAATCGTGACCAGGAAGAACTATCTCATCCTATCCTGTCACACAATCGCTTGCCTTTATGCGGCGGTGCGTGTCGGTCGCCGTTTGCGTTGTTCCATATCCTCGAGCAGTCGGGCTTCGCCTTCTGCTTCGCGCCGAGCACTCTCGTTCCAGTCGAAAGCGCCTTTCTTAATCACATAAATGTAGCCGGCTAGTAAGAGAGCAACAAAAACCATCATTTCTACATAGATTATGGTCCTCAAACCGAATGCCGGACTGGCTAGTGTTTTAAACACAACTGCCCAAGGCACCAGGAAGATGACTTCAATATCGAACAGGATGAAGATCATCGCGATCAGATAAAACTTGACCGAGAACCGTTCGCGCGCGGTGCCGACAGGATCTTTGCCGCACTCGTACGGCATCATCTTGGTGCGCGTCCGCTTTCGTTGGCCGATGAATTGCGAAATAAAAATATTGCCGGCCGCGAATCCGCCGGCGACGATGAAGATAAGGAGTATCGGTAGATAGTCTGTAAGACGAAAGGCCATCGTTTAAGATTATCCGCTCAAATCAGATCAATGCGCAGACGCTTCCTCTTCAGCGACTGCAAATGCGTAGCCAAGATTGAGAATCATTGTACAAGCCGAATCGTAGACGATGTGATCAGGGGTGTCAAGCAACCTTCTTGTCAGCGAAGCCGGCGAAAAATTTGTCAATTGACCCTGAAAAAACCGCTATGTTAACTTCGATCCAGCGGCGCGACTTAACCGTTCCGAACACGGCAGTATTTGTGGTCCGATAAGCTTTAGCTTGTCGAGAGGTCGCGCCAAACTAAAGTTTATGCGGTGGAACTGACCACTACCCGAACACAGCAGTATTTGTGGTCCGATAAGCTTTAGCTTGTCGTGACGTGGCGACAAACTAAAGTTTGTCGGACAAGTTTATCGGACAAATGCGGCGGAACTGACCACTACCCAAACCCAGCAATGTTTGCTTACCTACGATTGTGATAACTGGCTTCAACACCGACGTGGAACATGATGGTGTCGTGTATCACGTGCAGACCGAAGACAAGGGGCTTGACTCTCCTTTAATCCTTTCGCTCGTCTATTCGGGCGGAGCCATCCTGGCCAGTAAACGCTCTCGGTATGAAGATCTGATCGCGGCGGGGTTTAACGAAGCCGAGCTGGCCCAGCGTTTGAAACGCCAGCATCGTTTGATTTGTGCGGCGATAAACGCAGGACGAATCGAAGATCTGAAGCGGATGGGCGAACGGGGGGAAAGCGTTGAAGCAGAAGTTTCATCCCCGGCGGTGGCAGCACCGGTTGAAGAACCCACAGTTGAATCAGAAGCTGCTGAAGAAACGACGATCAGCACTGAGCAACCCGTCGAAGTAGAGTTGCCCAAGGTCGTTCGACCAGAGTCCCCTTACACCATTCATGATTCGCGTCGCATGTCTCCGCTCGGGGAAAAGTCGGCGCCCGACTCCCCTTTATTAGTAAGCCTGGTGGATGAGCGGCCGTTCAAGGCTGGACACGCCGTCACGATAAATATATTAGTGCAGAGGCGACTTTCAGGGCGGGTAGAGCCGATGGACCATGCATCTGTATCTGTGAAAATTCTTGGTACTGCCTTTAGACCGCAGCTGTATTCGGTCACGACTAACCGGCACGGCCTGGCAAATATCCCCGCGGAGATTCCCAGGTTCAATTCCGGCAGGGCAGCCGTAATTATTCGAGTTGATGCAGCGGGTGCATCCTTCGAAACCCGCCGCGTAATTCATCCCGCCAGCTAGAGGTTGGAAGTCCATTGCAAATCCAAGTCAACGGCGAGTCACAGGAAGTCAGCGATGGTTTGCAACTTTTGGAACTGATAAGTGATCTAAAACTTCGCGCCGATCAGATTGCAATCGAGTTGAACCACGAGGTGCTGCGGCGCACTGCATGGCCGGCGACAACTCTACAACCCGGCGACCGCGTTGAGATTGTTCATTTTGTCGGCGGTGGGTTTCTGTCCGATAAGCTTTAGCTTGTCGTAATCCTGGAAAAGTAACAGTAAATGATGAGTCTGCGAATGTACGCGTCGTGTTAGGCCGTCGAGGATACTCAGAATATAATCAAGTCATGTCAACTGCCGCACCAGCTCAAACTGAAACATTCAAGATCGGCGACCGCGCGTTTAAGTCCCGCCTGATCATCGGCACGGGAAAGTACCGCACCTTCGCTGAAATGAAAGCCGCACACGAGGCTTCGGGCGCTGAGATGGTTACTGTTGCTGTCCGGCGGGTGCCGCTGGATCGCAGCAGCGAGTCATTTCTCGATCATCTCAATCCTGCATTACAGATACTTCCCAACACCGCGGGTTGTTACACGGCTGACGAAGCAATACGCACCGCACGCCTCGCACGCGAGGCTTTGCAGACCGATCTGATCAAGCTGGAAGTCATCGGCGATCAGACCACACTCTTTCCCGACAACGAGCAAACTCTTGAAGCCGCTCGCATTCTGGTGCAGGAAGGTTTTGTTGTCCTGCCTTACTTCAGCGACGATCTGATCATGGCCAAGAAGTTATTGGACGCCGGTTGTGCGGCTGTGATGCCCCTCGCGGCGCCAATTGGATCCGGACTCGGCGTGCAGAACCCCGCGAACTTGAGAATCATGCGCGAGCAATTACCCGATGCGACGATCATTGTCGATGCGGGAGTAGGCACGGCCAGCGATGCGGCTATAGCAATGGAATTAGGCGCTGACGCTGTGTTGATGAACACCGCAATCGCTGAGGCTCAGGATTCGGCGAGGATGGCCCACGCAATGAAGCTTGCAATACAGGCCGGACGGTTGGCGTACCAGGCCGGCCGGATGTCGAAACGCCTGTATGCCAGCGCCTCGAGTCCAATTAGCGGCGTGGTGCGTTAAGTAGGACAGACATTCCTGTCTGTCACTTTCGATCCCCTAAACTCTTCATAGTTAAAACGAGGAGAGGCATGAATGCCTGTCTCACCCGGGCAGCGCGAGTTGAATCCGCTCCTGCTCCCGCATCACGCGCTGCCCAAGTTCGGTGATGGAAACAGTTGGATACTCGCCCGCGCTAACTCGCAAGCAACCCGCAACGCACAAAGCATCGATGTAAAGCAGAATGTCGTCCTGCCGCATGTCACTCAAGAGACCATAGGTTGACAACTCGTTAAGATGAGCTTGCATTACATTTTTTGCCGCCGAGCCGCGCAACGTTCCGGCGAGCACTGTTTTGCCAAACCGCCCCTTCATCCGCGAAGCGCAAGCCAGCATTTTCCGCACGCGCAAGTTCTCGTCGTCACTCAAATCTCGTGGCGCTGAAACATCGGATAGCGTCGCAATGCCTTTCCTATTGCGCACGCTCGGGCGCGCTTCGCCCAGGATCTCGGCGCGTGCCAACGGCGCTTTCGCCGCGCTCTGCGGATTGCAGTTGCCACAACTGCCGCAGTTGCGCGCGTGATGTCGATCGCCGAAATAATCGAGGATGGCAGCGCGGTAACAATATTCGGTGTAACAGAATTCGATCATCTCACGCAGCTTGCGCCGTTCCAGGCCAGCGCGACGTTCCACGTCTGCCGGTGTGACGCGCAGTTTGTCCGGACGAACGTTGTCGAGCAGCAGTATGGCGCGTGGAGCGCGGGATGGTTTCGCTCCAGTTGTGCGTTGCGTAACGGGTGCGCGCGAGACGCCCGCGGTCCCAGTAGCGGCGGTCCCAGTATTAACTGCCCAGGGTGGATTCGCAGC